>NZ_JBWKDS010000028.1:0-78597 GCF_056435845.1 Streptomyces sp. NPDC043867 | reverse complement strand
GCCGTACTTTCCCTTGTTTGTCTTTGACGGCGGAGGGAGGGGAAGCGAGTCCACGCCCCCCCCCCCCGCCCCCCCCTCCCCCCCCCCCCCCCCCCCCCCCCCCGGGGGGGGGGGCCCCCCCCCCCCCCCCCCCCCCCCCCCCCCTCCAGTTCGAACCACACCACCTTGCCCACGCCGTGCACCCGGACGCCCCAGGCGTCGGCCAGGGACTGCACGAGCACGAGGCCCCGGCCGTGCGTACCGTCGTCGGCGATCGGTACCCGCAGCCGTGGCCTGCGTCCCACGAAGTCCCGTACCTCCACGCGCAGCGCGTGCGGTGAGACGGTGGCGGTCAGCAGCGCGTCATGGTCCGTGTGGATCAGGGCGTTGGTCACGAGCTCGCTGGTCAGCAGCTCCGCCGTCTCCGAGTGGCCCGGTCTCCCCCAGTGCCGTAACAGCTCCCTCAGTGCTCCGCGGACCTCCGGCACCGCCCGGAGGTCCCCCCGTCCCAGCCTGCGCCGGAGCTGCGTCGCTCCCGCCTTCTGCGGACCGTCGTCGACCGTCTCCTCCACTGTCCTCGCCGCGGATGTCCCCCGTGTCACCGGACCACCCGCACGTGCCTGCCTCTTCATGACCCCCGCCCGCACACCGATGTCGGTTTCCTTCCTGCTCGAACACGTTCACGGGGATCCATGCCCTCCCCCGGACGGCGACAGTCATCCCGGGCCGGCAATCACCTGCCGGACACCGGCGGGTTCCCGGCGCGTCACCGGGGAAGTGCCGCCCCGGGGCAGGGCCGTCCTGAGCGGCGAGGCCGGCTGGTCCCGCTGCGGGTCTGCCCGGGCTAGGCAACTGACGTGCTTTCCGCACCATTTGGGCGGGCCCGTGCACCGGCCCCCGGTAGGGACCGGCCGTCGACGGCCGGTGAACCGGCGCGTCCGCGGAGTGGACGCGCCGGACGAACAGGCGGTTCGGCACCCCCTCGCGCCGGGGCTCCCCGTTGACGCGCGGACCACCCGGCATCGCCCCAACCGCCGACGCGCGTCTGCTGACCGAGTCGTAGATGACGTGGAGGCGTTCAGGGCCTCGGGACGTTGCGCAGGTTGGAGCGGGCCATCTGCAGCATGCGGCCCACGCCGCCGTCGAGGACGATCTTCGAGGCGGACAGGGCGAAGCCCGTGACCATCTCGGCACTGATCTTCGGTGGAATCGACAGGGCGTTGGGATCGGTGACGACGTCGACGAGCGCGGGCCCCTTGTGCCGGAAGGCGTCCTTGAGCGCGCCCGCGAGCTGCTTGGGCTTCTCGACGCGGACCCCGTAGGCCCCGCAGGCCCGGGCGACGGCGGCGAAGTCCGGGTTCTTGTTCGCCGTGCCGTGCGCGGGCAGTCCGGCGACCAGCATCTCCAACTCCACCATCCCGAGCGAGGAGTTGTTGAAGAGGACGACCTTCACCGGCAGGTCGTACTGGACGAGGGTGAGGAAGTCGCCCATCAGCATGGCGAATCCGCCGTCGCCGGACATCGAGACGACCTGGCGGCCGCGGTCGGTGAACTGGGCGCCGATCGCCATCGGCAGGGCGTTCGCCATCGAGCCGTGCGAGAAGGAGCCGATGACCCGGCGGCGGCCGTTGGGCGAGATGTAGCGCGCCGCCCACACGTTGCACATGCCGGTGTCGACGGTGAACACCGCGTCGTCGTCGGCGATCTCGTCGAGGACCGAGGCGACGTACTCGGGATGGATCGGGACGTGCTTGTCGACCTTCCGGGTGTACGCCTTGACGACCCCTTCCAGCGCGTCGGCGTGCTTCTTCAGCATCTTGTCCAGGAAGCGCCGGTTCTTCTTGGTCTTCACCCGGGGCGTCAGACACCGCAGCGTCTCGCGCACATCGCCCCACACCGCGAGGTCGAGTCTGGAGCGGCGGCCCAGATGTTCGGGACGCACGTCGACCTGGGCGATCTTGACGTCGTCGGGCAGGAAGGCGTTGTACGGGAAGTCGGTGCCGAGCAGGATGAGGAGGTCGCACTCGTGGGTGGCCTCGTAGGCGGCGCCGTAGCCGAGCAGACCGCTCATGCCGACGTCGAAGGGATTGTCGTACTGAATCCATTCCTTGCCGCGCAGCGCGTGCCCCACCGGCGACTTGATCTTCTCGGCGAACTCCATGACCTCGGCGTGCGCACCCGCCGTGCCGCTGCCGCAGAACAGGGTGACCTTGTCGGCCGCGTCGATCATCGCGACGAGCCGGCCGATCTCCGCGTCGCCGGGGCGCACGCTCGGCCGGGAGGTGACGAGCGCTGTCCCGGCGGCCTTCTCGGGTGCGGGCAGGTCCGCGATGTCGCCGGGCAGCGTCACGACGCTCACGCCGCTGCGCCCGACGGCGTTCTGGATCGCCGTGTGCAGCAGCCGGGGCATCTGCTGCGGACTGGAGATCATCTCGCTGTAGTGGCTGCACTCCCGGAACAGCTGCTGCGGGTGGGTCTCCTGGAAGTACCCGAGCCCGATCTCGCTGGACGGGATGTGCGAGGCGAGGGCGAGGACGGGCGCCATGGAGCGGTGGGCGTCGTACAGGCCGTTGATGAGGTGCAGGTTGCCGGGGCCGCAGGAACCGGCGCACGCCGCGAGGTTCCCGGTGATCTGTGCCTCCGCGCCCGCGGCGAACGCGGCGGTCTCCTCGTGCCGGACGTGGATCCAGTCGATGGCCGGGGTGCGCCGGACGGCGTCCACGACCGGGTTGAGGCTGTCGCCGACGACCCCGTAGAGCCGCTTGACGCCCGCCCGGACGAGGATGTCGACGAACTGCTCGGCGACGTTCTGCTTGGCCATGACTTCACGTGCCCTTCGGTCTCCGGAGATCCCTTCGGGTTCCATGAATCCACAGGCGTGGGTGTTACGCCTCCCAAACGGCCGCGGCGGTCCGGTCGTCGGCGTACCCCTTGACCCTGACCTGGCTGTCCGCGAAGAACGCCGCGAGACCGGGCGGCTCGCTCGTGGACCAGCGCCTGGTCAGATGGGCGGCCAGCTCGGGTTCGCCGCGCAGGGGCTCCGCCAGGCCGCTCGTGCACAGCAGCAGCGTGTCACCCGGGCGGGCGACGGAGGCACGGAAGCGGAAGGGGGCGCGGGGCGGCCGGGGCGCCGGCTCGTACGGGCTCGGGGGCGTCGCGATACCGAGATCCATGGTGAGCCGGTCGCCCTCCGGGGTCTCGTGGGGCGGCGAGCCGAACCCGACGACGGCCTCCCCCGCGGTCTCGGTGACCCGCGGCTCGATGTCCTGCCACTCGCCGTCCCGCAGCCGGAACAGCCCGCCGGTGCCGACGCCGAAGAAGACGCGCGTACGGCAGTCCGGATCCGCGGGCAGCAGGAGGCAGCGCAGGCCGGCTGTGTACTCCTCCGGCTCGACGCCCTGTTCGGCCGCGGCGGCCCGCAGCTTGCCGAGACTGCGGTCGGTCAGCCGTTGCAGTCCCGACTTCAGGTCACCGCGCCGGCCCGCCCGGATGTCCTCGGCCAGCCGCGCGTGGCTGCGCCCCACGGCCCGGCCGATCCACCGGCACGCCTCCGCCGCGGCCCGGTGCGCGCCGGGCGCGGCCCGGGTGCCGGTCGCCATCGCCACCAGCACGAGCGCGTTCTCACCCGTCCCGAAGCGGGCGGTGAGCAGCGAGTCCCGGCGCGGCTCGCCCCGGTACCGCGCGGAGTCCCCGCGCACGGAGACCGCGCGCAGGGTGCACGCGCCGTACTGGGCCCCGTCCAGCACCGTGTCGGCGACGAGGTCCGCCAGCTCGTCCGGATCGGCGGGCGGCAGCGCGGTGGGCTCGGCGTCGTAGGTGGGCGGCCCGGACCCCACGTGGCCGACGGGGGCCGGCCCTGCGGGGGCGCCGGGGCCGGGAGCGGACTCGGGCGGTCCGGCGTCCGCGAGGGACGGCCATGCCTGGCCCCCGACCGGCCCGAACGACGCCGACGGGACCGGGACGCCCTGCTCCGGCGCCCCGGGACGCGCGGGAGCCTGCGCCCGCTCGACGGGCAGGAAGCCGGCGGGCGGGGGCCCGGCGGGGGGCCGCGGGCCGGCGGGGGGCGGGGCATGACCGGGGGCCTGCGGACCGCCGGTGGACGTCGGACCGACGGGAGCCGGGGCCGCGTCGGCGGGCATGGCGGGGGCGTGGCGTGGGGGTGACGGTACCTGGCCCGGCTGCGGCTCGGAAGCGACTTGGGGTCGCGGACCGCCGGTGGGCGGAGGCGGACCACCGGCAGGCGGACGCGCGCCGTCGACGGGCCGAGGCGGACCGTCGACGGGCCGAGGCGGACCATCGACGGGCGGGCGACCATCGGCAGGCGGACGCGGACCGTCGACTGGCGGACGTGCACCCTCGACGCGCGGAGGCGGACCGTCGGCAGGGGGACGCGGGCCGTCCACGGGCGGAGGCGGACCGTCGACCGGCGGACGCGCACCCTCGACAGGCGGACGCGCACCCTCGACGCGCGGACGCGGGCCGTCCACGGGCGGAGGCGGACCGTCGACCGGCGGACGCGCACCCTCGACAGGCGGACGCGCACCCTCGACGCGCGGACGCGGACCGTCCACGGGCGGACGCGGACCCTCGACCGGCGGACGCGGACCCTCGACGCGCGGACGCGGACCGTCCACGGGCGGACGCGGACCCTCGACCGGCGGACGCGGACCGTCGACCGGCGGAGGCGGACCCTCGACAGGCGGGCGCGGACCATCGGCAAGCGGACGCGGGCCGTCCACGGGCGGAGGCGGACCGTCGACCGGCGGACGCGCACCCTCGACAGGCGGACGCGCACCCTCGACGCGCGGACGCGGGCCGTCCACGGGCGGAGGCGGACCGTCGACCGGCGGACGCGCACCCTCGGCAAGCGGACCCTCGGCGGGCGGACGCGGGCCGTCAGTGGGCGGGACGCGGCCCGGGGCTCGCGGACCGTCCGTGAGGGGCGTACCGGCGGCGGGTCGGGGGTCTTCGGTGGGCGGTCGCGGGGCCACGGCGGGGGGCGGGGGGCTGTCGTGAGGGGGCTGAGCCCCGGCAGGGGTGGCAAAGGGCGTCGGCGCGGCGGCGGGGCGGGGCGGGACTTCGGCAGAGGCGCCGCCGGACGCACCGGTCACCGGCCCGCGCTCGCCGTGGAGCGCGTCACCGCGCGACCCCGGGCCGAGCGCGTCACCGCGCGCTCCGGGGTCCGCGGACGGGCGTCCGGAGCCGCCGGTCCGCTGTTCCGGTACTCCGCGCGTCTCCGCCGGCCGGGGCGGCGCCTCGTCGGCCGGCGCGCCCGGCGCCGGACCACCCCCCACCGTGTCCGCCGCCGACGCGAACCGGTCGTCGAGGGAGTCGGCGGCGGCCGCGGGCCCCGTGTCTCCGGTGGCGTCGTCGTACAGCTGGCCCCACCAGTCGTCCTCGTGCCCGGCGGGCCTCTCCCCCTGCTGGCTCATGCCGGTAATTGTCCACCGCGGGGGCCGGAAGGAAACGGTGCATCACGAAAAACCGGCCGACGGAGACCGTCGAACGGCGTGTCGGACGACGGACGGGCGAGTGGCTCGAACACCCCTGCGCGAAACCGCCGGGCGGTCCCACCCCCCACGGGAGAACCGCCCGGCGGCGCCGGAGTGACCGGGGCCCACGTGCATCGTGGGCCCGAGTCACGGTCTTGAGGACCGGTTCGCCCCGCGCGGAGGTCGTCCCGGCCCTGAGTGTGACCTGGTTCCCTGAGGCTCCGCTGTGATGCGTGGTCACGGTCACGAGAAGCCCCACCTCCGCGTCCGCGCAGGCCAGGCGGAGCCGAGCCGGGCATCACGGGCGGTGATCGGTACCCGGTGGCGTCACCTTGTCAGAGAGACGGGTGGTACGGCGATGATGTGCCGAGGCGGTTTTGCGCCGTGGCCGCTTTCCGCCACGGGCCGGCCGCCACGGATCCTTGGGGAGGGACGCCCGCGCATGCTGGGAGCGATAGGTCTGGACGAGACGCACGAGTCGGCGTACCGGGCGCTGGTGTCGGTGGGGGCCGCCGACGTGCCCGATCTCGCGCGCCGGCTCACGCTCGGCGAGTACGACACGGAGCGCGCCCTGCGCCGCCTGGAGCGGCACGGTCTGGCGGCGCAGTCGACGGCCCGGCCAGGACGGTGGGTCGCGGCGCCGCCCGGGGTGGCGCTGGGCGCGCTGCTCACTCAGCAGCGGCACGAGCTGGAGAAGGCCGAGCTGGCGGCGGCGCTGCTCGCCGAGGAGTACCGGGCGCAGGCCGCCGAGCCGGCCGTGCACGACCTGGTCGAGGTGGTGATCGGTGCCGCGGCGGTCGCGCAGCGGTTCCTCCAGCTCCAGCTGGGCGCGACCGAGGAGGTGTGCGCGCTGGTCACCGGGAAGCCCGTGGTCGTGTCGGGGACGGACAACGACGCCGAGAAGCAGGCCGCCGACCGTGGTGTCGCGTATCGCGTGGTGGTGGAGCGGGCGGTGCTCGACCTGCCCACCGGGATCACCGAGCTGACCGCCGCCCTCGGCCGGGACGAGCAGGTGCGGGTGGTGGACACGGTGCCGACCAAGCTGGTGATCGCCGACCGTACGCTCGCCATGGTGCCGCTGACCTCGCACACCGCCGAGCCCGCCGCCCTGGTGGTGCACGCGAGCGGACTCCTGGAACTGCTGTCGGGGCTGTTCGAGTCGGTGTGGCGGGAGGCGCTGCCGCTGCGGCTCGGCAGCGGCAGCGGGGGCGTGGCCGAGCAGCAACCGGACGGCCCGGACGGCACCGACCTGGAGATCCTCTCGCTGCTGCTCGCCGGGCTGACCGACGCGAGCGTCGCCAAGCAGCTCGATCTGGGGCTGCGGACCGTGCAGCGCCGGGTGAAGCGGCTGATGGAGCTGACGGGCGTGACGACCCGGCTCCAGCTCGGCTGGCATGCGTACGAGAGGGCCTGGGTGGCCCGGGAGCGGCAGGACTGACCTGCGGTTTCGCCGGTTCTCCCGCACCCTGGACAGATGGGAGTGTGGGAGCTCCTGCTGGTCGGCGTGGTGATCCTGCTCGGCCTGGCCGGAGTACTGGTGCCCGGCGTCCCGGGTTCCTGGCTCGTCTGGGCCGCGGTCCTGTGGTGGGCGCTGGAGGATCCGCGCAGGCTGTCCTGGATCGTGCTCGTGGGCGCGACGGTGGTCCTGCTGCTGTCGCTGGCGAGCCGGTGGGCGATGCCCCCGCGCCGGCTGCGCGCGAGCGGCGCCACGGTCCGCATGGGGGTGTACGCCGGCTGCGGCGCGCTGCTCGGCTTCGTCGTCCTGCCGGTGCTCGGCGCCGTGCCCGGTTTCATGGGCGGGGTCTATCTCTCGGAGCGGCTGCGGCTCGGGCGGCGCGGAGAGGCGGTGGCCGCGTTGCGTACGGCGATGCGGTCGGGCGGCTGGAGCGTGCTGACGGAGCTGTTCGCCTGCCTGCTGATCGCGGGCGCGTGGGTGGCGGCGGTGATCTGGGGCTGAGCGGTCGGCCGGGCTCAGCGCAGGACGCTGCGCGGGGTGAGGGTGGCGAGGTCGACGGTGTCGGCCAGGGCCCGCATCCCGGCGTCGTTGAAGTGGAGGTGGTCGCCGGGGTCGTAGGCCGGGCGGATACGGGACGGCCGGCCGGGGTCGCGGACGGCGGCGTCGAAGTCGGCGACAGCGTCGAAGAGGCCGCCCGCGCGGATGACGGCGTTGACCGCCTGCCGCGCGGTCTCCCGGGCCCGCGTATGGGCGCCGTGCCCGCCGTACGGGGTGATCGTGGCGCCGATGACGCGGATGCCGCGGGCGTGGGCACGGCTGACGATGCGCCGGTACGCGTCCTCGAAGGCTCCGGGGTCGAGTTGTTCCGGCGTGCCCTTGATGTCGTTGACGCCCTCCAGCACGATCAGGGCGCGCACCCCGCTGCGGGAGAGGACGTCCGCGTCGAGCCGGGAGAGCGCGTCGGGTCCGACGCCCGCGCGCAGCAGGCGGTTTCCCGCGATCCCGGCGTTGAGGACGCCGAGCCGGCGGCCGGGTGGCAGGCCGCGCAGCCGCTCGGCGAGCCGGTCGGGCCAGCGGTGGTGGGCACCGAACGTCGACCCGGTGCCGTCGGTGATGGAGTCCCCGAGGGCGACCACGCTCCCCACGGCGGGCGCGTCGAACACGTCGACGCCGGTCACGTAGTACCAGTTGCCGAGCGTGGCGGTGTACGCGCGGCCGTTCTCGTCACGGGTGTGATCGCCGTGCCGGGCGAGGAAGTTGGTCTGGAGGGCGGCGCGGTGGTACGTCGCCGGGCCCGAGTCGGCCGGGGTGTGCACCGAGATCAGCAGATCGGCACCGGCCGGCACGCGCAGCCGTACGGGGTCGCTGATCAGGTCCCGGCCCGCCGGGACGAGAGCCGACTCCGCGCCCGCGAAGGTGGCGGTGCGCAGCGAGCCCGCGACGGCGTCCGCGCTCACGGTCGCGCCGGGCTTCCGCAACGCGACGCTGAGGGCGCCGAGTCGCAGGGGCGCGGTGCCGAGCCGGTTGGTGATCCGGACCCGGACCGCGCTGCCGCCGACGCTCGTGTGCACCACGTTGCGCACGGAGGCACCGGGCAGCCCCGGCACGGTCCCGGAGGGCGCGGCCTCCCAGGTGCCGGTCCAGTCCCGGGCGGCGGGGCGCAGGACCCCGGACGTCAGGGCCGCGGTGACGGAGGGGGTGGGCGGCAACGGATCGGCGCCGAGGGTCCCGTGGAGCACGCCGGGGGCGCCCAGGGCCGGGAGAACGGCCACGGGCGCCCGACGGCGGGCCGCGAGACCGGCGGGGAAGACCCCGACCCGGGCCGCAGGACCGGCGGCGGGAACCGCGCGGCCGGTGAGCGGAGCCGCAGGACCGGCGTCGAGGGCCGCGCCGCGGGTGGCCGACGCGGCGGCGAGGGCCGCACCGCGGGCCGGTGCGCCGCCGAGGAGGGCGTCGCGGAGCCGGAAGTCGTGCGGCCGGGCGTCGCGCTCGGGGTCATAGCCGTCGGCCGGGTGGTCCGGCGCACGGCCGCGCCGGGCCACGAGGTCGTCGCCCGGGGCGGCGTGACGGGGGCCGTCGAGGGCCCGGGCGGGTCCGGGACCGGTGGCGGCGGCCGCCGTCGGCGGGGCGGGCGCCACGGCTGTCACCAGGGCGGCCAGCAGATACCGGACCTTGATCGCTCGAGTCATGGGGCCATGGGTTCCCAGCCGCCGTCCACCCCAACACGCCGTCACACCCTCGGGCGCACCGGGCTCCTTCTCCGGCCCCGGGGCCAGAACCCGATGCGCCCCGGGCACAGGAGTGTTTGGCTGCTGCCATGACCGAATTCAGCGAGCGGGAACGCGCCTACCTGACGTCGCAGCGGCTGGGACGGCTGGCCACAGTCGACGCCCATGGGCAGCCGCAGGCGAACCCGGTCGGGTTCTTCCCGCAGGACGACGGGACGATCCTGATCGGCGGCTACGCGATGGGGGCGACCAAGAAGTGGCGCAACCTCCGGCAGAACCCGAAGGTGGCTCTCGTCGTCGACGACATCGTCAGCCTCGACCCGTGGCAGGTGCGCGGCATCGACATCCGCGGGGAGGCCGAACTGCTCACCGGTCCGCACGCGTTGGGGCCGCACTTCAGCGAGGAGCTGATCCGGATCCACCCGAGGCGGATCCACAGCTGGGGGCTGGAGGAGGGCTAGTGCTGTGACCGGGAAGGTTTCGCCCGCCGCCCCGACATCCTCGCCGCCCAACGACGCGAACGTGCCCGCATCCGCAGCGAGAAAGCCATCCGCTGGGGCGGCAGACCCCTGCAAGGAGCGGCATGAGCAGGGCCGATCGCCTCGCTCGCTCGATGGCGGATGCAGTCAACGCGTCAGACAGAAGTGAACGATGGTGGCGTCATCGGTTGACTTGATGTCGGGGTAGTGGAACCGCAGCCTGTCTTGCAGCTCGGCGAGATCACGAAACCCGTCGGCGACAGCGTCCGCCTCGGTCAACTCGGCGACGCTCTTGGAAGTGATCTGAGTGACCACACCGGACAGCACCACCTCGTCATCCAACTCGAACACCATGTTCACCGGGCCCGTCTCCACCGGGTCGCGGAACCGCACCGTGGTCGTCTTCCGCCCAGTGCGTACAGCCTCGAGGTAGGTGCGATGGAAATGCAGGGCCTGTATCGCGGCCGAGCCCAGCGCTCCGTCGGACGCTGCGGACTGCTCCCCCCAGACATAGGCATGAGGCAGGAGATCGGTGATCGCGACACTGCGAATGCCACCAGCTGCCGGCACGAGGACGCGGATACCCGGGTGGTAGTCCAGCAGGACCTGCCGGTCCCGGCCACACGGCGCGAGCACGCCGCGCCCCGTGTCACCGACGGCAACAATCGCCGTCAGGTCACGTGCTCCCGCAGCACGCGCATGCCCGAGCGCCACCAACTCCGCGCAAGGTCCGCCAGTGAAGTGATAGAGGTTGATACCACCGAACATCCGGCCCTGTGCGTCTCGCACGGCCGCCCCGACGGTGTGGACCTCACCGTCACCGTTGGTCTCAACAATGCGCTGGGCGAACTCGACCAGTTCCAGGTCTTCTTCCGTCGGCATATGCATCGTGCTGTCCATCCAACGACCCTACTCATACACGTCGCCGAGCCATGTAACCCGGTGAACGTTCGCGGTCAGACCATTACCGCGGGCCGCGACGGCAAGGGACGCCCGATTAGTGGTTCTCGGGGCCCAAGGCGTCGCGGACGGCGGCCAGGACGGCTTCGGTGTCGGCGCCCAGCGCACGAGCAGAGGAGGTGAAGTCGCGGGCCAGGGTGGCCAATTGAGAGGCGTACGTGTGGGTTGGGCGGGCGGGGACCGCCGCGACCCGGGACCCCGCTCCGCGGCGGGTGCGGATCAGCTCGGCGGCTTCCAGCTCGCGGTAGGCGCGGGCCACCGTGCCCGGTGCGAGACCGAGGTCCGTGGCCAGTTGGCGCACGGTGGGCAAGCGGTCGCCCTCGGCCAGCTGTCCGGTGACGATCAGCGCGCCGAGCTGGGCCCGGATCTGCGCGTACGGCGGTACCTGGCTGTTCGTGTCGACGCGGACGGCAGGCTCGTTCATGGTCGGGGGGCCTCCTCCGGCGCGTTGTCGCCGACGGCCCTGGGGGCCACCACGGTGACCAGGGACCACGCGACTGTGAACAGGTTCAGCAGGGCCAGAGGGTAGAACACCCAGAAGGTGAGCGCGCCCATCACACCGGCGCAGCCCGTGTCCGTCACCGAGATGGAGACCATCAGTACGGCATACAACTGCTGACTCGAAACCAACAGGCCCCAGGCTCCGGTCACCGCCCACGCCCGGTCGCGGCGCTGCTGCTCCGGGCCCGGTCCGTGGGCGATGCGGCGCAGGGCCCAGAGGCAGGTGGGAGTGGCTATGGCGAGCGCGCCGAACGTCGGAAGGCTGTAGTACAGGCCGGGCCAGGGGCCCAGAGAGGTCCGCATTCCGTTGCAGGTGACGGCGACGACCTTTCCCGTATGGAGGACATGGCCGGGGTCCCAGGAGGCCGTGGCGGCTGTGATCGTCAGGAGCGCGGTGAGCGTGATTCCCTGAAGGGCGATCAGAGGGCCCATGCGCGGCGGGATGTGGTCTCTGACCAGGCGCGGCTTGAGACTCGCGGTCCGGACCACGTCCTGGGGTACCAGGGTCAGCGCGTCGGCGAGAAGGACGCCTGCCACCGCGCACAGCCCGAAGGCGGTGATGGAGAACACGACACGCTGCTCGAACTCGACGTTCCCCAGCGTGGACAGCGCCTGCGCGGCATTGACTCCGATGGCCAGGCCGGACCAGCGGGCGTAGTGATCGGCGTGATCGAGGAAGCGGTGCTGGAGCAGGGCGCTGTCGCGCATAGGGGGTCCCCTCAGGTCATCTTGTATCAAGCCGCGAGTACAAGATGTCGCAGGCCCCACTTTGTGTCAAACATCAGGTACAAGACGGGGCGCATGCTGCCGCACGCGGTATGGATTCACCCTCTGCACGCCATCACCGAAGCTCAGCGCCTCGCCGACGCCAGACATCGCGCGCAGGCACACAGAAGTCGAGCAGCAACCCCTCGCCCGCCGACCGTGCACCCGGCCCCTCCCGGACCGGATCCACCAGCCCGCCACCGGCCCGCTGACGCCCTCTCCACCCGCCCCGGACCGATCCTGGGCCGCTCCCGGCCTCGGCCCCCCCCCCGCTTCCCGCCGAGCCGCTCCCAGACGCCCCCTAGGGCCTACGGGCGGGCCCCAGCACCCCTTCGAGGGTGAGCAGGCGTTGTTTGCGGTCGAGGCCGCCCGCGTACCCGGTCAGCGAGCCGTCCGCGCCGATCACCCGATGGCAGGGGCGGACGATCAGCAGCGGGTTGGCGCCGATCGCGCCGCCGATCGCGCGGACCGCGGCCCGCGGGGCGCCGATGCGCGCGGCGATGGCGCCGTACGTGGTCGTCGCGCCGTACGGCACGGAGTCCACGGCGGCCCATACCCGCTCCCGGAACTCGGTCCCCTCGCCCCTGAACTCCAGGGTGAACGCGTCGAGTTCGCCGGCGAAGTAGGCGGCCAGCTGTTCCTCCGCGGCACGGAAGAGCTCGGGCGTGTGCCGCCACTCCGGCCGGCGGGTGCGACCGCCCTTCTGGCCCGGTACGGACAGGGACGTGAGGGTGCCGGAGTCGTCGGCGGTGAGGAGCAGCGGGCCGACCGGGCTGTCCAGGGTCGTGCAGTGCGTGGGCATGATCAGTGGGTTTCCCGTTCCGAGTCGTGGGCGGCGGCCGTGCCGGCCGCCGCGATGCCGGTACTCGCTTCGGCTGCGCCGGCGGCGTGGAGGTGGTTCAGGGCGTAGGCGCGCCAGGGGCGCCAGGTGTCGGGGACGTCCTCGTCCGGGGGTGCGGCGTCCGGGTCGCCGAGGGCCCGGGTGCGGATGACCGCGACGGTGCGCGGGTCCATGCCCGGCAGTGCGAGCAGCGCCCGCTGCGCGTCGTCCCGGTCGGCGCCCGCGTCGAGCCGCAGGGCGCCGTCGGCGAGGGCGGCGGTCAGCGCGCCGAGCGTGCCGTCCGGTTCCGCCTGTGCGAGGACGCCGGCCTCGGGAAACAGATGGGTGAGCGTCCCGCAGGGGGCATCCAGCACCTTCCCGTACCGCCGTACCAGCCGCTCGGCCTCGGTCCGGCCGACGAGCGCGCGCACGGCCAGTTCGTCCGGGTCGGCGGTGCCGGGCGACCGCAGGCCCGGGCGGGCGGCGACCAGCGGTGCCAGCCGGGGATCGGCGGCGAGCCGCTCGTCCACCGCGTACGGATCGGCGTCCAGGTCGAACAGCAGCCGCAGCCGTTGTACGGCGGTGGTGAGATCACGCAGGTCGGTGAGGTGCAGCCGGGCGTCGAGCCATCCGCCGGCGTGGGCGCAGGCCTGGCGTCCCGGTGTGCGCTGGCGTTCGTCGACCGCGACGATCCCGGTGCCGTACGGGAGGCGGAGGGTGCGCCGGTACGTCCGGCGTCCGCGGGTGCCGTGGACCTCCTCGACGCCCGGGACCGCCTCGCGGGCCAGGACGTCGAAGACCGCGCCGGACTGGTAGGGCCCGCGGTGGGCGAGCCGCAGCGGGATGCCCGCGGTGGGGGCCGCGGCGCGCGGGCCGGTGGGGCCGCGCCCTGCCGCGGCGGCGCGCAGCTCGCTGGGCGTGGACGCGTACACCGCCCGGACGGTGGCGTTGAACTGGCGCACGCTGGCGAACCCGGCGGCGAACGCGATCTCGGTGACCGGCAGGCCGGTGGTCTGCAGCAGCACCCGCGCGGTGTGGGCGCGCTGGGCGCGGGCCAGCGCGACGGGGCCCGCGCCGAGTTCGGCGGTGAGCTGCCGCTGCACCTGGCGGGCGCTGTACCCGAGGCGTGCGGCGAGCCCGGCGACGCCCTCCCGGTCGACCACTCCGTCGCCGATCATGCGCATGGCACGGCCCACGACGTCGGCGCGGACGTTCCACCCGGCCGACCCGGGAACCGCGTCCGGGCGGCACCGGCGGCAGGCGCGGAAGCCGGAACCCTGCGCCGCGGCCGCCGTCGCGTAGTACCGCACGTTCTTGCGCTTCGGCGTCACCGCCGGGCAGCTCGGCCGACAGTAGATCCCGGTCGTCTCGACGGCGAAGAAGAACTCCCCGTCGAAACGGGCGTCGCGGCTGCGCACCGCCTCGTACCTGGTCTCTTCATCGATCACGTCATCCAGTCTCCGCCACCGCACCGCGCGTCGCTGGCGGAAATCGGACACGGCGCTGCCGCCCGGCCGTCGGAGGGACGCGGACCCGCCGCACCCGGCGCCACAGCCCACGGCCCACAACCCACAGCCCGCGGCCCACAGCCCGCGCCAAGCCGGGCCCCGAGCCGACGTCCACGCCCCCGAGCCCCGTGCCGCCGCCTCACGAGGTGTGGCGCAGGCACGGGCCTCGCCGCGGGAAGACACCGGCACCGGGTTCTCCCCGCGGAGGGCCGGCACCGCGTTCTCCCCGCGGAGGGGCCGGCACCAGGTTCTCCCCGCGGAGGGGCCGGCACCAGGTTCTCCCCGCGGAGGGGCCGGCACCAGGTTCTCCCCGCGGAGGGGCCGGCACCGCGTTCTCCCCGCGGAGGGGCCGGCACCGGTGTTGCCGGCCGGCGCCGGTGTCGCGGGCGGCACCGGCCCCGCACGACGGACGTCTACGACCAGGGGCCCCGTTTGGCGCGCATCGCCGCGCGCCCCTCCGCCCCCTTCCGCTTCCAGTCGCGGCGGATCTCCGCGCGCACCCGGGCGTCCGTCTTGGCGACGATGCGCTGGTTCTCCCGCAGGAGCTTGCGGTAGCTGTCGAGGCGGCGTTCGGGCAGGGTGCCGGACTCGACGGCGGCGAGGACCGCGCAGCCGGGCTCCCCGACGTGCGCGCAGTCGTGGAAGCGGCAGTCACGGCCGAGTGCCTCGATCTCGGCGAAGACCTGGCCGACCCCGGTCCCGGCGTCCCACAGGCCGACACCCCGCAGACCGGGGGTGTCGATGAGGACGCCCCCGCCGGGCAGGGCGAGGAGGTTGCGGGTCGTCGTGGTGTGGCGGCCCTTGCCGTCCACGTCACGCGTGGCCCGCACGTCCATCACGTCCTCGCCGGTCAGCGCGTTGGCGAGGGTGGACTTGCCCGCGCCGGACTGCCCGAGCAGGACCGACGTACCGCCCGACAGGACGGCCGCGAGGACGTCCAGGCCGTGCCCGGCGCTGGAGCTGACGGGCAGCACCGGCACTCCGGGGGCCGCCGTCTCCACGTCCTGCACGAGGTGCGCGAGCGTCGCCGGGTCGGGCACCAGGTCGGCCTTGGTCAGGACGACCACGGGCTGGGCCCCCGATTCCCAGGCGAGCGCGAGGAAGCGTTCGACGCGGCCGAGGTCGAGTTCCAGGGCGAGCGACACGGCCACGACCGCGTGGTCGACGTTGGCGGCGAGGATCTGCCCCTCGGAACGCTTGGAGGAGGTGGAGCGCACGAAGGCGGTACGGCGCGGCAGATACGCGCGTACGTAGCGCGGGTTGCCGGAGGGTTCGACGGCGACCCAGTCGCCGGTGCACACCACCCGCAGCGGGTCGTGCGGCGTCACGAACGCGGTGTCCGCGCGCAGGACCCCGTCGGCGGTGACCACGTCGCACTGGCCGCGGTCGACCCGGATCACGCGCCCGGCGAGCAGCCCCTCGGCGGCGTACGGGGCGAACGCGTCCGCCCATGCCTCGTCCCAGCCGTAGGGAGCGAGAGGGTGTGCGAGAGGAGAAGCGAAAGCGGAGGAGGACAAGGGAGACCCTTCACAAGGGCGGCCCCGGCACGCGCGCTCAGGCGCGGAAGATGAAGGAGAAGGTCAGCCGGCGGCCACGGAGGTGGACTTGATGAACGTCTGGATGCGGGCAGCGCCCATCGCAGTGACAGTCATCGGTCAACACCTCCTGGTTTCCGCTCGGTCGGGCCCCGCGACTCACGCCGCAGGGGTACGAGGTACACCCTAGGCGCACCCCGCGGGCGGACGCCACCGAATATTCACGGCTGTGCGCCCGCGCGTGGCGGCGGGCTCACGAACGGGTCGTGCAGGGGCGTCCGTTGAGGGTGAAGTCGTGCGCGGGCGCGTTGGCGTCCTGCCAGGAGGCGATGAAGCCGACGCCGAAGGTGCCGCCCGCGGGAACGGACTTGTTGTAGTCGGCGGCGGTGGCGGTGACCCGGGAGCCGTTCTGGGTGTAGTCGCCGTCCCACATCTGGCTGACCCGCTGACCGTCGCGGAAGGTCCAGCCGACGCGCCAGGTGTCGAGGGCTCTGGTGGAGGTGAGGGTGACGGCGGCCTGGAAACCGTCGGGCCACTCGCCGACGATCTCGTACTCCACGCGGCAGGTCGCGGACGCCCGCTTCGTGGGTTCGGCGGGCCGGTGCGAGGTGGGGGCGGGCGAGGAGGACCCGCCCTGGATGTTCGGGCCGGTTTTCGTCTCGGAACGGGTCCTGGAGCCCGACGGCCGGGGCGACGCCGTCGAGTTCGCCGTGCCGGTGCCGGTGCCGGTGCCGGTGCCGAGGGAGGGGAAGGACGGGCCGGGGTCCGCCACCGGCTGCCGGTCCCCGGCGTCGCGCGCGGAGGTGCTGCCCTCGGAGCCGTCGAAGGGCATCAGCGAGACCGCGAGCGCCAGCGCGGAGACGAGGACGGCGGTGACCAGCGTGCCGGTGCGGCCGATCCTCGGCGCGGGCAGCTCGCCCATGGCGATACCGGTGTCCGTGGTGGGGTCCGCGCGCCGGCCGACCAGACCCGCCTCCGCCGCCCGGCGGCGGCGCTCCAGATAGGCGAGGCCGCCCCAGCCGACGACCCCGCCGGCCAGCGCGCCCGGCAGTCCGCCGCCGTGCAGGCGCAGACAGGCGGCGGCTTCGGCGCACGCCACGCACCGCGCGAGGTGGCGCGAGAGATCTTCGGGTGTCTCTGTCCCGGGCGAACGGGTGACCGCGTCGAGGAGCCGTGCGAAGCTGCGGCAGCGCGCGTCCATGGGCGTGTCGAGGTGGTTGCGGTGGCACCGGTCCCGGAACAGCGCCCGTACCTGGGCGAGTTCGGTGGCCGCGGTCGCCGGGTCGAGACCCAGCCGGCGGGCCACCGCGGACAGCGGCAGTGCCTCGACCTCGGCCAGCCACAGCAGCGCGGCGTCCGGTTCCTGGAGGTCTTTGAGGCCGCGCAGCGCGAGCGGGCGGTGCAGCGGCGGTCCGGTGTAGCGGGCCGCCTTCTCGGAGTTGAGCCACAGCCGCAGGTCGGGATCGAGGCGGTGTCCGCGCCCCTGTGCCTCCCAGGCGGCGGCGGTGGTCCGGACGGAGGTCAGCAGTAAGGGGATCCGGGGCAGCCGCAGTGTCCGGCGTCCGGCGCCCCTGGCCCCGGCGTCCTCGTCCCGCGCCTCGCGTATGCCGTGCGTGAACGCCTCGGTGGCCAGCCGCGTGGCCGCGGCGGAGCCGGAGGTGCACAGGTCGGCGTACGACAGGACCGCGTCCCAGCACTCCGAGAACCACGCGGCCTCGGTGGTGTCCTGGGGGGTCGGCAGGTCGGGCATGGGGAGCTCCCGCGTCAAGTGCATCCTCAAGATACGTCAACTCGCTGCCGCTACAAGGGAGTTGGCGATCGGCTCGCGACAGGCCCCGACCTTTTCACGGTTCCCGCACAACTGACAAGCAGCATATTCAATTGCGCGCGGGAGCGCGGCGGCCGGGGCGGAACGGCCGCCGCGCGGACGGCGGCAGCCGTCCCGGGGTGTTGTACGGAAGAACGCCCGGGACGGCTCGATGTTCCATGGGATTTTTTCGCGCAGGCGCGGCCCCGAGGGGCGCCGGACTACCCTCCGGCGGGCCCGGCCACCGGCTCGTGCGCCGGCAGGCTGTCCATGAACGAACTCACCGAGAAGACCGCCTGGCCCGGGCCGGGCGGGCCGTAGCCGGGGGGTGAGGAGAGGCCGAAGTCCTCCATCGTGGAGCGGTAGGCCTCGAGCAGGCGAATGTGGTACTCCAGCGGGGCGCCCTGCGGGTTGGCCTTGCCGAGCGGGGTGGTCGGCTCCGGGCACCAGGTGGTGAAGCGGGGCGTGATGCCGTGCGACATGAAGAAGCGCAGCCCCTCCGTGGTGGAGGCGATGGCCTCGTCGACCGTGGTGAAGCCGAAGGGCTCGGCCATCTCGACGCCCGCCACGAAGTTGGGGATCACGTTGCGCGCGCCGAAGATCTCCGCCGAGTCCAGGATCCGCCGGTGCCACTCGTCGCGGCCTACGTAGCGCTCCTTGCCGGGGCAGTACAGCTCGAACAGGCGGCGGTCCCACACCTCGTAGTTGGGGTGGTAGATCTGCACGCCGTGGTCCTTGAAGCGCTGCACGTCGTCGCGCGGGAGGGCCTGGGCGACGACCTTGCCGATCCAGCGGCCCGGGAAGCGTTCCTCGATGGCCTTGGCGTAGTGGCCGTAGAAGTCGGCCTCGTCCCGTCCGGCGACCGTCTTGGTGATCGCGCCGCCGGTGAGGGTGTAGGCGGTGGAGGTCTTCGCGGTGTCGTACCTGTCGATGATCTCCAGGGCCTCCAGGACCTCCTCGACGTCCTTCACACCGGTGTAGGGACGGCCGGCCGCCTTGTGCTGGCGCCAGTTGTGGTTGATGTCGCAGTACTGGCACTCCTCCTTGGCGCCGAAGTACTGGCAGACCCGGAAGACGGTGAGGTAGATCAGGTAGCCCCACTGGATGGTGGGCGCCACCTCCATCACGGACTTCCCGCTGGAGAGCTTGTGCCGGTAGTAGTCCGGCATGGGCGGGACGCCGACGTCGGAGATCCGCTTCCCGTCCAGGTAGAGGCCGAGCACGCCC
This sequence comes from Streptomyces sp. NPDC043867, assembly GCF_056435845.1. Lineage (NCBI taxonomy): Bacteria > Bacillati > Actinomycetota > Actinomycetes > Kitasatosporales > Streptomycetaceae > Streptomyces > Streptomyces sp. NPDC043867. The sequence goes on along the minus strand of NZ_JBWKDS010000028.1, from coordinate 59,840 downwards.
TCGTCCCCGGCGGCGACGCGGTAGGGGGACGCAGGGTTCACGCGGACGGACACGACCGTGCGCCGCAGGTCGTAGGGCCCGCCGGTGAGGATGATCTCCTCGGGCGGGCGGCGCAGCGCGGCCTCGCCCAGCTCGGGCAGGGTGCCGTGGTCGAAGGAGAAGATGAAGTACGACTTCGGCTTGACGTCCCCGTCCTCGTTGTCCGAGAGGGCCGAGTCGTCGAAGGCGACGCCCCCGCGGAGCAGGTCCTCCTTGAAGACGGCTTCCCGCGGCACGTGCGGGAACCGTTCCATCAGATCTTCGACCAGCGCGGTGCGGCTGCCCATCCCGTTCTCCTCGCTCCCGGCGTTCGTGCTCGACTCCTCACGGTATGCCCCTGCCTGCGGCACGGCGGTGCCGGGTCCCCCGGGAGGGGTCCGCCCGCGCCCCGCAAGCGCCGCGGGCCTGGGCGTCCCGCCCCGGCGCACCGGCGCGTACGGTCTTGATCGCGAGGCGTCCTTCGGCTGGGATGCCTCGTACGCACCACGACGTCACAGCCGGTGCACGGCCGGCCGGGACTTCCAGGGGAGGGACGCACGCATGACCGGGACGCTGACCAACTGGGCGGGCAACATCACGTACTCCGCCGGGGAGCTGCACCGTCCGCAGTCGCTCGACGCGCTCGCGGCGCTGGTCGCCGCCGGCACGAGGGTGCGGGTGCTGGGCAGCGGGCACTCGTTCAACACGATCGCCGAGCCGGGTGACGACGGCGTGCTCCTGTCGCTGACCGCGCTGCCGCCGGCGGTGGACGTCGACTCGGGTGCCCGTACGGTCCGGGTCGCGGGCGGTGTCCGGTACGCCGAGCTCGCGCGCCGGGTGCACCGGGCGGGTTTCGCGCTGCCGAACATGGCGTCCCTCCCGCACATCTCGGTGGCGGGCTCGGTGGCGACCGGTACCCACGGCTCGGGGGTCACGAACGGTTCCCTCGCCTCGGTCGTACGCGAGGTCGAGCTGGTCACGGCCGACGGCTCCACCGTGACGGTCGGGCGGGGCGAGGAGCGCTTCGACGGAGCGGTGACCTCCCTGGGCGCCCTCGGTGTGGTCACCGCCCTCACGCTCGACCTGGAGCCGGCCTTCGAGGTGAGCCAGCACGTCTTTACGGAACTCCCGCTGGCGGGGCTCGACTTCGAGACGGTCGCGGCGGCGGCGTACAGCGTCAGCCTCTTCACCGACTGGGTGCGCCCGGGCTTCCGGCAGGTGTGGCTCAAGCGGCGCACCGACCAGCCGCCGGCCGACTTCCCGTGGGCCGTGCCCGCCACCGCGGCGATGCATCCGGTGCCGGGCATGCCCGCGGTGAACTGCACGGAGCAGTTCGGCGTACCCGGGCCCTGGCACGAGCGGCTGCCCCACTTCCGCGCCGAGTTCACCCCGAGCAGCGGGGCGGAGCTGCAGTCCGAGTACCTGCTGCCGCGCGCCCGCGCGCTGGAGGCGCTGCACGCCCTCGACACGGTCCGGGACACGGTCTCGCCGGTGCTCCAGGTCTGCGAGGTGCGGACCGTCGCCGCGGACCGGCAGTGGCTGAGCCCCGCGTACGGGCGGGACACCGTGGCGCTGCACTTCACCTGGGTCGCGGACACGGCGGCCGTCCTGCCCGTGGTGCGGCGGGTGGAGGAGGCGCTCGACGCGTTCGGTCCACGGCCGCACTGGGGCAAGGTGTACACGATGCCGTCCTCGGTGGTGCGGGGGCGTTATCCGCGGCTCGCCGACTTCGCGTCGCTCGCCGCCGCGCTGGACCCGGCGGGCAAGTTCCGCAACGCGTTCGTCCGGGAGGCCCTCGGCGTCTGACCCGGGAGAAGGGCGCCCGGTGCCCCCGTGGCACCGGGCGCCCCTTCTCGCCGGCGACTCCACGGCCTCCCGGCCGGGCCGCCCCGCCTCCCCTTCCTACAGCCCCTTTCCTAACCCCTTGTCGAAACGCCCCGCGGGTCCTAGCCTTGCGTGTGGGCCGAGTGCCCCGGCATGGATCGCACGGGTCGAGGGGGCCAGTCCGGTGAAGCGCACGTCCCGCGACATCCGCACCGCCAACCGCTACGAGGTGCTGCGCCAGATCATCGCCGCCTCCCCCACGTCCCGGCAGGAGCTGGCCGCGGTGACCGGGCTGAGCCTGGCCACGGTCGCCACGCTGGTCGGGGAGCTGCTCGACCTGGGGATGCTGACCGAGGTCGGCTTCGAGGACTCCGCGGGCGGCAGGCCGCGCGGCCTGGTGGCGGTGGACGCCCCGGGTGGCGCGCTGATCGGCGTCGACATCGCCGAGACCTACGTACGCGTCGAGCTGTTCGACCTCTCCCTGGGCGTGCTCGCCCGTGCCGGGGCGGATCTGCTCCCCGGCGAGAACCGCCCGGAGCAGGTGGTCGCGCAGGTCGCGGCGGCCGTCGCCTCGGTGGTGGCGCAGGCCGGGGTGGCGGACGCCCGCGTGCTGGGGGTGGGAGTCAGCGTCCCCGGGCAGGTCGACCGCGAGCGCGGGGTGTGCCAGTACGCGGCGAACTGGGACTGGCACGACGTGCCGCTCCTCGACCTGCTCGCCGAGCACGTCCCCTACCCGCTGCACCTGGACAACCCGCTGCGCGCCTGCGCGGTGGCCGAGCTCTGGTTCGGCGCGGCGCGCGGCCGCGGGGACGCGGTGGTCGTCAACCTCGGCACCGGTGTCGGCGCCGGTCTCGTGCTGGGCGGAGGGGTGTACCGCGGGGTCAGCAACAGCGCGGGCGAGTGGGGTCATACGACGCTGGTGCTGGACGGGCGCCTGTGTCACTGCGGCGACCAGGGCTGCGTGGAGACGTACGTCGGGGCGCCCGGCATCATGCTGAACCTGCGGGAGCTGAGCCCCGGCAGCGCCCTGCTGCACCCCGGGGACCAGACCGCCACGATCGACGCGCTGGCCCGCGGCGTGGCGGCGCAGGACCCGGTGGCCCTGAAGGTGGTGGGTGACACCGCCCGCTATCTGGGCGCCGCGGTCTCCGACCTGGTGAACCTCCTCAATCCGGAGGTGGTCGTGCTGAGCAGCTGGGTCGCGGCCGCGCTCGGCGAGCCGCTGCTGCGTGAGGTGCGCGCGGCCGTCGCCCGGCACGCGCTGAAGCGGCCGCTGGCGGCGACCGAGATCGTCCTGTCCCCCATCCCCACCGACCCGGTGTGCCTCGGCGCCGCCACCTTCGCGCTGGAGGGCGCCCTGTCCGCGGTGGGCCACAGGTCCGCCGCAGGACCTGCCCCACGGGGCACCGCGTCCGCCCCTGCCAGGAGCCGTACCGCACCATCCGCGTGAACGGACGGGCGTCCCGGTCGTACGGACGCGTCCGGCACCCGCACAGCGAATCCCATCACGGGCCCAGCTAGGAGACCGATGTCGTTCCGCACCTCCCCCCTCGGGACATCCCAGTCCGCCAGCGACTACGTCGAGGACGTCTCCCCCGGCAGCGGGGTTCTGCCCCCGCGCGCCCGGTACGCGTCCTCCGACGCCGACTCCCTCTCACTGAACGGGAGTTGGCGCCTGCGTCTCTCCCGGGCCGCCGACACCGAGGACGACTCCTTCGCCGAGGAGGGCTACGACTGCGAGGGCTGGGCGGAGGTGTCCGTCCCCGGCCACTGGGTCCTCCAGGGCGACGGGGCCTTCGGCGCTCCGATCTACACCAACCACCTCTACCCCTTCCCCGTCGACCCGCCGCGGGTGCCCGCCGAGAACCCGACCGGCGACCATCTGCGGTTCTTCGACCTGCCCGCGCGGTGGCCCGCGGACGGCGGCAGCGTGCTGCGGTTCGACGGGGTGGAGTCCTGTGCCCGGGTGTGGCTGAACGGTACGGAGCTGGGCGGGTTCAAGGGCTCGCGGCTGCCGCACGAGTTCGAGGTGGGGCAACTGCTCCGGCCGGCCGGCAACCGGCTCGCGGTCCGGGTCCACCAGTGGTCGGCCGGTTCGTACCTGGAGGACCAGGACCAGTGGTGGCTGCCCGGCATCTTCCGGGACGTCACCCTGCTGCACCGCCCGGCGGGCGGCGTACGGGACTTCTTCGTGCACGCCTCGTACGACCACGTCACCGGCGAGGGCACCCTGCGGGTGGACTCCGACGTCGACGGCCGGGTCACCGTGCCCGAGCTGGGCGTCGACATCGCCACCGGTGAGTCCGTGACGCTGCCGGTCGCGGCGTGGACCGCCGAGACACCCCGCCTGTACGACGGCGTACTGGCGACGGAGGGTGAGCGCGTGCCCCTGCGGGTCGGCTTCCGGACGGTCGCTCTCGAGGACGGACTGATCAAGGTCAACGGCCGTGCGGTCCTCTTCCGGGGCGTCAACCGGCACGAGTGGCACCCGGAGCGGGGCCGCGCCCTGGACGTGGCGACCATGCGCGAGGACGTGCTGCTCATGAAACGGCACAACGTCAACGCCGTCCGCACCTCGCACTACCCGCCGCACCCCGCCTTCCTCGATCTGTGCGACGAGTACGGCCTGTGGGTGATCGACGAGTGCGACCTGGAGACCCACGGCTTCACCGAGCAGGACTGGCGGGACAACCCGGTGGACGACGACCGCTGGACCCCGGCCCTGCTCGACCGCGCGGCCCGGATGGTCGAGCGCGACAAGAACCACCCGTCGGTGGTCGTCTGGTCGCTCGGCAACGAGGCGGGCACCGGACGCGGCCTCACCGCCATGGCCGAGTGGATCCGCGGCCGGGACGGCTCACGGCTCCTGCACTACGAGGGCGACCCCGACTGCCGCGACACGGACGTGTACGCGCGGATGTACGCCTCCCATGCCGAGGTCGAGCGGATCGGCCGGGGTCTGGACGGCGGCGGCCACCGGCGGCGGACCCTGCCCTTCGTCCTGTGCGAGTACGCGCACGCCATGGGCAACGGCCCCGGCGGACTCGCCGACTACCAGCGGCTGTTCGAGTCCCACGACCGCCTGCAGGGAGGTTTCGTCTGGGAGTGGATCGACCACGGCATCAAGGACGGGCGGTACGGGTTCGCGTACGGCGGCGACTTCGGGGAGGAGCTGCACGACGGGAACTTCGTCTGCGACGGGCTGCTCTTCCCCGACCGGACGCCCTCGCCCGGACTGGTCGAGTACAAGAAGGTGATCGAGCCGGTCCGCCTGACCGGCGACGGGCGGCGCGGAACGCTCCGCATCACCAACCGGTACGACTTCGCCGACCTCTCCGCGCTGGCCTTCACGTGGTCGCACGAGGTGGACGGCGAGACCGTCGCGGCGGGCACGCTGTCGGTGCCCGCGCTCGCTCCCGGCGAGAGCGCCGAGGTGAAGCTGCCGCCGCCGCCCGACGGACGCGGGGCCGAGACCGGGTGGACGGTCCGCGCGGTGCTGGCCGGGGAGACCGCGTGGGCGCCGCGGGGCCACGAGGTCGCCTGGGCCCAGATCCCGGCCGCCGGCCGGCGCGCGCCGCGCGTGGTGCCTTCGGCGGGGCCCGTGCCGGGCGAGCGCACGATCACGCTGGGGCCCGCCGTCCTGGACGCCCGCACCGGTGCGCTGCGTGCGATCGGCGGGACGGCGGTGACCGGACTGCGCCTGGACGTGTGGCGCGCGCCGACCGACAACGACGACGGCGCGTCCTGGCAGTCCGACCCGCGCCACGGCCCGCTGTGGCGCAGGCTCGGCCTGCACCGGATGCGGCACCGCACGGACGGGGTGGAGGTGTCAGGCGACGCGCTGACCGTCCGGACCCGGGTGGCGCCCGCGGGACGGGACATCGGCCTGCGCACGGTGTACCGGTGGACCTCCGACGGGACGCGGCTGCGGCTGACGGTGTCCGTGGCGCCCGAGGGTGCGTGGACGGTGCCGCTGCCGCGGCTCGGGATACGGTTCGGGCTGGCGTCCTCCGCGGACCGGGTGACGTGGTTCGGCGGCGGTCCCGGCGAGGCCTATCCGGACACCGGGTCCGCCTCGCGGCTCGGCCGTTGGGAGGCGTCGGTCGACGCGCTCCAGACGCCGTACGTCCGTCCGCAGGAGAACGGCGCGCGGGCCGACGTGCGCTGGGCCCGGCTCGGCGGGCTGCGCGTCGAGGGCGACCCGGAGTTCTGGTTCACGGCGCGGCGCTGGACGACCGAGCAGCTCGACGCGGCGGACCACCTCACGGACCTGGAGCCCGGCGACACGGTCTGGGTGAACCTGGACCACGGCCAGCAGGGCATCGGCTCCCAGTCGTGCGGCCCAGGCGCACTCCCGCAGTACCAACTGCGGCCCGAACCAGCCGAGTTCTCGTTCGTCTTCGCGGAACTCGACGGCTGACACGGTCACCGGGACGGCGTCCGGCCTTCTCCCGCCTCCGTCAGTGGTCCGCGCAGCACGGCGTCGGTTCCGGGACCTCGAAGGGGACGAGGGTGCCGCCGGCGGCGGGCATCGCGGTCAGGACGAGCACGCCGTCCCGCCACTCGGGGCGTACATGGTCCCGCGTCACCAGCCGCTGCTCGGGCGGGGGCCGGCCGGACGCGCCCAGGACGGCGACGCGGGCGATCGCGGAGGCCGACAGGGCCTCCGCGACCGTCACGGTGCCCGTGAGGCGCGTGACGCCCGGGTACAGCACCGCGCGGCCCACCGCGTCGGGTGCTCCCGGGGACACCTCGTACCCCTGGGCGGTGAGACGCTGCCGGACGGTGCTCAGCAGCGCCCGTGAAGGGGCGGCGAGGGAGAGGGCGACCCGCGGGCGCTCGCCGCGCACCAGATGGGTGCAGCCGAACCAGTCCTCGGTGAGCGCCAGTTCGGCGGCGAGGGCGCGCAGCAGGTGGTCCGCCGCACGCAGGTCGCTGCTTCCCGCGTCCACCGTGAGGGTGTGGGGTGCGCTCACGACGGCAGGATCCACACGGGGTTGGAGTAGAACCACAGGTCGCGCCACGGGTCGGCGTCGCCGACGACGTCCACGGCCGGGCCCGCGGGGTCGACCGCGGCACCCATCAGGCCGGTCGCCGAGCGGTTGCCGTCCGTGCCGCGGAGGCGGACGTAGAGCGGACGGTCTACCTCGCCCAGGGAGTACGTCAGCCGGACCGTGCCGGTGGACTTCCCGACCTCGTACGAGCGGACGACCTCGGCCGTCGGCGCGGTGAACGTGTCCTTGTCCCGCACGGCGCCCGTGACGTCTCCCCGGATGACGTCCACCCGGGCCAGCCGCGGGACGAATCCCGCCCAGTTCGGGCCGCCGGCCAGGGCGACGTCGGCCGTCAGGGTCACCTTCGTGCCCTTCTTGACGTGCAGCGCCCCGCCGAGCGTGGCCCAACGGCCGCCGCCCGCCGCCCTGACGTCGAGACCGCTGACCAACTGGCCGTGGTCCACCCAGATCCGGCCGGCACGGATGCCGTCCATGACGGCGGCGTACGAGAAGCCGTCGGCGCCCACGTGGGTGCGGCTGTACTGGCCGGGCCAGTAGTCGCCCTGGGTGAGGTCGACCCTGCCGCCGTAGACGGGGTCCGTGTGCCTGCCGTTGGCGGTGAAGTCGCTGTCGGGGCCGCCTCGGACGGCCGTGTCCGTGTACACCTGGTGCGCGTCGGAGTTGGCGGTGATCCACCACGGCTTGCCCTCGGCGAGGAGGCTGTCCCAGAGGCCGCCGACGGTGGCGGTCATCCAGTCGAAGCCGCCCCAGGTGCGGTAGCTCTCCAGCGGGTAGCCGGCGAAGGAGTTCGCGCTCGGGCTGTTGTCGTAGATGCCGCGCGCGCGGCCCATGCCGGTGGGCGCGGCGATGCCGGCGGCCTGGTGGCCGGGCGCGCCCTCGAAACCGACCGCGATCTGGTGGCTCGCGGGGGTGGCGTCGCGCCAGCCGCGGATCTCGTGCGGGGAGTCGACACCGCGCCGCGCCGGGTGGTTGGCGAGCATCAGGGCGTCCTTGACCTTGCGCCGCCGCACCTGCTCGGCGAGGAAGTCGAGGCCCGCGACGGCCAGCGCCTCGTTGGCGGGCGTGGAGTCGGAGGCCCCCCGCACGCTGCCGTCGTACGAGGTCTCGAACTGCTTGAGGACGGCGACCTCGTTCCTGCCGGGGTGGACGAAGACCGTGCCGTGCTCGGCGGCCGGGATGTTCCATTCCAGCCCCTGGAAGACGAGCGTGTCCTCGTACGCGGCCCGGGCCTCCCGGATGTCCGGGTTGACCTTCTCGACGCCGATCCTGGCGTGCGTCTCGCTGCCGTGGTCGGTGATGACCATCCAGTCGAGCCCGTGCCGGGCCCCTTGGCGCACCTGGTCGCCGACGCGGTACTTGCCGTCGCTGCTGTACTGGGTGTGGATGTGGTGGTCGCCGGAGAGCCAGAGGAAGCCGCCCCTTCCGCGACGGCCTTCGGCGGCGTACGCGGGTGCCGTCGCCCCCTCGGCGAGGACACTGCCCGCCGCCAGCCCGGCGCCCAGCAGACCGGCGCGCCGCAGCAGCGAGCGGCGCGACTGCTGCTCGGGGGTCAGTGCCTCGTCCGGCACCGAGGTGTCGAAGGCGGCCGGGAGCGGCTGGGCCACGTGGTCGTGCGTGTGGTGGTGATGCCCGTGCCCGTGTCCGTGCCCCATGTCGGCCTCCTGAGTCCGGCGGCGCCGGACGGCCGCGCGACAAGGAGAATCGTCGGAACACATGAACGCCGAACGGCCGCGGCGTGATCTTCGGACGGCCCCGGAAAGGCGGCTCCGCCCCGCCACCCTCAGCCGTTCGGTACATTAGGCTGTCTCCTAGGGATCCTAGGTTTCCAACGCGCAGAGGAGTGGGTGGTGAGGGGATGGCCCGTGCCGGGCTCACGGTCGACCGGCTCGTGACGGCCGCCGCCGATCTCGCGGACGAGGTCGGCTTCGACCGTGTCACCGTCTCCGCCCTGGCACGCCGCTTCGGCGTGAAGGACGCGAGCCTGTACTCGCACGTCAAGAGCCTCCAGGAGCTGCGGACCAGGGTCGCCCTGCTGGCCGGCGAGGAGATGATCGAGCAGATCGCCGACGCCGTCGCCGGACGGGCCGGCAAGGACGCGCTGGCCGCGTTCGCCGGCGCCTACCGGGACTTCGCCCTCCGACGGCCGGGACGGTACGCGGCCACCCAGATCCGCATCGACCAGGATCTCGTCGCCGGCTCCCGCGCCCTGCTGCGGACCGCGGAGATCACCTACGGCATGCTCCGCGCCTACGGACTCGACGAGCCGGACCTGACCGACGCCGTACGGCTGCTGCGCAGTTCGTTCCACGGCTTCTGCGGCATCGAGGCCGCCGGCGGCTTCGGCGCGCCCCGTGACGTGCAGACGTCCTGGGACCGCGCCGTCGACGCCCTGCACGTCCTGCTGGAGCACTGGCCCAAGGAGGAGCCCGGCCATGGATGAAGTCCCGGCGCACTACGACGTGGCCGGCAGCGGACCGGTACTGCTGGTCGTCCCGGGCGGGGCCGGACACCCCATGGGGCTCGGCGGGCTGACGGAACGGCTCGCCGCCCGGTTCACCGTGGTGACGTACGACCCGCTGGGCCTCGCCCACGGCCGGCTCGGCGCGCCCGTCGGGGACCAGCGGGTGCGGGCGTGGAGCGACGGTGCGAGCCGGGTGCTCGCCGAGGTGCTGCCGGACGGCGAGTCCGCGTACGTGTTCGGCACCAGCTCCGGCGGTGTCGCCGCACTCGACCTCCTCGCCCGGCACCCGGCGCGGGTGCGGCGCGTGGTCGCGCACGAGCCGCCGAGCGTGACCGTCCTGCCGGACGCGGCGCGGCACCTCGCGATGTTCGCCGAGGTGTACGCCACCTACCGCGCGGCGGGCATGGAGGCCGCGGGGCCCGGCTGGCGGCCGGACTGGCGGAACGGACACCGCGGGACCGGGCCGGGGCCGCGCCGGCGCCCCCGTCCCCGGCGGACGCGGCCGATCGCTCGACAGCCGTCCCGCACACGGAACCCGAGCCGCCGCCGGCCGGACGCGACGGGGAACCCGGTCCGCGCGGTGCCGGTGGCACGATAACCGGCCCGCGCCAGGGCGGCGCAACAACCGCTCCGCGCGCGGACGGTGACGACACGAAGGCCGGCCCGCGCCCGTCCGGCCCGGACACGGAACCCGGTCCGCGCCCGCCCCGTGGCGCCGCGGAGGCACGTCGGTCCGCCGTCGGCGCGGACGCGGAGGCCGACGGGCCCCCGTCCGCCGACGCGCAGGTCACGCCCATGGCTCTCTTCCTCACCCGCGTCCTGCGCCAGTTCACCGCCCACGAGCCGGACCTGACCGCTCTCCGGGTGCTCGGCTCCCGTCTGGTGCTGGGCGCCGGTATCGATTCCCGCGGCCAACTCCTGCACCGCACGGCGGCGTTGACGGCCGAGCTGGCCGGCGGCGGCTTCGCCGAGTTCCCCGGCGGGCATCTCGGGGCCGTCGAACACCCCGGGGAGTTCGCGGAGCGGCTGACCCGGACGCTTCTAGGTCATGTCCGCAAAGTCTCGTCGTCCGCCCGGAGGGCGGGTTCCGCGGCGTCTGGTGCGTGCTCTCGGCGTGCCGGGCGGAGACCCTCGTACTGGACGTACTTGGGGCTTCGCCCGGTGCGGCGAGAGTGCGTGCCAGGCGTCGCGGAACAGGCGGGACTTTGCGGACACGACCTAGCCCCTAGGGCCTTGCTGACAGGCCCTGTCCGCCGGGACCCTCCGTGCTCAGCGCCTGCACCTCGGCGTACGTCGGTGCCACACCGCGCGGCGGCCGTCCCGCCCGGATGTCCGCGGCGGCCTCCAGGGCGGCGCCCAGTGCCCGCCGGTACAGCAGGGAGCCGAGGCTGATCCTGCGGACGCCGAGGTCCCCGAGCTGGGCGACGGTGGGGCCGAGCGGTGAGTAGAGGATGTTGAGCGGCACGTCGAGGGCGCGCACCAGCTCGGTGATGCGGGCCGGGTGGGTCAGTCCCGGCACGAACACCCCGTCCGCGCCCGCCTCTCGATAGGCGTCGAGGCGGCGGCACGTCTCGGCGTGGCCGCCGTCCCCGAGCCAGTACGTGTCGGTGCGGGCGTTCACGAACAGGTCGGGCACCGCGGCCTTGACCGCGGCGATCTTCGCGGCGTGCAGCCGTGCGGGGGCGAGGCCGTCCTCCAGGTTGATGCCGACGGCACCGGCGTCGGCCAGCCGGCGGGCCACCTCGGCGACGTCGTCGGGGCTACGGCCGAAGCCGTCCTCGGCGTCGACCGAGAGCAGGAAGGAGCCCGTGCCGAGTTGCCGGGCGAGCCGCACCGTCGGCTCCCGGGCGGCCGCCGTACCGTCCGGCAGCCCGGCGGCCGCGGCGACCCCGAGGCTCGTGGTCCCGATCGCGGGGAACCCCTGGGCGGCGAGCGCCACGGCGGAGGCGTGGTCCCAGGCGTTGGGCAGCAGCAGGGGCGCATCGCCGTGGTGAAGGCCAAAGAAGGCGGAAAAGTCGGAGAGGGCGGTCATGCGAGCCGTCCGTGGGCGTCGGCGTGGTAAGCGGGTTTCGTCAGGTGCGCGGCCCGTTCGCGGAGGGACCGGCCCTCACCCGTGTGCGGGGTGTGGACGCGGCTGTCGGCGTGGCCGGGCTCCCGCCCCCGGGCGGTCCGGGTCGCGGCGAGCGCGAGGACGTGGTCGACCATGACGACCGCGTCCACGGCCGGAGCCGTCCGCGCGCTCACGTCCCAGGGCCGCGCCCACCGGCCCGCGTCCAGCGAAGTGTCCTGCGGCTGCTCGTTCATGGGGGAACGCTAGAGCCCCGAGGCTTCGGCGCCGGCCGAACCGTGCCGGTCCCCCCGCCGGCTCCCGGGACGTCCCGGTTCCGGTCGGGACGCCCCGGGAGTCACCTCACCTCACCAGCCCGCTCGGGACCAGCCGCTGCGCCACCAGTTCGTCGCGGACCAGGCCCGCGTACACCGTGGCACCGTGGACGGAGGTGTGCGTGTTGTCGCGCTTCTCGTTGTAGAGGTAGAGCGCCTTGGAGCCCTCGACGCCCAGTGACTCGACGACGGACTTCGTCCTGGCCGTCAGGTCGATCAGCGGCACGCCCTCGGCGGCCGCGACCGAGCGGACGACGGCCGGGTGGTCGACGCCCAGGCCGTTCACGAGGAGGGCGGTGTTGTTGTTCAGCGTGCCGTCCGCGTTGAACCAGCGGCGGACGACGGGTGTCACCAGGACGGGCCTGCCGCCGCGGGCGCGGACGCCCGCCACGAGGGTTTCCAGATTCGCCCGGTAGGTCGCCTCGTCGGTCGTCTTGTCGTTGTGCGCGAGCTGGACGAGGACCAGGTCGCCCTTGCGGACCAGCGGCCGGACGGTCGCGAAGAGCGCCGGATTCTCGAGGTAGGTGACCGTACTCTCGCCGGAGTCGGCGTAGTTGGCGACGGAGAGCCCCTTGCGCAGGTACTGGGGCAGCTGCTGTCCCCAGCCCGAGTACGGGTCCCCCGGCTGGTCGCAGACCGTGGAGTCGCCGACCAAAAAGATCTGGCGGACGTGCCGGGCCGGGGTCACCCGGATGTCCGCCAGCGCGGGGGCCGACCCGCCGAGCGCGAGGTCCAGGCCCGCGCTGCCCTCGGGACCGGTCGGCTCGCCCTCGGGGGTGCGGACGTTCACGGTGAAGCTGCGGGCCACTCGCTCACCGGCCGCGGTGGCCGTCTCGGGAAGGAGCGAGCGCCGGGTCTCGCCGCGGACGCTCGTGCTCGCGGGGGCGTCGCCGCCGAGCCGTACCTTCACCTCGTACGTGCCCGGCGCCACGTCGAAGTGGCAGGTGGTCGCCGTGCAGTTCTCCCGGCCGAGGGCGGCACTCCCCCGGCCGGTCCCCGCCTGCGCGGGGGTGACCGAGAGGGCGGTGGCGGCGACGAGCGCCCCGAGCACAGCGGTCTTGACACGTCTCATTGCGGCTCCTCCGGCAGGACGACTCACCCGGCGGCTGGACGGTACCGTTCTCAGCAAGCGCTTTCTAGGGTGCCCCGCAGGAATTGCTCGAACTGCTACTTCATCGACGTGAAAACGCTTCCCCTGGCGGTGGCGACGCCCCGCCAGGGGAACGCCGGATCTCATGTCCCGCGGGTCCACTGCTGGTTGGTCCCGCCGGTGCAGGTGTACGTGATGAGGGCGGCCCCGTCGGAAGTGGACGCGCCGGACACGTCGAGGCACTCCCCGCTCGCCCGCGACTTGAGCAGGACGTAGCCGCCGGAGGCGGTCACCGACCACTGCTGCGCCGTCGCGCCGGTGCAGTCCTCCTGGGTGACGTTCGTGGCGCCCTCGGTCAGGCACAGGGAGCTGTGCCGGGTCATCAGCGTGTAGTGACCACCGCCGGAACTCCTGAACCAGAACCTCTGGTTGGTGCCGCCGTTGCACGCGTACTGCGTGAACGCGACACCTTCGAGGAGCGACCGGCTCGGCAGGTCGGCGCACTTGCCGCTGTGCCGGGCGGTGAGCGTCTCGTAGGTGGCGCTCGTGCCGCCGGCCGTCCCCGTGGCCGTGTCGACGGTGATCTCGGGGTACCAGCTCATGCTCAGGCTCGTCGACGTCGGGAAGGAGAGCGGCAGCCACACGTACCGCGAGTCGTTGACCGTCCCGCCGAACGCGTTGCCCCAGCGGTCCCCCAGATAGAGGTAGGAGGTGCCCGAAGTGCCCTGCACGGGGAGGACGTACGCGGTCTGCGAGCCGTACGCGGTGGAGTCGCCGACGTTCGTCATCGCGCTCCAGGGACCCGTGAGGGAGGTCGCCGTCGCGTACTGCTGCTGGTTGGGGTTCCAGCCCGTGGCGCCCGAGGTCAGCATGAAGTAGACACCGCCCCGCTTGAAGAGGGCGGGGGCCTCGCGGTGGCCGCCGGGCCACGGGTTGGCGGTCAGCGCGGCGATGCCCGTGTAGTCGGCGGTGAGCCGGTACAGGTGCAGGTCGTAGTTCTCGCGAGCGGCCGAGACCAGGTAGCCCGTACCGTCCGTGTCGACGAAGACCGTGAGGTCACGGGACATGTGCTGGCCGAGGGGCCGGAAGCTGCCGCGATAGGTGTAGTCGCCGTCGACGGTGCCGGAGACGGCGACGGCCGCCCGCGCCTCGCTGTAGTCGGTGCCGTTCTCCTTGTGCATCCACATCACGAACGTGCCGGTGGCCGCGTTGTACATCACCTTCGGCCGCTCGATGTTGGCGTTCGCCAGCTCGCCCGCGCTGGACCGGGTCAGGACGTGGTTGCGGAACTCCCAGTTCTTGAGGTCGGTGGAGCGGTAGGCGTCCACGTACTGGAAGGTGTTGTCGGCGTTGCGGTGCTCGCCGAACCAGTAGTAGTAGGCGCCGACCTTGATGACGCCGCCGCCGTGCGCGTGGACGGCGTTGCCCGAGGTGTCGGTGAACTGCGTGCCGTTGACGACGGTCTGCGGTGCCGCCGCGGCAGGTCCCGCGTTCGTGAGTGCCGCGGCGAGCGCGAGGCACAGGGCGACGACGACGGCGTACGCGCGGCGGGTGACGCTCGGCGTGCTGGTCGTTCCGGTCATCACACACTCTCCTTCAGCACCGTGAAGTGCCGGGCGAAGCCCGAGAGTCCGGGCAGGGTGCGGATCGGGGTCCAGGTGCGCAGGCCGTCGAGGCTGTCGCTGTAGTAGTACTTCTGCTCCGCGTAGCCGTCGAAGTAGATCCGCCAGGCGCCGTTGTCCAGGTGCACCAGGGCCGGGCCCTCGCGCCAGCTGCCCCAGCCTGCCCAGTCGCCCCTGCCGACGAAGGTGTAGGGGCCGGCGAGCCGGTCGGCGACCGCGTGCTCCAGGTACTTGGTGGTCTCCTGCTTGGTGATGGCGTGGTACTTGCCGGCGTAGCGCACGATGAACGTGTCGATGTAGTTGGCGGTGTCCAGCCCCGACAGCGGCCTGGGCACGGACCAGTTGCGCAGGGACGTGTCGGACGCGGTGAGCAGATGCGGGCGGAACACGGACGTGTTGGTGGTGTCGAGCGCGACGACGATGTTGACGCTGCCGTTCGCGGGGTCGACGAACCACTCGGGCGCCCAGGTGCGGGCAAGGCCGGCGGTGGGCAGGGTGTGGTCGGCGACGAACTGCCAGCTCGTGCGGTCCTTGCTGCGGGCGAACCCGATGGTGTTGCCGGTCCAGTTGGTGGTGTAGGCGATCCAGTAGTAGCCGTCGGAGTGCTTGATGACCGACGGGTCGCGGATCAGTCCGGTGGGCGGAGTGTAGGCCGGGCCCTTCAGCAGCCGGTACGACAGGGCGTCCGCGGAGTCGTAGATGTACAGGTTCGACTCGCTGCTGTTGGTGAAGGCGGTCATTGTGTAGCGGGTCGCGGCCCGGACGGCCGGGACGGGGGTGTCGGCGACGGGCACGCCGAAGTCCGGGGTGCCGTCCGCGTGCCAGCGGAGCTGCTGGATCCGGGTGTGCCGGTTGGGGTCGTTCAGCGGGTCGCCGGTGATCTCCTTGTACGGGCGGGCGTGGTACACGAGGACGTCGGTGCGGCCGTCCTCGGCGACGGTGAAGCAGTTGTGGCCCGGCCCGTACTGCCGGGTGGTGTCGTTGCTGGTGAAGACCGGGGCGGGCGACTTGGACCAGGAGCGGGCGTCCAGGAGGTCGCTGCCGGCGTCGGCGGTGAGCAGGCCGAGGCAGTAGTGGTGGTCGGTCGCGCTGGCCGAGTACGACAGGAAGGCGCGTCCGTTGCGCTGGATGACCGAGGGGCCCTCGTTCACCTTGTAGCCGACGGTCTCCCAGTCGTACTCCGGTGTGGTGAGGCGGACTTGGGGCCCCTTGAGCGTCCAGGGGTTGGCCATCGCGGAGAGGAAGACGCCCGTGTTGTTGTCCATGCCGGGCTCGTGCTGCGCCCAGGCGAGGTAGCGGGTGCCCTGGTGGGTGAACGTGGTGGCGTCGAGCGAGAAGGTCTCCCACGCCGTCCTGAGTTGGCCCTTTTCCGTCCAGGTTCCCTTGAAGGGATCGGAGTTGGCGTTCTCCAGCACCCAGATGCGGATCGCCCACACGTCGTTCGCGGGAGCCGCGGCGAAGTAGATGTACCACTTGCCGTCGATGTGGTGGATCTCCGGGGCCCAGATGTGCGCGCCCATGTCGCCGCTCGCGTGTTTGCGCCAGATCACCGACTCGTCGGCCGTGGCGAGTCCGTTCAGGGTGCGCGAGCGGCGCAGGATGATCCGGTCGTACTCGGGGGCGGTGGCCGTGAAGTAGTAACGGCCGTCGGTGTGCCGGTGGATGTGGGGATCGGCGCGGTTGCGGACGAGCGGATTGACGTACGGGGCGGCCGCCGTCACGGCTGCCGGGGCGGCGGTCGGTGCGGCCGCCGCGGCGACACCGGGCGTGGCGGTGAGGGCGCCCGCGGCCAGGGCGCCCTTCAACACCAGTCTGCGGCTCGGGATGTGGGGCAGGTCGTCGGCGCGGCTCATGCGGACCGCCTCTCCGTGGTGGGGGACACAGGGGGTCGCTCGGACCATGCCGTTCGGTATTCCGAACGGCATCTGTCATCACGAACGCCGAAAAGGTAAAGGCGTGTCACGAGGAGGTCAACGGGTCCGACGGGACGAAGATGGCCCGGCCTTCCGGCCGGGTTGCCCGAACCGGACATGAAGGCGGCCCTCGCGGTACCGATCCTCGCGAGGGCCCTTCGACGTTCAGCGTCAGTCGCTCAGACGACTGCTCTTCACGGCTGCCACGAAGGAGGACCAGCCGGCCGCCGGGAACACGAGCACCGGCCCGTGCGGATCTTTGCTGTCTCGCACCGGCACGACAGCGGCGAAGTCGTCAGAGACCTCGATGCACTCGCCACCGTCCGAGTTGCTGTAGGAACTCTTGCGCCAACCAGCGGCACTCAGGTCGATGCCTCGCACGGTACTTCCTCCAAGATGGCCAGGACGAACTTCCGCGACTCGGCCGGGGACAGCGCCATGTCGCGCATCGCATCGTACGCACGCTGCAGTCGCTCAACTGGCGTGTGTTCCTCGATTAGTTCGCCACGGTGTGCGTTCTCCGTATAGGCCACGGTAACTCCGCCGGTCAGCCGCAGGAACATCAGTGCGGTGCTGCCCAGGCCATGCATGCCGGCGCTGAGGGGAAGCACCTGCATCGTCACATTCGGCCTGTCCGCCAGCTCCACCACATGCTCCAACTGGCCCCGCCACTCCCCCGCGTCCCGCAGCGGCGTCCGCAGCACCACCTCCGACAGGATCGTCCGGAACGGAGGCGCATCCTCCCCCTCCAGCAACTCCCGCCGGCCCATCCGCGCCTCGACCTGCTGCTCCAGTTCCTTCCCCTTCAGTCCACCGGCCGCCAGCACCTCCCGCGCGTACCCCGGCGTCTGCAACAGCCCCGGCAGGACGCTCACCGCGAAGTGCCACAGGCTCACCGCCTGGGCCTCCAGCGCCATGTACCGCCGGTACCGCTCACGGAACTGCGTATGGTCCCCCGCGGCCAACTCCCAGAGCGCGAGCAGCAGTCCGGGCGTTCCGTAGTGCGTGTCGAGGGCCTGGACGACCTCCGGACTGCCCAGCGTCTCGCCCTTCTCCATCTTGCCGAACAGGGACCAGTCCCAGCCCAGCCGCTCACCGAGCTGCCGCAGGCTCGTCCCGCTGCCCGCCCGCAGGATCCGCAGCTCCTCGGCGAACCGCTGACGTGGCTCCTGACTGCGGCCGGTGATGACGCGACGCTGCGGCATACGGCTGACTCCCCTCCGAGAGGCTCGCGTGGACGGTGTGGAAGGTGTGGAACGGCCCTCGGGGCACGGGGAAGCACGAACCCGTCCACGGCGCGGCCGCCCAGATCCGGGCGCATTCTCGTAACGCCCGGACTACGCAGCGTAATTCACCCAGCGCAGCCGGGTCATGGAATCCGCCGTACTCACCGACGAGGACTCGTATGACCGCCGCATCGCACCGCCCGCACAGCACGACGAGCACGAGCGCCACCGGGGCCACGGCATCGCCGACGGCCACAGCCGCACCCGGCCACCCCACCGACGTGCCCACCTCGACGCCCCCCGCGCCCAGGGCCCAGGAGGCCCTCGCCGCCCGCGACACCCTCGCTCACGCCCTCAGCCAGGCCGGCATCCAGCTCCCCGCGCTGGACGTCCGTACCCCCTGGGCGGACGACCGCGAGGGCGAGATCCGGTACGCGCTCGTCCACCTCGGGGTGTGCTCCGCGCCGGTGGCCCTCGTGCTCGCGGACGTGATCTCGAAGGGAATCGGCAGGTGACCGGGGGCGGGGGCGACGTCCCTGGTGTCGGGGAGGCCGTCCGCGACACCGTGCGTGACCGGGTCGGGCGGGTCATGGGGCACGAGGGCCCCTGCCTCCAGATCCGCCCGCTCGGCGGTGGCCTCGAATGGGACGCGGACCCGCGCCACGTCCGAGCACTGAGCCAGGCCGAGCTGCTGAGCGCTCTGGTGGCCGAGGTCAACGCCCGCAGCAGGCAGGGAAACCCGTGACGGAGCCACCCCGGCACCACGGCATCGTCCGGCACCCGTCCGTCAAGGGAGGCGAGCAGTTCGCGCTCGTCGCCGAGCGGCGGACCGTGGACACCCCGGGGCGCCGCCCCGCGCATCGGCTAGCGTCGGGGCATGACCAGCGACACCTCCCGCACCCTCACCGACGCACTCGCCACCGGCACGGTCGTCCTGGACGGCGGGCTCTCCAACCAGCTCGCGTCGGCCGGCCACGACCTGAGCGACGAGCTGTGGTCGGCGCGGCTGCTCGCCGACCGGCCCGAGGCGCTCGTCGAGGCGCACCTGGCCTATTTCGAGGCGGGCGCCGACGTGGCGATCACCGCCAGCTACCAGGCCACCTTCGAGGGCTTCGCCAAGCGCGGGGTCGGCCCCGCACGCGCCGCCGAACTCCTGCGCTCCAGCGTCGAGTCGGCGCGTGAGGCGGCCCGGCTGGCACAGGCCGGCGGGATCGGCCGGCCGCTGTGGGTGGCCGCGTCGGCCGGCCCGTACGGGGCGATGCTGGCGGACGGCTCCGAGTACCGGGGCCGCTACGGCCTGAGCGTGGGCGAGCTGGAGCGCTTCCACCGCCCGCGCCTCGAGGTGCTGGCCGCCGCCGCTCCCGACGTGCTGGCCCTGGAGACCGTGCCGGACACCGACGAGGCGGCGGCCCTGCTGCGGGCGGTCCGCGGCCTCGGCGTACCGGCCTGGCTGTCGTACTCCGTGGACGGTGACCGCACCCGCGCCGGGCAGCCCCTTGAGGAGGCCTTCGCGCTCGCGGCCGACGCCGACGAGATCGTCGCGGTGGGCGTGAACTGCTGCGCCCCTGCGGACGTGGACCGCGCCGTCGGGACGGCCGCGCGGGTCACCGGCAAGCCGGTGGTGGTCTACCCGAACAGCGGCGAGACCTGGGACGCCGGCAAGCGCGCCTGGGACGGCCGGGCCACGTTCACTCCCGAGGAGGTCACCGGCTGGCGCGCCTCGGGTGCCCGGCTGATCGGAGGGTGCTGCCGGGTGGGGCCGGACGCCGTCACGGGAATCGCGGCAGCCCTGCGGGCCGGGTGATCACGGATGGCGGGCCCGGTCGGCCCGTTGAGAGATAGGGAGCGTCCACACCGCCCCCGCCCGGTCGGCCTCGCTGTCAGCGCTCGGGCGATGGTGCGGCCGGTGGAGCTGTTCGCGACCCCCTAGGCGCGGATCTTCAACGGTCAGCTCTCCGACGGCGTCGCCTACCGGGCCGCCCGTTTGGAGCTGGTGACGGTGGAGACGAGCCAGTGATCCTCTTCGAAAACCCCGCACGGGAGCGGGAGTTGCACCCGGTCCGGACCCTGCCGGGCACGGAAGGCAAGGCCACCTTCGCCCTCTCGGCCGCGGTCCTCGACCTGCTCGGCCTGGACCCGGAACAGGCGGCCCGCCTCGACCTGGGCGACGTGTTCCGCCTGATACACGAAAGGGGGGCCTGACATGGACGCTGTCACGGGATACGCGTCGTACGCGCTGCCGGTCGCTGCGGCACTGGTCGGTGTGTGGCTGCTGGTCACGGTGGTGCGCTACGTCCGGGCGGACCGGGGCACACGGGTGAGCATGCGGCAGGCCGCGCGAGTCCGCCGGGGCTGGGTACGCCTCGCGCGGATGGCTGGTCTGACGGTCATCGACAAGACCCCGAGCCTGCTCGCGCAGATCACCGCGCAGAAGGACGCTGCCGCTCCCGCACCCCGGGTGCTGACTCCGAAGATCAAGGTGAAGCCCGATCAGTTCGGGGTGATCGTGCGGGCGCGGACGCTGCCGCAGGTCGGGCTGGAGGAGCACCAGAAGTCGGCCCGGTTCCTGGCGGACGCGTGGCGGTGCACGCGGGTGTCCGTGCAGCCGGATGGCCCCGGTCGGGTGGTGATCCGGGGTGTGCGCTCCGATCCGCTGACCACGCCGACCCGCCACCGGCCCACCGGCCGGCCTCCGTGGACCTGACGCGCTGGGAGCTGGGGGTGGACGAGTTCGCCGCGCAGGTGTGCGTGTCCCTGGCCAACGTGCCCGGGGTGACAGTGGCCGGCGTCCCGGGTGCGCGCAAGACCTCGGGGGTCAACAAGTTCGTGTGCGACTTCGCGCCGTCGGCGGCCGTGCAGTTCGCGACGGCGGACGGGAGGGTGTCGTGGGCCTCGGAGGGTGACTACGCCGACCTGGTGAAGCGGATGTTCGCGTTCTGCGGGGATGACCTTGATGAGGCGAACGCACTGTTCAAGCGGCTGGTGGAGCTGCGCAAGCGACGCTCGGCGACCATCCGGGACGTGCTGGGTGTGAAGAACATGTGGCATGTCGGCCCGTCGCCGGAGTGGCCGCTCACGGGCCTGATCATCGATGAGGCGCACACGTACTTCTTCACCTGGTCAACCACCCCGACTTCGACCGCGCACAACAGCAGATCGAACGCCTCGGCGGCTGCACCGAACCCGTCCGCCTGACCGGCCAGAGCACGACCGTCGACACCATGACCGGTGAGGTACTGCGCTCCTACACCGCCTCCGACGAGCCCACCGGCAGCCTGCTGACCACGTGCGGCAACCGCCGTGCCTCACGCTGCCCGGCCTGTTCCCGCCTCTACGCCGCCGACACCTACCACCTCATCCGCGCCGGCATCTCCGGCGGCAAGACCGTCCCCGACGCCGTCCGCACCCACCCCCGCGTCTTCGCCACCCTCACCGCCCCCTCCTTCGGCCCCGTCCACAACCGCCCCGACGCCCGGCCCTGCCGCTGCGGAATCCGCCACGAGCCCACGGACCCACTGCTCGGCACACCGCTCAATCCGGCGACGTACGACTACGCAGGCGCGGTCCTCTTCAACGCCCACGCCGGAGCCTTGTGGGCCCGCTTCACCACTTACCTGCGCCGCGAGCTCGCCGTCCGGCTCGGCCTCACCCAGAAGGCCGCCCGCACGGTTCTGCGGGTGTCCTTCGCCAAAGTTGCCGAGTACCAGAAGCGTGGCCTGGTCCACTTCCACGCCGTGATCCGCCTCGACGGCCCCGACGGCAGCGCCCAGCCCCTGCCCTCGAACGCCCCGTCGCCGTGCTCACCGACGCCATCAGGGCCGCCGCCCCGCGCGCCCGCATCTCCGTCGACTCCGACGCGATCGGGGAACGCCAACTCGGCTGGGGCCAGCAGCTCGACGTGCGCGAGATCGCGGCCTTCGGCACCGATGCCGAACTGACCGACCAGGCGGTCGCCGCCTACGTCGCCAAGTACGCCACCAAATCCGCCGACGCCTCCGGCACCCTCGACCGGGCTCTGTTCTGCCGCCCCTGCCAGGGCCGCGGCGCCACCCTCCTGCCCCACGGAACCCCGCTCCCCTGCACCGCCTGTGACGGCACCGGGCAGGCCCGGCCCCTGCCCCGGCTCGCTGTCGCCCGGCACGTCCGGCAGATGATCCGCACCTGCTGGGAACTGGGCCCCCTCCCGGAGTTCGCCGATCTCAAGCTCTGGAAGTGGGCGCACATGCTTGGCTTTCGCGGCCACTTCTCCACCAAGTCCCGCAGCTACTCCGTCACGCTCGGCGCGCTGCGCGACGCCCGCCGGGCCTGGCGCACCGAACAGGCCCGCGTCCACGCCGGCCTGCCTGAGCACGACCCGACGACCACTCTCGTCGTAGGTCGCTGGGACTACCTGGGCTCGGGTTACAGCCCCGGCGCCACGCTCCTCGCCGCCCACGTCTGGCACCGCAAGGAACTGGAACAGCAGTTCACGGCCGAAGGCGGCTGCTGATGGTCTCGCCCCCGCCCACCGTCCTCCGCACGGAGGTGGCCCCGGTGCTGGATCTGCTGACGGTGCCCCAGGTGATGGCCCGCCTCGAGCTCGGCCGCTCCGCCGTCTACGACCTGCTGCGCTCCGGCCAGCTCGCCTCGATCACCCTCGGCCGCGCTCGCCGCATCCCCGCCCACGCTCTGGCCGACTTCATCCACGCCCGCCTCGAACAGGAAGCCGCCTGATGACCACGCCCCGCGACACCCCCGCCTCCCGCCGCGTCCGCGCCAACGGCGACGGGACCGTCTACCAGCGCAAGGACAGCCGCTGAAAAGCCGCCGGATACGTGCTGGCCCCCGGCAACACCCGCAAGCGCGTCCGCGTCTACGGCACCACCCGCAAGGAAGCCCCGGCCAAGCTCACCGAGAAGATCGCCGCCAGCAACCGCGGCATGCCCATGCCCTCCGCGCAGGGCAGCGTGGCCGCGTACCTGACGTACTGGCTGGAGAACGTCGCTGTTCACCAGCTCCGCGAGAACACTCACACCCGCTACACCGCCGTCACCCGGCTCTACCTCATCCCCGGCCTCGGGCGGAAGAAGCTGGCCAAACTCACCGCCAAGGACGTCCGCACCTGGCTCAACCAGCTCCGCACCACCTGCCAGTGCTGCGCCCGCGGCCTCGACGCCGCCCGCGACCAACCCCTGTGCTGCGCCGCAGGAAAGTGCTGCTCCAAGCGACTCTCGCCCCTGACCCTGGCCTACGTGCACTCCGTCCTCAAGTCCGCCCTGGAGCACGCAGTACGCGAGGAAGAGATCCCGCGCAACGTCGCCCGCAACGTCCGCACCGGCACACCAAGGCCCCGCCGCTTCGAACCCCTCACCGCCGACGACGCACGCCAGTTCGTGACCGCCGCCAGCGGTCACCGGCTGCAGTCGCTGTTCGAGCTCGCCCTGCGCACCGGCCTGCGCAAGGGCGAACTCCTCGGCCTGCGCTGGGAGGACCTCGACTTGGCCGGTGGAACCGCCAGCATCCGCCGCACCCTCCAGCGCACCAACACCGCCGGCCTGACCGCCCTCCCGACCAAGACCCAGAGCTCCGAACGACGGATCGCGCTGCCGACCTCGTGCCTGCGCTCCCTGGAACAGCACCGCACCTGGCAGCGTCGGGAGCGCGATGCGGCAGGGACAGCCTGGCAGGACAGCGGCTACGTGTTCACCCGGCCCGACGGCGCTCCGATCGAAGGAGCGACCCTCACCCGCCACTTCACCGCTCTGCTCGACCGGGCCGGACTCCGCCGCATACGGTTCCACGACCTCCGCCACTCGACCGCGACCCTCCTCCTGGAACAGGAAGTGGAACTGGTCGTGATCAAGGAACTCCTTGGCCACGCCCACATCGGCGTCACCGCCACCGTTTACGCCCACGTCCGGCTCCGTCTTCAGCGCGACGCTATCGACCTCCTCGGACGCACCCTCCGCAACCCCGGGGACAGCGACGACCCACCGCTCTGCGCAGCGCCCGTCCGCTGACGTTGCCGTCAACTACTGCCGTCACGAGCCCGAGAAGCCCCACCAGAAGTCGATTCTGGTGGGGCTTCTGCGGTGCTTGAGCGTGTTCGCCAGACAGGCGGTCAGCTCTCGTCAGCGTCCTGATGAGATTTGTTACCGAATCCGTTTCAGTCGATTTCCGTACAGCGAACTAATCCAAATCAAGTCCCACCACCGCCGCCCGGACTTCGTCAGCCCCATACCCCGTCCGCAGGAACAATTCCCGGGACCCCAAAGCGGAAACAACTAGCTGCGCGAGCGCATACCAGCGTCTACCGATTCGCAACGGAAGAGTCGCCATGACCTCTGCGCTCGGAGCGCCTACATCATTCACCTCGCCTGAGGAAATTTGAACCTCGACGGCGATTTCCGTCTCATCGTCACGAAGCCAGATGCAGACTCGCGAAGCTCCAGCCACGCGAGCATCAATCTCGCGAAGTGCGTCAATCAGTGTTTGCAGGTCGGCCGCTGTACACCCAAGCTCCATGAGGCGGGACTCCTGGAAATTGGGCAGCTGATGCGTGACTTGGAAGATCACTTCGAACTGGTCGACACTGAGGACGATGACGGAAGCTGGCGGCCTGGCGCCTCGATCGCCCTGTTCATCGGAGAACATTGTCAAACCAATCCTTCCCGCCCTTGGGAGTGAATACCGTTCCACCGTCACCATCTTCGATGACGACGGATCGCTTATCGGGGTCCCAGTAGCCGACTCGTCCATTCCGAAGATATCTAGTCTCGACATTGGGAACATTCCCATTGATCACGCCGTCGACGTAGTAAGGGAGGGCTCCGTCATCGACCCCTCTTACGAAGTGGGTGCCGTCCCCGTCGGGACGCTTCGCCGAATCGAGAGCATGCTTCGAAATATTCTCAGATATTTCGTCGACCTCGGGGCAACTACTGTTGTGAACTAGAACTGGCGTCCGACCCGCCAGCACATAGTACGTGTGCTACGCGAAGCCTTCGACCTGCCTTTTCGCAGGTCAAGCGCAGTTTGCTGGTCCGGTGAAGTGCGTGGGTGTCCGTGGTTGTGCGGGGTTATTGCCGTCGCTACTGCCGTCAGACGATTCAGCCCAGGTACGGCTTCTCGCGCTGTTCCAGGAAGTGCTGGAGCCTGAGTCGTTGGGTGTGGTGCATCGGCAACTGCTCGATTTCTTCGGGCGGCACGAACCGGAGTTCGGTGGACTCGTCGGAGATTGCCAGTTGGCCGCCGGTGATACGGGCGGTGAAGCAGACGTTGAACTGGCGGCGGACCTCGCCGTCGGTGTAGGCGATGATGTGTTTCGGGTCGGTGTAGGTGCCGACCAGGCCGGTGATCTCGGCGTCGAGGCCGGTCTCTTCCTTTACCTCGCGGACGGCCGTGCCGGGCAGGGAGTCGGTGAGGTCCATGCCTCCGCCGGGCAGTGCCCACAGGTCGTTGTCGCGGCGGCGCTGGAGGAGGATGCGCCCGTGCTCGTCGGTGACGACGGCGGATGCGGCGACGACCATACTGTTCGGCTCGGGCGCGCTGGGGTCGTCGTAGTACTCGGTGCGGGCCACGGTCAGCCTTCCTCTCGTACGGGGGTCGCGGTCGTCCACACGGCGTCGAAGCTGTCGGCGTAGGTGTCGAACATGCCGCCTGTCTCGTGTCGGCGAAGATGCCATACGGGGGCGGCGTACGCGTTGACGCCCCAGACATGGGCATTGACGAGTTGCTGGCCGTCGGCGCGGTAGAGGGAGTTGTAGAGCGTGGTGCCGTGGGAGCGGACTTCGATGCCGGGGGTGCCGGCGAGCGGCCTGTAGTGCATGAGTGCGAGGCGGCAGCGGGATTCGATGCCGTGGCCGAACCGCTCTTCCTGGCCGCGGGCTTGGACGTTGTCGCTGTCGGGGTCCCCGATCGCGATGCGGACGGTGCAGCCTTCGGCGGCGCGTTCGGTGAGGAGTTCGTTCAGCCGCGGGTACGCCTCGTGGAGGAAGACGGCCGCGTACACGAGGATGTCGATCCGCTCCCGGGCCTGGGCCATCAGGTCGGTGAACACCGAGACGGGGAGGTCGGCCCGCTGCTCGTAGAGCGCCACCAACTCAGGGCTGATGGCGCGGGCGGGGCGGGCCTGGCGCAGTGCTGGCCAGAGTGCGTGCACGTCTTCTCCCAGGGCCTTGGCCGCCTGGAGAGCGGTGGCACGGCGTGGGATACGCCCGAGGTTCACCCAGCGCTCGACCGACTTGGGGTCGACCTCGACCTGCTGAGCGAGTGCGGCGTACGTCCAGCCTCCCGCCGCCATGACGGCTCGTAGTCTCTCGTTCGGCACGAGTCTCCCCCTTCGCCTCAGGACGGCACCAGGGACGTTCTACATGGTGCAGGACGTCCCGGAGTGGGGTTTGGTGGAGGTTCCTTCGTCCCGGTGACCGGCGTGAGGATCGGTGCCGACCCCGCGGCACCAACAGGCCCAGGGGCCCGCATCAACGCCGCCGAGGAGCGTCACCGTGCGAATGAGCGCCACCCCATGTGTTCCCGCCCTGCGACTGGACGCCCGGTCGCGCGCCGCCTCGCCGGGGTGGTCACGATGACGGCCCCCACCCCTGATGCCGACGGGCACACCGCCACGCCCGATGCCGGCGCCCTGGTGGTCGACCGACGAAACGGCAAGGTGGGCGTGGTGATGGGGCATGTGGGGCCGTACGTGCAGCTTCGGCCACCGCGCGGTGGCCGGGAGTGGGACGTGCCTCCAGAGGACGTACGTACGCCGACTCCGACGGAGGAGCTGAGCGCGAAGGTGGCCGTGGCCAACCGGAGGTGGGGACGGTGACCCCTCGCTCGGTCCTGCGCTATGAGACCTGGACGCTCCAGCCCGACCGCGAGCCGGACGCGGAGCCGGTCCATTACGCGATGCAGTGCGCCGTGGACGGAGAGACCTCGCCGACAAGCGAGGACTTCGCCGAACCGCAGGACTGGGTGCTGCGGCACTGCGGCCAGAACCCGTCCCACCACACCTACCGGGAGATCATCACCCGGCCCTGGCGGGCCTGGCGCCAGACGTGACCCACCTCGCTCGCCCAGGCGCCGCACCGCGCTGACCCACCCGACTCCCGTCCCTGCCGGGCGCAACCGATCGAGGCTCCCCCTCCTCGTCAGCCCCGGCAGGGGCGGGCCTCACGTGCGTGCCGTGCCCATGGCTGTGGGGGTTCTGGCCTCTGCCACAGAAAGTCAGCCACGACGGCGGGCGTGCCGACCGGCCACCCGCCACGTGTGTCTCGCTCAACCCCGCACCGGCATCAGCCCAGTTATTTCCATCGTCACGGCCCCCAGCCAGGCACCAGGCATGGGCGTCCGGGACGGCGCGAGCCCGCCGGGCGGCCTCTCAGGTGCCCGGCCAGTCTGCTGCTGAGCGGTCGCACCGGGGCTTCCGATTGGTGGTCCGGCCTACGCTCCCGGGCTCTGCGCGCCGAGTGGTCGGCGGCCGTCGCCAGCGGGGCGGCAGACAGGAGCAGGCGGCGGTCACCGACCGCCGGCGCGCGGCGGCCCGCGTCAGCGGGACGCCCTTGATCAAGTAAAGAAACTCTGAACAGCTCACCCACCGGTCAAGCCGCCGGACCGATGGTCAGGGTCGCTGCTGCCGGCGCTTCTTCGATTCGGCCAGTGCGGTCTTCAGCTTCTCGCTCGGCGATACGTCCGCTTCGGCGTCGTCGTCATGGAGGGGTGGCAGGAACAGGCCGCGTCGGCTCTTCTCTCGCTTGACCTTCCGGCGCTCGCTGAAGAGTCGCTGATGCTCTTCCCGAACCACGTCCCATCGCCGGTCTAGCTCCGCTTCCCGCGCCAGCAGCTCCTCGTCGCTGAGGTCGGCGAACTCGGTGGCGGCTACACGCGCCTCGCGGTCGATCTCATCGCGCAGCAGGTAGTTCGTGATCGGTCCGTGGTACTTGCCCGACTCCGGTTCCTGGCGAACGAAAACACCGCGCCCCTTGACCGCGTACACCAGTCCCGCTTGCTTGAGGCTTCGATAGGCGTTCTGTGCGGTGGAGTTGGCGACTTTGAATCGCTCTTGGATCTCCCGGGCGGGAGGGAGCTGGGAGCCCGGAGGGTAGGTGCCTTCCAGGATCTCTCGGCGGAGGATGTCGGCGACCTGGGCGTACGGCGGTCGGGCGTCTTAAAGATCACGGTGCCGGAGACGGGCCTGGCGGCCGGGCTCAAGCCGGGTGCGATGGTGCGGCCGGTGGAGCTGTTCGCCACGCCGTGGGCGCGGATCTTCAACGGTCAGCTCTCCGACGGCGTCGCCTACCGCGCCGCCCGCCTGGAGCTGGTGACGGTGGAGGCGGCTCAGTGATCCGCTTCGGAAGCCCCGCGCCGGAGCGGGAGTTGACCCCGCTCCGGCCCCTGTCGGGGACCGAGGGCAAGGCCACTTCCGGCGTCTCGGCCGCGGTGCTCGGTCTGATCGGCCTGAGCACGGAGCAGGCGGCCCGCCTGGACCTGGGTCGCCTGCTCCGCCTGATACACGAAGAGGGGCCTGACATGGAACCCATCACGGGATACGCGTCGTACGCGCTGCCGATCGCTACTGCGCTGGTCGGCGTGTGGCTGCTGTGGACGGTGGTGCGCTACGTGCGGGCCGACCGGAGCACGCGGGTCAGTATGCGGCAGGCCGTGCGGGTGCGGTGGGGCTGGGTGCGGCTCGCGCGGATGGCGGGGCTGACGGTCACCGACAAGACGCCAGGACTGCTCGCGCAGATCACCGCGTCCAAGGACGGCCCGGCTCCCGCACCTCGGGTGCTGACGCCTCGGATCAAGGTAACCCCGGACCGGTTCGGCGTGGTCGTGCGGGCCGGGACGCTGCCGCAGGTCGGGCTGGAGGAGTACCAGAAGTCGGCGCGGTTCCTGGCGGATGCCTGGCGGTGCACGCGGGTCTCCGTGCTGCCGGACGGCCCCGGCAGGGTGGTGATCCGGGGCGTGCGCTCCGACCCGCTGACCACGCCGACCGCACACCAGCCCACCGGCCGCCCGCCCACGGACCTGACGCGCTGGGAGTTGGGCGTGGACGAGTACGCCGCCCGGGTGTGCGTGCCCTTGGCCAACGTGCCCGGGGTGACCGTGGCGGGCACCCCCGGCTCGGGCAAGACCTCGACCGTCAACAAGTTCGTCTGCGACTTCGCACCGTCGGCAGCCGTGCAGATCGCGACCGCGGACGGCAAGGTGTCACGCGCCTCCGAGGGCGACTACGCCGACCTCGTCAAGCGGATGTTCGCGTTCTGCGGTGACGATCTCGACGAAGCGAACGCGCTGTTCAAGCGGCTGGTGGAGCTGCGTCGACGCCGATCCTCGACCATCCGTGACGTGCTCGGCGTGAAGAACATGTGGCACGTCGGCCCCTCGCCGCAGTGGCCTCTCACGGTCCTGCTCATCGATGAGGCGCACACGTTCTTCCGCGAGTACAAGGGCAGCGACGCCGAGACGAAACGTCTGGCCGCGCTGACGGCGGAGAACGCCCGGCTGGTGGAGGACCTGGTCAAGAAGGGCCGTAGCGTCGGCATCCTGGTGATCCTGATCAGCCAGAAGACCACCGGCGACGCCCTCCCGACGTTCATCCGCGACGTGTGCCCCATCGGGCTGTCCTTCGCACAGAAGACGGTGGAAGCCGCTGTGGCCGCGCTGGGCGACGACATCCGCAACTGGCCCGACGCCAGCCCGGTCACCTTGCAGGACCCTGCCTATGTCGGTGTCGCCGTGATGGCGATGCAGGGCCGCCCCGGCTACACCCGCATCCGCACCCCCTACGTCTCGGACGAGGACGCGGCCCGCGTCGCGGAAGCCACCTCCCATCTGACCGCCGATCCCGCCCTGTGCCTGGACGCCCTCCTCGCCTCGACCGGCCGCACGATCCCCGACGACGGGCCGGACGACACCCCTGTCTCGCTCGCCAAATAGCCCCGAAAAGCCCATTCCAGGAAGGAGGTTGAGGATATGGCGGAGGAACGGTTCACCCGACGCACCGTGACCGTGGTCATGGCGGTCATCGCGGCCCTGGCCTTCGTCTTCTCCTTCGGCAACGTCTGGGCGCTCGCCCTGCGACTCGGTGTGCCCCACCCGATCGCGCCGCTGATCGCCCCCATGGTGGACCTGTCCGTCGTCGGGCTCCTGGTCGCGCTGCGGTTCCTCGCCCTACGCGGCGTCCCCAAGGCGGAGTTGAAGGCCGGTACCCGGCTGCTGCACCTGTGTGGCCTGCTCACCCTCGCTCTGAACACCGCCGAACCACTGCTGGCCGGACGCTACGGACGGGCCTGTCTGGACACCGTCGCCCCGCTCCTGCTGCTCGGCTGGGGCCACGTCGGTCCCACCTTCCTCGCCCAGTTCCACACCCTCACCCGCCCCACCCGGCACCTGGAGGCAGCCGCCATCTCCGAACCGGTGCCCGACGAAGCACCCGCACCCGAGCCCCCGACGCCCGCCCCGGTCGTCGCCGCCTCCTCGGCCGAGGAACTGGAGCCCGTTCCGGCTCCGGCCGCTACTCCGCCCGTCGCCGTCGCCAAGACGACTCGGCCCGCCTCCGGCCCGGCCCTGCCTGCCGCCCTGCTGGACGCGGCCCGGCGCATCGCCGACACCCACCGCGCCGAGTACGGAACACCCATCACCGCCGCCCACCTGGGAACGCGCATGGGCGTCGCCCTGCCGGTGGCCACCGCCGCACTCGCTCAGCTCTGAGCCCCGGCCCTCACCGGCTGCATCCCCTCGCTGAATCCACGCCCGCCCCTGGGTCTGGTTCGTCATGCCCCGAGCAGCACCAACACGCCTCTCAGCCTGCCTGGTTGCTGCTCGGGGCCACCCACCCGAACAGAAGGGACACGCCCCGAATGGTCACCCTGGACCTGCGCCACGTGGCAAGCCCCGCCGTGCGGGACCTGCTCCACCTGGTCAACCACCCCGGCTTCGACCGCGCGCAACAGCAGATCGAACGCCTCGGCGGCTGCACCGAGCCCGTGCGCCTGACCGGCCACACCACCACCGTCGATTCCGCGACGGGTGAGGTGCTGCGCTCCTACACATCCTCCGCCGAACCGACGGGCAGCCTGCTCACCACCTGCGGCAACCGCCGCGCCTCCCGCTGCCCGGCCTGCTCCCGCCTCTACGCCGCCGACACCTACCACCTCATCCGCGCCGGCCTGTCCGGCGGCAAGACCGTGCCCGACACCGTCCGCACCCACCCCCGGGTCTTCGTCACTCTCACCCCGCCGTCCTTCGGCCCCGTCCACAACCGCCTCACCACCCCCGGCGGCGACATCCGTCCCTACCGCTGCCGCAAGCTCCACGAACCTAAGGACGCTCTGATCGGGACGCCGCTGAACCCGGCGACGTACGACTACGCGGGCGCGGTCCTGTTCAACGCCTATGCCTCCGCCCTGTGGGCTCGCTTCACCACCTACCTGCGCCGCGAGATCGCCGCCGGGCTCGGCATGCCCCAGAAGGCCGCCCGCGCGGTCCTGCGGATCTCCTTCGCCAAAGTCGCCGAGTACCAGCAGCGCGGTCTGGTCCACTTCCATGCCGTCATCCGGCTCGACGGCCCGGACGGCAATAACCAGCCCCCACCGCCGTACGCCACCGTCGCCGTGCTCGCCGACGCCGTCCGCGCCGCCGCCGCGCGGGTCCGTGTCACGGTCGACTCCGACGCGATCGGGGAACGCCAACTCGGCTGGGGCCAGCAGCTCGACGTGCGCGAGATCGCGGCCTTCGGCACCGATGCCGAACTGACCGACCAGGCGGTCGCCGCCTACGTCGCCAAGTACGCCACCAAATCCGCCGACGCCTCCGGCACCCTCGACCGGGCTCTGTTCTGCCGCCCCTGCCAGGGACGCGGCGCCACCCTCCTGCCCCACGGGACCCCGCTTCCGTGCACCGCCTGCGGCGGCACCGGGCAGGCCCGCCCGCTGCCACGGCTCGCGGTGGCACGCCACGTCCGGCAGATGATCCGCACCTGCTGGGAGCTGGGCAGGCTGCCGGAGTTCGCCGATCTCAAGCTCTGGAAGTGGGCGCACATGCTCGGCTTCCGGGGCCACTTCTCCACCAAATCCCGCAGCTACTCCACCACCCTCGGCGCGCTGCGCGACGCCCGCCGCGCCTGGCGCACCGAACAGGCCCGCCCCCACGCCGGCCTGCCCGAGCACGACCCGGACACCACCCTCGTCCTCGGCCACTGGGACTACCTCGGCTCGGGCTACAGCCCCGGCGCCGCACTCCTCGCCGCCCACGTCTGGCACAGCAAGGAACTGGAACGGCAGTTCGCGGCCGAAGGGGGCTGCTGATGGCCTCGCCCCCACTCTCCGGCCTCCACGCGCAGACGGCACCGGCGCTGGATCTGCTCACGGTGCCCCAGGTCATGGCCCGCCTCCAGCTCGGCCGCTCCACCGTCTACGACCTCCTCCGCACCGGCCAACTCGCCTCGATCACCCTCGGCCGCGCCCGCCGCATCCCCACCCACGCCCTCACCGACTTCATCCACGCCCGCCTCGAACAGGAAGCCGCCTGATGACCACACCCCGCGACACCCCCGCCTCCCGTCGCGTCCGCGCCAACGGCGACGGAACCGTCTACCAGCGCAAGGACAGCCGCTGAAAAGCCGCCGGATACGTCCTCGCCCCCGGCAACACCCGCAAGCGCATCCGCGTCTACGGCACCACCCGCAAGGAAGCCCTCGCCAAACTCACCGAGAAGATCGCCGCCAGCAACCGCGGCCTCCCCGCCCCATCCGCGCAGGGCAGCCTGGCCGCGTACCTGACGTACTGGCTCGAGAACGTCGCCGTCCACCAGCTCCGCGAGAACACCCACACCCGCTACACCGCCGTCACCCGGCTCTACCTCATCCCCGGCCTCGGACGGAAGAAGCTCGCCAAGCTCACCGCCAAGGACGTCCGCACCTGGCTCAACCAGCTCCGAACCACCTGCCAGTGCTGCACCCGCGGCCTCGACACCGCCCGCGATGAGCCCCACTGCTGCGCCGCTGAAAAGTGCTGCTCCAAGCGGCTCTCGCCGCTGACCCTGGCCTACGTGCACTCCGTGCTCAAGTCCGCCCTGGAGCACGCGGTGCGCTCGGAGGAGATCCCGCGCAACGTCGCCCGCAACGTCCGCACCGGCACACCCCGACCCCGCCGCTTCGAACCCCTCACCGCCGACGAAGCGCGTGAGTTTCTGGCCGCCGCCCGCGGTCACCGGTTGCAGCCTCTGTTCGAACTCGCCCTGCACACCGGGCTCCGCAAGGGCGAACTCCTCGGCCTGCGCTGGGAAGACCTCGACCTGGCCGGCGGAACCGCCAGCATCCGCCGTACCCTCCAGCGCACCAACTCCGGCGGCCTGACCGCCCTGCCGACCAAGACCCAGAGTTCTGAACGGCGCATCGCCCTGCCGACGCCGTGCCTGTGCTCCCTGGAACAGCATCGCCGTCGGCAACGCCAGGAACGCGAAGCAGCAGGCGAAAGCTGGCAGGACAGCGGCTACGTCTTCACCCGGCCCAATGGTGCCCCGATCGAAGGGGCCACCCTCACCCGGCACTTCACCGCCCTGCTCCACCGGGCCAGGCTCCGCCGCATCCGGTTCCACGATCTCCGTCACTCGGCGGCGACGCTCCTCTTGGAGCAGGGGGTGGAACTCGTCGTGATCAAGGAACTCCTCGGACACGCCCACATCGGCGTCACCGCCACCGTCTACGCCCACGTCAGGCTCCGCCTCCAGCGCAACGCCATCGACCTTCTTGGCAACGCCCTCCGTAACCCCGCCAAGATCACCGGCGAGCCCGACGACGGCGACGAACCACCTCTTTGCGCCGCGCCCGTCCGCTGACGTTGCCGTCAACTACTGCCGTCAAGAGCCCCAGAGGCCCCGCCGGATTCAAGAATTTCCGGCGGGGCCTCTGGCTTGTTCAAACTGACAGCTCCTGCTGCGCCTCGGCATACGAATTAGCCGGGACAAGCTCGGACATCTTCCTGAAGAAGATCACCCCAGCCGCTTTGACAGCCTCCAGGAAATCCGCGGATGAAGCATTTGCCGTCTTCGTTTCTTCGCCCATCTTGGCGGTCACCAAGACGCGAGACCCTGCGGCCCGAAAAGAGAGCTTGATCGGCTGATCCGGGAAATACGTCTCCGCGTAACCCGAAGACTGCATTTTCGTCACCATCTCGGCGATATAACACCATAGCTGGTCAACGTAGTCCCACTCTTCAGTGCCGATGATTTCCAATCCATCAACGGACAGCCGAATGGCACCTTCAATGTAGTCAAGGTCGGGCGGCGGGGTACGGCAGGCTTCCACCTGCACGAACCCACCGTCCGCGCCCTTCAGGAACGTCTCAATCTCAACCACGCCTCAGGTCCTTCGATGATGGTTATTCCGGATAGAACTGGCCCACTCGACCTCTATTCATGCCGAGTACGTAGTCGACGCCGTTGACGTTCCCGCGAATCTGATACATGCCTTGACTGCCTCGCTGAACCAGCGTATCGCGGTTCTGCCGCATGACTTGACCGATAGCGCCTTGGACGTCATCAACACTCATGCTCGAATCGAAGAAGGACTGTGTTTTCTTCACCGAGCCATCCCAATACTTCGGGTGATGACGAGTGAGGATGTGCTCCATTCCCTTCTTATCGAGCAAGAAGGACTGATTGCCGAACTGGAACCGCTGGCTGCTCCAGTCCCGGAGAGCGGGAAGGCATCCTCCACTGTTATGAACCAGAACCGGCGTCTGCCCAGCGAGTACATAGTACGTGTGCAAGCCGTCAACAGTGAGGTTGTACGTTCTCGCGCGCTTCGTGTAGGCGCGGTTGCCGGTGACGATGGCGGTCTGACCGCCGCTGGTCAGGAGGCTCATGCCCACTTCAAGACTGCTCGCTGTGACCCAGTCGTGCTCTGAAGGGGACCAGAAGGGGTGTTCGTGAGTAGCGGTGAGGTCTTCGATACCTGCGGGGGTGGCAATTTTCAGTTCGTTGAAATGCTTGTCGTCATCGTTGATGATCAGGCGGGTGACTGTTCTGGCATCCGACTCACCAGTTTTGGGGTCTGTGGCCCGGACTTTTTCACCGGATTCGATGTCTTCAATGTTTTTCGTGGAGCCGTTTGCCATCTGCACGTCGGTGCCTGCTAGGAAGCATTTGCAGGGTCCGCCCTTGCCTTTGCCGAGATTCCAAGATCCCTCAGCCCCGCCTCCTGGGCCTTCCCCCTCACCTATCCCAGCCAAGAAGGCCATGGATTCCGCCATGGAGGTCCCAAGCACTGACTTGCAGTTGGTTTCATGCCCCATGCTCTGGCACGCGAGGTACACCAAGTGATTCAGATTATGGCGATCCAGGGCGGCTTCTTCATCGTCTTGGGAGCTGCTCAGGCAACCAATGTCTGCACCACAGTAGTAGTTGATGTAGTTGTTGAGCCGGTTTTGCAGTTCTTCTATGTACGGCCAGGCGATCGGTGCAGTGACGCCGGGGTAGACCTCGGTCGTGTTCGCGGGCAGCACCGGGTCAGCGGTGCCCATACCTTGTGCAGCTTGCGCGTTCTGATTCAGCTTCGGTGGTTTTGGCTCGTGGGTCGGGGTGTGGTTCTCAGAATCGGGAGTGGGACGTGTAGCGCAGTCCAGGTCGGCGCACAAGCCGGTCGGATCGCTGTCGTTGATGGGGTTGTTGTTGCTGTAGCTGTAGGCGGACAGGTTTTGGGGGTGGTAGGGAACGCTGAGGGGGTCGGGGCTGAGGAAGCGGCCCAGGCTCGGGTCGTAGGCGCGGGCTCCGAGGAGGGAAAGGCCTGTGCTGGTGTCTTCGGTCTGGCCCAGGAAACCGGCATCCGTGCCTGTGGGCAGGCTTCCGCTGCGCTCGTCTCCGAAGGGGGTATAGCGGCGGCGGATTGTCGCACCGGTTGCTGCGTCGACAGCGAGTTGCGTGGAGGCCTGGGTGTCGGCCGTGAGGTAGGTGAGCTTGCCGTTGCCGACGGTGTTGCCCGTGGTGGTACGCATGGCTGCGGTCGTGCTGCCTGCGGTGTAGTAGCGCGTGGCGGTGACCTTGGCGCCGTCAGTGGTGCGCAGTTCCATGCCTGCGACGGACGCGACGGTTTCCTGCGGTGTGGTGCGGACCAGGAGGCTGCCGTCGGCGGTGTAGGCGTACCGGGTGAGTTCGCTGCCGCTGTCTTTGGTGGTCTTGACGGTGTTCAGTTGGCCTTGCTTGGTCCAGCTGTAGTCGGTTGTTGTACTTCCCTCGATGCGTTGTTTCATGGTGCCGTCGGGGTTGTACGTGTAGGTGCCGGCGAGGGTGGTGGTGCCAGCTGTGGTCTTGTTGATTTTGCGGACGCCGTGGGGCCAGTCGGCGTTTGCGGTGGTCCAGGTGCCGGCGTCGTCGTAGCCGGGGTAGAGGTAGTCGCGCAGGGTTGCGGTGCCGGCTGCGTTGGTGTCGGTGGCCGACTGGAGGTTGCCCATGCGGTCGTAGGTGTAGGCGGTCTGGTAGAAGGCGGTGCCCTTGAAGTCGGAGGTGGTTTTCGTCTTGTCGGCGCAGATGCCTGATGCGGTGTGAGTGAAGGCGAGTGCGAGCCGGTACTGGTTGTCGTAGCGGAAGCACTGGGACTGGGCGGTTTGGCCGTTGGCCTGTTCGCGCAGTTCGGTGATGTTGCCGGTCAGGTCGTAGTCGTAGGTGTCTTTCTGGGCTTCGCTGATCAGGCTGTTGATGGTGATGGTGGTGGCGATGGTCTTGAGCCATCGGGTGCCGTTGGTGTCGTCGTAGCTGTAGGCACGCTTGGCTTGGACTCCGCTGCTGCTGGGCTTGGCGCCGTAGGTGCGTCCCGTGAGGCGGCCGTAGGCGTCGTATGCGGTCGCATCGATGTAGACGGAGCTGCCGAGGGAGCCGGTCAAGCGGTTGGGGCGCCCGTAGCTGTCGTAGGTGGTGGTGACTGTTTCCGCGTCGAGGCCGCCGGCTTTGGGGTAGGTCACGGATGTGATGTGGTCGGCGGCGTCGTAGGTAACGGAGTTGGTGTAGCTGCCGGCGAGGCCGGTGACAGCGGCCGGGATGGTGAGGGTGGTGTTGAGCGCCCGGCCGCGGGGGTCGAATGCTCCAACCTTCGTCGTGTAGGTGTTGCCCTCGGTGTCGCGGCTGGTCGTTGAGGTGATGCGGCCCTTGCCGCCTGGGACGTTGGCGCCGTCCCAGGTCCAGGCTGCGAGTTCATCGGATCCGCTGTAGACGGAGGTCTGGCGGCCGAGGTAGTCGTAGGCAAAGTTCAGGACTGTTTGGCTGTTGTTGCTGGTGGTCTTGGCGACCTGACCGTTGTCGTCGTACTCGGTTGTGGAGTAGCCAGCGTCCGGGTCGTCGGCGCTGGTGCGCTGTCCGGCCCAGTCGTAGGTGTAGAAAGTGTTGTTTCCGCGGGGATCAGTGATCTGTTTCAGCTCGCCCTTGCGGGTGTAGCCGTAGGAAGTGGTGAAGGTGGAGGTGCCGTCGCGCTCCAGCACCTTGGACACTTGACCGTAGACGTCGGTGTAGGTGTCGGTCGCGGTGCCGATGGCGGGCTGAACGCTGGTGTAGTCGCCGTCGTAGGTGGTGGTGGTCCGTCCTGCGGTCTGCCAGTTTCCATATACCTCGAGCTCGGAGAGCACGGTCCGACCGGCCCAGTCCAGCTCCAGGTCGTTGTAGGACGGCAGGTCTTTGGTCTCGGGGCTGGAAGGACCGCCTGAGCCGGCGGTGCCCTGGTTCCGGAAGACCGCTGAGGTGCCGGTGACCTGTCCTGCCGAGTCGTAGCGGGTCACCGCTACCTGACGGTAGGGCACCGTCTGGGTGGTGCCGGGTGCAAGGTCGGACGGCAGCGGGCTTTGTGTCTCCCGAGTGCGTCCGAGGGCGTCGAGGTATCCGTGAGCGGAAAGGTAGGTCGTGCCGGACTGCAGGACGTGCGTGGCGATATGCGGGTAGCCGTCCACCGAGTCCGGGACGCCGGCGCTGTTGGTGGACTTGGGGATGGTGTAGCTGAACTTGAGCGACGGCGAGCTGCCAGTTTCGGTCGGCGCCCACGCCTCGACCGTGCGCCCCGTGGAGTCCAGCGTCACCTTGCTGACGTTGCCGTTGACGTCCTTCGTCGTGGTGGGCACCCCCCAGTAGCGGGACATCCATACCGTCGAGGTGAGTGGACCTCTTGATGGGGCTTCGCCGTCGGGGTCGGGTGTGGTGGTGGTCGTGCCGTTCATCGGCCAGGTGTTCGCTGGGCTGTACGTGGTTGTGGTGCGGTTGTGCTTGCCGTCCTCGGTCCATATGGCGCGTCCGGCGTCGTCGTAGTCTGCCCATGTGGAACGGTGGGAACCGGCCTTGGTGTAAATGCGGGCTTCGGTGACATTGCCGTCAACGGGGTGGTTGTTCTCGACGCTGTCTGAGTCGTCGTAGAGGGTCGTGGTGTAGCTGTCCTGGTTGCTGTCTGCGGCGGTTGAGCAACTCACCGAGTAGTGCTTGATCTGGTCGGGCAGCACGGTCCAGCGTTGGGCGCCGGTGGAGTCGTAGGGTTCGGTGTTGTAGGCCCTTCCCATGGTGGTGCACTGGTTGTCGGAGACGTCGCTTTCACCCAAGTCGTCGGTACGCATGGGCAGGCCGAACGTGGCAGAGGCGGCCTTGTCGTCGTCGTATTCGCTCTCGACGATGTGCTCGCGCCAGCTGCCGCCCTTGATCAGGGTTTTGGTGGTGGTCTTCGATTCACGAACGAAGCGAGCGTCGGGCATGCCGTCGTACTGGGCGGTGTTGTGGTCCCAGTAAGAGTGGTAAGTGCGCTCATGTGACGCGTCTTTGTCGTCGCGCAGTGACGTCGACAGGGTTTTCCCGGCGAGCCAGGCATGGTCGGTGTAGTTGTTGCCGTCACCGTCGTTGACGGTGACGGTCTTAGTGGCTGACGGATCCGTCTTGGAGGTCCGGTCGCCGGACAGGCCGCGGTACAGCCAGCTCTTCAGGGTCTTCTGGCCGGTGCCGGCGCCTGTGGTGACCTGCACTTCCTGGTAGCCGCGCCAGTCGGACCAGGTTTCGTCCTCGTCCTTGACGAGCGGGTCATTGGTGAATCGCCAGCCTGCGCCGTCCTCGTAGGTGTAGGAGGTGGTCATCAGCGGCGCGCCGTCCTGGTTCGTGGTGACGGTCGGGTCGACTACCACCTTGGTGACCAGAAACTTCTTGAACCAGCCGGATCTGGAGTCGGTGGATCCTTCTGGGGCCCACTTCTGCCAGAAGCAGTCCTGGGTATTGGAGGCCTGGCTGGGCAGGGCGTCGGCTGTGCAAGGGTTGGCGAAGCCGTAGGACACCGAGGTGGTGGCTCCGAGATCCCCGTGGACCTCCTGGATGCGAGGGAAGTTCAGTTCGGTGGAACCAACCTTGTTGTCCAGGTCGATGCGGTTGAAGTTGATGACGGGCAGGACGATGTCATCGTCGTCTCCGGCGCTGCCGTAGGTCTTGCGCTGGATGTAGTCCAGCCAGAGCGTCTTTCCTACGGTGCCGTCCGGGTTGGGCATGCCGTACTTGTTCTGGTACTGCTGCACCAGGTCCCAGCCGGAGCCGTCCTGGTCACTGACGTAGGTCTTGACGTCCCAGAGCATGTCGGTGGAGAAGAACGTGGGGTAGTACGTCTTGCCGGCGCAGTTGTAGTCGGCCGAGGTGCCGTCGCACATCAGGTCGACCGGCACATCCGGGTAGGAGCCGGGCTTGTCGTCGAAGGTGGGACAGGTCGCGGGCGCGTCCCTCAGGGGATCATTCTCCTGGACGCGTTCGATACACCGGTTGACGTGGCTGAGTTCGACCTTCGCCGGGAGCTTGCCGTCGGTGATCTGCGAGGACCAGCCGTACTGAATCTCCTTCACGTAACCGGAGGAGACGTACTCGCGGGCCTTGTCCGTGTTCGCGACCGAGCGGTAGTGGTTGTACTCCTTGTCATAGAAGTACATGGTCTCGACTTCGTTGGCGTCGACGGCCCGGTCAAGGCTCCACCGCCAGGCCTGGGTGCAAGGCTCGGGGAACTGGTCGTGGCACGGTTCTCCCGCGTCGTTGCCCACGACGGGCTCGGTGAACACGGAGGCGGTCGCGGTGCCGGTGCGCTCGGAGCGGCCCCAGCCGAAGTAGTAGCGGTGGCCGTCCTGAGTGGAAATCACCCAGTACTCGCCGTCGCGTCCTGCACCGTGGCCGTTGAACAGGCGCTGAACGCGCCAGCCCTGGTCGTCTTTGAGGTGGTATGAGCCGGTTCCGGTGTTGTCCTGAATGAGTTCAGAGGTGACACCGTTGAGGCTGATGACGTAGACGGCGCCCGACGGCTCTTTGTCGGAGTTCGGCGAGTCCCAGCACATGTCACCGATCGTGGGCAGCCCGTCGTCGGAACAGTTGCGGTAGCGGCGCTCGATGAAGCCGACGTTCAGATCCCAGCCCATGCCGGCCCAGGAAGCCTGGTTGTTGCTGGAGGAGGTACGGCCGTCCACGGACTGCGAGTTGTACGACATCGCCAGCGATGGGGCGGAACCCATCGGCGGGGTAGGCAGTTGTATGGGCAGGTTGTAGCTGAATGCACCCGATCCGGTGGACACTTCCCACGACCCGGTCGGCGAGAGCGTGGAAGCCCGGTAGTCCCCCTGGTCAGACGACGAGCTCGAGGTCACCGCATAGACACTCGCCCCGCTTGATCCGGCTTCACGCAGCAGTTGCGGCGAGGCACCCTCGGAATCCGTGTCCGGGCCTGCGGTCACAGTGGCGATAAGTGTGCTTGTCGCGGTGTCATTGGCCGCGGGAACGAACTCCCGGTCCGTGCACCCCTCGGTTTCGGGGGTGCTCAGTGCGCAGGCCGGCAGCTTGACCAGCCGCAACCTGGAGGCAAAGTCCGCGCCGTAGGCGTATCTGAAGCCCGAGTAGTCGATACCGATTTGAACCTGGCCGGGCTCCGTCACGCCGTCAGTACGTGTGACCTGTACTCCGAGCCCGATACCGCCGGCGGGTTCCACGTCCTTGCGGTCCAGCACGCGCACGTCGACCTGGTCCGGCGACACAGGGTCACTGTCGGATCGTGAGGTTGGCAAGCCGGTCGGCAACGGTGAAGCACTCTCGCTGGCCTCAGGGCTGGTCGAAGAGCTTGCGGTTGGCACGTCCGAAGTACTGCGGCTGGGTGACGGTGTGGCCTCATCCGCGAGGTGCGACGACGACAGTTGTGTCGTTGCACCTTCGTCGTCAGGAACCGGGGCAACCTCGACAACTTCACCAATCTGCGTGGCATCCCCGCTTGGCGACGCCGACGGACCGGGAGTGACCGTGCCCGCGTCCCCTGGGGCTGACTTCGACAGATCCACCGTCGCTTCCGCCGCAGCCGGCCAGTCCGGGGCGGGAAGCGGCTTGCCCACTTCTTCCGCCTGCTGCGTCGGCACGGAACCAAGGGACTGCGACGGAACGATCGGAGTCAGATCGTCTGCGGCTGCAACAGCTTGTTGCGGCGAAATGACAGACACCGTCGACAAGAGTCCAGCCAGCACCGCCCCCGCAACGCCGACTGAGACGAAACGTGCACGCCGAGCAGCCACTCGACCTCCCACCCCGTGCCACCCGCACCTATGCGGGCAGTCCAACAGAAGAACTGATGGCATTCGGGCAGGACAACAGCCGTGCTTCCCAGCACGGTGACACGTGACCTGACGCAGAACTTGATCAGTGGACTGGGACAGTAGCTGTTGTGAATGGCCTGTGAACAGATCGCAAGATGTTGAGTTCCCGTAGACACCAGTGACCTACATCACGGCACTCTCTGTATCAGGGCAGGACTGAGAGTAGACAGATACGGGCTTGAGACCCGACCTGGTTTCTCCTCCCACGACCCCGAGCAGACAGCACACCCGTCCCCTATTTCGGAGGCCAAAGCACGTCTAGCCTCGCGCTAGGACTTACTGAGGGCCCTGTCGGATGCAAGGAAAAGAGCACCTTCCCCCGACCCCTGGGGCGAGGGAACCTCCGGCCGCCGGCCCGCGCCGGGGCAGGAGCCGGGCATCGGGCGCACGCAGCCGTGTGCGTGCGGTGCATCGGACGGTCCCGGTGCCGGGTTCTCCGGGCAGACTGGACGTATGACAGCGACATCGATGAGCAAGGGCGGCAACCTTCCCGTCGCCGCCAGCGCGGTGCGGGTCGAGATCGGCTGGTCCGGGGGCCCCGGCGCGCCGGACGCCGATGCCTCGGCGCTGCTGCTCCGCGCCGACGGGCGGGTGAGGGACGACGGGGACTTCGTCTTCTACAACCAGCCCCAGCACGCCTCGGGTGCCGTGCGTCATCTGGGGAAGCGGCAGGACGGCGGCGGTACGACGGACACCGTCGGCGTGGATCTGGGGGCCCTGGAGCCGGAGATCGAGCGGGTCGTGCTCGGCGCCTCCGCGGACGGGGGCACCTTCGGCCAGTTGTCCGGTCTGCGGCTGCGGCTGCTCGACGCCGGCACGGGTGGGCAGCTGGCGCTGTTCGAGATGGAGGCCACGACGGAGACGGCGTTCATCGGCGGAGAGCTGTACCGGCGGGCCGGTCAGTGGAAGTTCCGCGCGGTGGGACAGGGGTACGCGTCCGGACTCGCGGGTCTGGCCACCGACTTCGGGATCAGCGTGGACGAAGAACCGGGCGCCACCGCGTCGGCGGCATCCTCTGCGGCCGCGACCGCACCCACGTTCCCGCCCGCGCCCGCCACCCCGACGCCCACGCCTGCCGTCCCGGCCCGGCCCGCGCCGCCTGCGCCGCCCGCTCCCGCTCCACCCGCCGCCTCCCCGTACGCGAGCACTCCGCCCCGGCCCGGCCCTGCCACCCCGGCCTCCCCCTCCCCGCGTCTCGTCAAGGGTGAGGAGCACTTGCCGGTGGACATGCGCAAGCGGCTCTCCCTGCGCAAGGAGCAGGTGGCCGTCAGTCTGCGCAAGCACGGGGCGGAGGGGGTGAGTGCGCGCGTCATCCTCGTCCTGGACGCCTCCGGGTCCATGTCGTTCCTGTACTCGAAGGGTGTCGTGGCCGACGTCGTGGAGCGGATGGCCGCGGTGGCCGCGCAGCTCGACGACGACGGTGAGATGCAGGCGTGGACGTTCGCGTCGAACCCGGCCCGGCTGCCGGACCTCGCCGTGGGTGACCTGCCGCAGTGGCTGCAGCTCCATGTCCGGGTCGGTGAACTGACGTTGTTCCGGCGCAGGAAGCCGCGCAGGGGTCTGTTGCCGGGCCAGGTGGACATGCGCGCGGTCGGGGTCCAGAACGAGGAGCAGAAGGTGATCGCCGAGGTCCGGGCGTACGTCCGTGAGCACCCGGCGGCGGCCCCCACCCTGGTGCTGTTCTTCTCCGACGGCGGCGTCCACCGCAACAAGGAGATCGAGGCCGAGCTGCGGCAGGCGGTGGACGAACCTGTCTTCTGGCAGTTCGTCGGACTGGGGCGGTCCGACTACGGCGTCCTGGAACGGTTCGACACCCTGCCGGGCCGCCGCGTCGACAACGTCGGGTTCTTCGCCCTCGACGACATCAGCCGCGTATCGGACGCGGAGCTCTACGACAGGCTGCTGTCCGAGTTCCCGTCGTGGGTCCGGGAGGCCCGGCGGCTGGGGATCAGCTGATCCGACGACCGGTCCGCGGGTCGCAGGACCCGCCGCCATCCCCGCCGCGGCGGGCGCGCGGGCGGGGGTTCGGCCTGGACTGCGTGCTCGACGGGCTCGACGGGCTCGACGCGCGGCCCGGCCGGCCCGCCGAGCGGTCAGCCCGTGGGTGGCCGTCTCCGGTGCTGGGGCATGCTCAGCAGGGGAAAGTGCCGCTGTAGAGGGCGTGTCCGTAGGAGGAGCTTCCGGAGCCGAAGCCGTAGGTGCCGTCGTCGCCCCAGACCGCTTCACGGGAGCCGTCGACGCAGGCCGTGGTCGGTGCGATCGCGAAGCCCTCCAGGTTGCCGGTGGGCATGACGGCCGGGTTCGTGTAGGTCACGTCGGGCACGATCGCGCCGGAGGCGTCGACCTTCATGAAGGTGTGGGTCTCACCGCAGGTGTTGTCGCAGGTCGCGACGAGGCGCTGGGTGCCGGCGTCGAACGTCACGTCCATCACGGAGGCCTTGCCGGTGGCGATCGTGCCGAACGTGGTGAACGTGCCGTCGGAGTTCAGGCCGTAGACGCGCAGCGAGCCGTCCCACTCCAGACCGGCGAAGAACAGGCCCGAGCCGTGCAGCGGGTAGCTCGCCGGGTTGTAGGCGGCGCCGGTGCGCGGGTCGACCCAGCCGTTCGCGGTCAGCCAGCTGTCCGGCACGTACCCGACGCCCTCGAAGCCGAGGTTGGCGTCGTCCTTGTCACCGGTGTCGAGCTGCGGGAACTGCGCGGTCATGTCCCACTGGTGGACCGGCGTCAGCGTCGGTCCGGTCGCGGCCGGGTCGAACTCCAGGATCGTGTCCCTGGGCCGGGTGTTGTCGGTGTTGTCGCGCTCGGAGGTCACGTAGACGTGGCCGTTGCCGCCGACCGTCAGGCCCTCGGAGTCCGGCTCGCCGGAGCCGCCCGCGAAGCGGATCTGCTTGCCGGTCGCGCTCCATGTCGCGTCCGGGTTCCACTTGCCGTTGCTCTTGACCAGCTTGTACAGCCAGTTCTTGTTCTTGGCGGCCCACAGCACCGACGGGTTCGCCGGGTCGAACGCCAGGCCGCTCAGGTCCCGGCCTTCCGGGCCCGTGGACGTGGTGAAGGCGCAGACGTTGTCCGCGATCGTGACGTTCGGGCCGCCCGGCCATGCCAGGGTGCCCGTCGGGGCGGAACCCGTGCCGGAGGGCGCCTCGGGCTCGCAGCCGCTGGTGAGCGAGCCGCCGCCACCGAGCAGTTGCCCGTTCTGCGGGTCGCCGCCGGTGCCGCCGGAGCAGGAGTTCGCGCTGCCGAGCGTCGCGGTCGTGGCGGCCTTGAACCAGCCGGTGCCGTTGGCGCAGCGCTCGTCCGACGGCTGGGCGCCGCCGGTCGTCCAGGTCACCGAGTCGATGGTGTTGCCACTGCTGTCGGTGAGAAAGACCGAGTCGTT
Source organism: Streptomyces sp. NPDC043867 (assembly GCF_056435845.1). Classification (NCBI taxonomy): domain Bacteria; kingdom Bacillati; phylum Actinomycetota; class Actinomycetes; order Kitasatosporales; family Streptomycetaceae; genus Streptomyces; species Streptomyces sp. NPDC043867. Next base: position 15,322 of record NZ_JBWKDS010000028.1, on the reverse strand, counting down.
GTCGCCGAGGCCGATGGTCGAGTTGAACGTGATGTAGCCGCCCGCGGGGATGCTGCTCGCGCTCGGCGAGGAGGACGAGACCGACGCCGCGGGGTGCGAGGTGTCGTTGTCGACGTACTTCCACGACCCGACGCTGACGGCGCTCGTTCCGCCGTTGTACAACTCCACCGTGTCGGAGCCGTTCGAGGTGACCTCGTTGATCCGCACCCGGCTCGCCGCCGGGACCGACGACGGGCAGCCCGAGGCGTTCGCGGCGCCGAAGGTGGACGCCGGGGCCGCGGTCACCCACGCCCCGGTGCCGCCTCCGCAACGCGCCATCGCCGGCTTCGCCCTGCCGGCCGCCCACTCGACGCGGTCGACCACCGTGCCGCCTGACGTGTAGAGCACCAGCTTGTCCGCATCACCCAGTCCCTTGGGCGAGTTGAAGGTGACGAAGCCTCCCGCCGGGATCGTGCCGGAGGACGGGGTGAACGGCTGCGGCGAGAAGCTGTCGTCGGCCATCTTCCAGCCGCTGACGCTCACTGCGGTCGCGCCGGCGTTGTACAACTCCACCGTGTCGTTGTTCGACGAGGTGACTTCGTTGATCCGGACGTTCTGATAGCCGGCCGGGTCCGCGGCGGCCGCGGGCTGAGCGGCCAGCAGCCCGGTGACGAGCAGTCCGGAAAGGGCCAGAGCCACGGCGCACACAGGGGCGGCGCCGGCACGTGAGTATGAGGTGGGCACGAGGCGGAACTCTGGCGAGACGATCTTGAAACGGCGTGTACTCCGGCTGAACGCCACCCACTGGCCACCGGAACGTCAGGCAGACGACGCCGCCGTTGCCCTCGTACGCGCGCACTTCGTGGGCGGCCGCGGGTTCCGGCCGCCCACCGTCGTCGGTGGGGGCCGGTTGTTCCCTCATCGCGCCTCCGCAGGCCGGCGTCCGGCTCCGCGGCCTGGTGCTGTCCTTCGGTGCCCGGCAGAGCGCCGCCCGCCCGGGAGGGGCCGCTCGGCGGGGTCGCCGTGGTCACGGCCGACGGACACCCGCGGAGCGACGCAGGCGCCGTACGGCTGACAGCGGCGCCGTACCCCGCACGGGCGAACCGGGCCGGGGAGCCGCCACGGGTGCGGCTGCCGCGCGGGTGGACTCCGCCTGCCACAGCTCCATTTCGTGGTCCCGCGGCCCGTACAGCAGCTCGGGTTCCGTGCCGAACATCCGCACCGGGTGCGACGCGTCCCAGGCGGGCCAGCCCGGGTCGCCGTCCACCGCGAAGCGCACCCACGCCGCGTGCATCACGTCGGCCAGTTCCTGCGGGGCTCCGGGGCCCGCGAGCTTCGCCGACTCCGGCACATGGGCGGTGTCGAAGACGAAGCCAAGTTCCAGCGCGTGGCACGCGCCGAGCCCCGGCACGTTGGAGGGCCAGGCGAACTCGTAGACGTGGGACGGGGCGTGGCCGACGCGGGCGTCGGCGAGCCGCTGCAGGGGGCGCCGCAGCAGATGGTCGGTGACCAGCTGGCCGACCAGCTCGGCGGTGCCCGCGTCCGGATGGGCGGCGCGGTAGCCGCGCGGGACCTCGGGGCCGCAGTGGCAGCGGGCCATCGCGCCGGCCACGGCCACCGGGCCGAGCCGGTCGATGCGTTCGAGCAGTCCGGTCGGCGCGAGCCACAGCCGGTACTCCTCGCTGGTCCAGCCCAGCAGCAGACCGACGTCCCGGGCGGCGCCGTCGAGCAGGGCGGCCAGCGGATCGCGCGGCACCAGGTCACCGTCGACGACGATGCCGAACGCCGGTCCGCCGAGGACCGGGCTGGCACGGCGGCCGACCTCGGCCTGGACCCCGGCGAGGACGGTCCGGTCGACGCCGGCGAAGGCGGTGGCGGTCGCCGGGATCCTCAGCCGTGCCGCCATCCGCCGCACCAGGCGCCGCACCTTCTCCCGCTCCGTGGCCTCCGGCGGGCCGCTCTGCAGGACCGCCCGGTGGAAGAGTCCCTCGGCACGCGGGCTCGCCAGCAGCGCGCCGATGCTGATCGCGCCGGCGGACTCGCCGAAGACCGTGACGCGGTCCGGATCGCCTCCGAAGGCGGCGATGGCGTCGCGCACCCATTCCAGCGCGGCGAGCTGGTCACGCAGGCCCAGGTTCGGCAGCGCGTCCGGGAAGAGGCCGTAACCCTCCACCCCGAGCCGGTAGTTGAGCGAGACGAAGACGACGCCGTCACGGGCGAAGGAGCCGCCGTCGTACACGGGGACGGCGGACGAGCCCCGGGTGAGGGCGCCGCCGTGGATCCACACCATGACCGGGAGCCGGGCCGCCGGATCGGGGTCGGGGGTCCACACGTTGAGGTTGAGGCACTCGTCGCCGGGCACCACGGGGTCGGACAGCAGTCGCGCGAACGCCTCGGAGTACGGCGGCTTCGGCGGGGTCGGCCCGAACGAACCCGCGTCGCGGACGCCGTCCCAGGGCTCGGGCGGGACAGGCGGACGGAAGCGGTGCGGACCGAACGGCGGGGCGGCGTAGGGGATACCGCGGAAGACGGCGGCACCCTTCTCGCGCCGCCCGCGCACGGCTCCGTACGGAGTGGTGACCACAGGATCCTCGGACACACCGGCCATACGTCCCATACATCCCTCTCCTCACCGCGGTGCGGGGCTGCAGCGGTCACCGCATCACATCACCCGGCGCCCCCGCTGCCCGGACGGCATGGAACCGGTCTTCAGCGTGTCCCGCCCGGGTTGCGTGCCGCTGTCGCGCCGGTCGGGTCCGGGTCGCGAGGGTGCGGCGGCGGCCCGCGGCGGTTTCTGTTCGACGGGGCGCAACGCTCGCCGGTCCGCGCGTGCCGTTGATTTCCCGGGTCTTCCGGCGCGAGTTGCCGCACGCTTACTGTAGGAAGCGCTTTCTATCCGGTCTTCGCCTCCGGGGCGCGACCGTGGCTGTTCGAAGATTCGTCGGCCCTCGGGACGGGGCGGAGAGGCGGTTGTGGATGGTCCGGAGCCGGAGCGGGACGGCCGGGCCGACCCTGGCGGTCGTCGCGCGCGAGGCGGGCGTGTCCGTGCCGACGGCCTCGAAGGTCGTCAACGGACGGGAGGACGTGGCGCCCGGGACCCGCAAGAGGGTCACCGAGGCCCTGGACCGGCTCGGCTATGTGCGCAGGCCCCGCTTCGACGCGGCGCGGGCACCCCGCCTGGTCGATCTGGTCGTGCACACGCTCGACAGTTCCCGCTCGGGAGCGGTGCTGCACGGGGCGGAGCAGGCCGCGCACGACGCGGGCCTGGACCTCGTGGTGACGACGGGCCCGGGCCGGGACGGGCGGCCGGGGCACGGCTGGCAGGACAGGATCGCCGCCAGGGGCTCGGCGGGGATGCTGTTCAGCCTGGCCGAGCTGTCCCCCTCCCAGTACGCCTGGCTGGAGCAGCACCGCATCCCCTTCGTGATGGTCGACCCGGCGCAAGAGCCCCCGCCCGGCGTGGTCTCGGTCGGCGCGGCCGACTGGCGGGGCGGACTGCTGGCGACCGAGCATCTGCTCGCCCTCGGCCATGAGCGCATCGCCGTCATCGGAGGCCGCCGGCACGAGGCGGCCGGCGGTGCGCGGATCGCCGGGTACCGCTCCGCGCTCGCGGCGGCCGGTGTCCGGTGCCGGCCGGAGTACCTCCGCCACGCCGGGTTCGACGAGGGCGGGGCCCACCGGCGCACGGTCCGGCTGCTCGACCTGCCCGAACCGCCCACCGCGGTCTTCGCCTGCTCCGACACGATGGCGCTCGGCGTCTACCGGGCCCTGGCCGAGCGGCGGTTGCGCGTGCCGGACGACCTCAGCGTGGTCGGTTTCGGCGACCTGCCCGAGGCGCGCTGGGCGGCACCCGCGCTGACCAGCGTGCGCCAGCCGCTCTCCGAGATGGCCGCGATGGCGCTGCGGCTGCTCGTGCGCATGATGGCCGGCGACCGGCCCGAGGGGACCCGCACCGAGCTCTCCACGCGTCTGGTGGAGCGGGCCAGCACGGCGCCTCCCCGCAGCGGGCCGGGGCGGTCCTTCCTGCACGGCGGCCCGGGCCACGTGCTCCGCGGGGTGACACCGGGGTGACGCCCTGACGATTGAACGGAACCCGGCGAACGGCCGTACGAAGGAGCGGCGGACCACGAGGCCGGGCCCGCCGAAGGGTCCGCGGTGCCGTCACCGGGCTTCGCACGGAAGGAAATCCGGGTTGTCCCTCTTCACACGCTCACAGCGCCCTCGGCAGACGGACGGGACACCCCGGCGCAAGGAGACGCCGGGGACCGGGTCACCCCGGCAGGAGGAGGCCCCGGACACCGCCGCCGCCGAGCCGGGAGACAGCTCCCCCGGCCCGGGCGATGTGCCCGCGGACTCCGGTGACGCTTCCGCCGATCCGCGCGAGGTCTCCGCCGGCTCCCCTGACGCCTCCGCCGGTCCCGGCGAGGCCTCAGCCGTCCCCGGCGAGGCGCCCACCGGCCCCGGCGGTGATTCCGGCGCCCCCCGCGACACCCCTGCCGCCCCCGACAGCCGCACCCGCCGCCCGGGGGGCGCGCCGCGCGGCCTGCGGGCACGGCACCCCGCGCTCGCGCGCGGCCTCGCCCGTGGCACCGACGTGCTGGCGTTCGCGGTCGTCGTCATCGCGCTGCTGCTCCCGAACAGGCTCGGCGACCTCCGGGCCGCCGAGTTCGCGCGGCTCCCCGTGGAGGCGGTCCTCGGCGCCGCCGTGCTGATCGTCCTGCCGCGCAGGCCGCGCGTCGCCGTGGCCGTGACCGCAGGGCTGGGCCTCGGCGCGCTGACGGTCCTGAACCTCCTCGACCTGGGTTTCGAGGAGTTCCTCGGACGCGGCTTCAACCTCGTCCTCGACTGGAGCCTGTTCGGCGACGCCCGGGCGTATCTGAAGGACTCGGTCGGTCCGGCGGGCGCGGGCGCCGCCGCCGTCGCGGTGATCGTCCTCGTCCTCGCCGTGCTGGTCCTCATGGCGCTCGCGGTCGTACGGCTCGCCCGCCTGCTGGCCCGGCACCGCCCTCTCGCGACCCGTTCGACGCTGGCGCTGGGGACCGTCTGGGTCCTGTGCACGGCGACCGGGGTGCAGTTCGGGGGCGTGCCCGTCGCCGCCGGCCACGCGGCGGCGGGCGTCCAGGACCGGGCCCAGCGGGTGCGGGCCACCCTGCGGGACGAGGCGGCGTTCGCGGAGGCGGCGCAGAAGGACACCTTCGGCGGCACCCCGCCCGGCCGGCTGCTGACCGGGCTGCGCGGCAAGGACGTGATGTTCACCTTCATCGAGAGCTACGGCCGCAGCGCGGTCGAGGACCCGGTCACCGCGCCGGGGGTCGACGCGACGCTCGCCTCCGCGACCGCGCGGCTCGGCAGGGCGGGGTACGCCGCGAAGAGCGGCTGGCTCACCTCGGCGACGTACGGCGGCAGCAGCTGGCTCGGACACTCCACCTTCCTGTCCGGCCTGTGGATCGACAACCAGCAGCGCTACCGCACCGTCACCGCCGGGGACCACCTCACCCTGACCGGCGCCTTCAGGAAGACGGGCGCCTGGCGGACGGTCGGCATCATGCCCGGCGTCCAGAAGGCCTGGCCGGAGGCCGGGTTCTACGGCCTGGACCACCTCTACGACTCACGGAACCTCGGCTACAAGGGCCCGAAGTTCAGCTGGTCGACCATGCCCGACCAGTACGCCCTCGCCGCCTTCGAACGCCTGGAGCACGGCAGGAAGCACGACAAGCCGCTGATGTCGGAGATCATCCTGACCTCCAGCCACCAGCCCTGGGCCCCGATCCCGAGGACGGTCCCCCAGGACCAGGTCGGGGACGGCTCGGTCTACGAGGGCATCCAGCGGGCCGGCAAGAAGCCCGCGGACGTCTTCTACGACTCGACGAAGGTGAAGCAGGAGTACGGCAAGTCCATCCAGTACTCGGTCAGGAGCCTCATCGACTACGTGATCAGGTACGGCGGCAGGAACACCGTCCTGGTCTTTCTGGGCGACCACCAGCCCATGGCCCGGGTCAGCGGCAACCACGCGAGCCGTGACGTGCCCTGCGCGATCGTCGCCCACGACCCCGAGGTGCTGGAGAAGATCGCCGACTGGGGCTGGACGGACGGTCTCCAGCCCGAACACGACGCCCCGGTGTGGAAGATGGACTCCTTCCGCGATCGCTTCCTCACGGCGTACGGGTCGACGCCGTCACCGTGAGGCGCCGGCTGCCCAGGAGATCCCGCCCAGCAGATGCGCGCGGAAGGCGGGGTCCGCGTAGGCCTTCGAGGCGTGCCCGAGCGCGGTGTAGAAGACCCGGCCCGCGCCCTGCTCCCGGCACCACGCCAGCGGGTGGTCCGCGCCCATCCCGCCGCCCTCGTAGGAGGATTCGTCGGCGCGGACGAGGACGCGCACCGAACTCCGGGGGTTCTCACGGAAGTCGTACCACTCGTCCGTGAAGTCCCAGACCGCGGGCAGGTGTCGGGTCGCCGGGTGGTCGCGGTCCTCCACCACGGCCCTGCCCGGCTGGTGGGCGGGGTGCCGGGCGAACCACGTCCCGAGCAGCTCGCCGAAGTAGGGCCAGTCGTACTCGGTGCAGGCCGCCGCGTGCACCCCGGCGAACCCGCCGCCCGATTCCACGTACGCGCGCAGCCGGATACGCCCCTCGGGGGTCAGCACCTCGCCGCTCGTGGACAGGAGGACGACCGCCGCGTACGCGTCGAGGGGTGCCTCGAAGGCGGCGGGGTCCTCGGTCGCGTCGACGGCGAAGCCGTGCGTGCCGCCGAGTTCGCGCACGGCGGCGACGGCGTCCGGGATGGAATCGTGCCGGTAGTCGGTGGTGCGGCTGTACACGAGTACGCGAAAGGCCATGCCCCGGAGCCTATTCCCCGGCGGGTCCGGGATCCCGGGCGTCCGTGGCCGGGCGTCCGCGTCCGATTCCTTCAAGACCGGCCGCCGCCGGCCTGCCTACCGTGATCACATGACTCCACGCTTCGCCGTGATCGGCATCGCCGTCTCCGACCTGTCCGCCTCGCTCGCCTTCTACCGCCGGCTCGGGATCGTCTTCCCCGAGGGTGCGGAGACCCTGCCGCACGTCGAGGCCGAGCTGCCGGGTGGTCTGCGGCTGGCGCTCGACACCGAGGAGACCATCCGGTCCTTCCACGCCGGCTGGCGGGCGCCGACTGGTGGCGGGCGCGTCTCGCTCGCCTTCTGCTGCGACGCTCCGGCGGAGGTCGACTCGCTGTACGCGGACCTGACCGGCGCCGGGCACCACGGGGAGCTCGCGCCCTGGGACGCCTTCTGGGGCATGCGGTACGCGGTCGTGCACGACCCGGACGGCAACGGGGTGGACCTCTTCGCGCCCCTGCCCGACGCCTGATCAGACGCCCGCCAGCAACTCCCCCAACGGCATGCCCGTCAACTCGCGTACGTCCCGGGCCAGATGAGGCTGGTCGGCGAAGCCGGCGCGGGCCGCCGTCTCGGCGTACGGCACACCGTCGCGGGCGAGGGCGAGGGCCCGTTGCAGCCGCAGCACGCGGGCCAGCGTCTTGGGTCCGTAGCCGAAGGCGGCCAGCGAGCGGCGATGCAACTGGCGTGCTCCGAGACCGATTTCGTCCGCCGCCGCGGCGACCGACCGACCCGCGCGCAGGGATGCCACGACCTTCCAAAGCTGCGGATCGGGTGGCCGGGCCAGGCCCGCCCGTACCAGGGCGACCTCTTCGAGCGCGGTCACGGGGTCGGCGGCGGCGTCGATCCGGCCGGCCAGGCGCCGCACCTCAGCGGCAGGCCACAGGTCCGCCAACTCCACCCGCCTGTCGCGCAGTTCGTGCGCGGGCACCCCCAGGTAGGCGGGCGCCGTGCCGGGGAAGAAGCGCACGCCGGCCCAGCGGCCGGCCGCCCCCGCGGGGACGTACGCACGGGTGTCCGGTCCGGCGACCAGCAGCCGCCCCTCGTTCCACAGCAGGTCCATGCAGCCGTCGGGCAGCACGGGCCGTGCCGCGTCGCCGGGCGCCCCGTGCGACCACACGACGGCGCCCGCCAGCCGGGACGCCCGTTCCACGTACACGTACGCCAGGCTACGCCGCCCGGTTCCGGTACTCCTGCGGACTGACGCCGTGGACCCGTTTGAAGGCGGCGGACAGGGCGAACGCGCTGCCGTAGCCGACCTGCCGGGCGATCGCGCCGATGGTCTCCCCGCCGTCGCGCAGCAGGTCCGCCGCGCGGGCCAGGCGCCAGCCGGTCAGGTACGTCATCGGGGGCTCGCCGACGAGGTCGTTGAAGCGCCGGGCCAGCGCGGCCCGCGACACCCCGGCCTCGGCGGCGAGCGACGCGACCGTCCACGGGTGGGCCGGGTCGTCCTGCACCAGCCGCAGCACCCGGCCCACGACCGGGTCCGCGCGCGCCCGGTACCAGGCGGGGGCCGCCGCCTCGGGCCGGGAGAACCAGGCGCGCAGCGCGGCGATGACGAGCAGGTCGAGCAGGCGGTCGAGGACGACCGCCTGGCCGGGCTCGTCGCGCACGATCTCGGCGGCCAGGATCGGGGTGAGCGGGCATTCCCAGACGTCGGAGGTGAGCGACAGCAGCGGCGGCAGGGCGTCCAGCAGCCGGCCGCTGATCTCGCCCCGCACGAGATAGGTGCCGATGAGCATCACGGTGGAGCCGTCGGGCCGGTCGCCCCAGCTGCGCACCCCGAGGTCCCAGTGCCCGCCGAGGGACGGCCCGTCGGGGTGGACGCACTCGCCGCCCGGCAGGATCACCGCCTGCGGCGCGGTGTCGGGGTGGTCGGCGCAGAGGTACGGGTCGGGCCCGCGCGCGACGGCGAGGTCGCCCGGCCGCAGCCGTACCGGCTCTCCCCCGTCCGGCACGACCCACGCCTCGCCGCGGACCACGAGCATGATCGTGAGCGGGGCGCGGTCCTCGACTCGCACGCACCAGGGCGGGTCGAAGCACGCCCGGATCATGAAGGCGCCCCGCGCGCGTGGACCTTCGAGCAGGTCTGCGAGCGGGTCACCCCGCGTCAGCATGTTCGAGCGTGGAGGAGCGTCCATGCCGTCAGCGTAGAGGCCGCGGGGACGGCCGTGGACGTCCGCTCATGGGAACGAGGCGTCCGGCGAAGGGCGACCGCGACGGCGGCGTCCGGAAGCGGTGACCGCGCCGGGGCCGGCCGCCCCTCGGCCCGCTCCGGGCCACCGGTGCGGCGAGGTCACCGCTCGGGCGGTGTCTCGTCCTGGTGCTTGGCCGGCGGGTGGTGCGGGCTCCTGGCGTGCGCCCGCAGCCGGGAGGTCACGTCCTCCGGGGGCAGGAAGCGCGACCAGCGCTCGGGGAACTCGGAGGGCATGTCCGCGTCGTCGGGGTCCGGGTCGCCCTCGCCGGAGCGGGCCGCGGAGGCACGGGCGATGTACTCGGCGGCCTGGGCCCGGCGCAGCCGCTCGTTGGCCGCGCGGGCCGCGGCGGTGGCGGCGGCCGGCCAGACCCGGTCGATGGCGGCGTTGACGGCGGCGCCGACCAGCACCGCGAAGGCGGACACGCCGATCCACAGCAGGACGGCGACGGGCGCGGCGAGCGATCCGTAGATCGTGGGGCCCTCGACGGTGCTGGTCAGGTAGATGCGCAGCAGGAGGCTGCCGAGCACCCACATGCCGAGGGCCACCAGGGCCCCGGGCACGTCCTCGATCCAGGGCGAGCGGACCGGCACGGACACGTGGTAGAGCGTCGTCAGGAAGACGATGGACAGCACGATGACGACGGGCCAGTACAGGACCTGCACGACGGTCGTCGACCAGGGCACGATCTGCACCACCGCGTCCGGGCCCGCGACCATCAGGGGCAGCGCGACCGAGCCGATCAGCAGCGCCACGATGAAGAGCAGGAAGGACATCACGCGGGTCGCGACGATGCCGCGGGTCCCGTCGAGGCCGTACATGACGGTGATGGTGTCGATGAAGACGTTCACCGCGCGGGAGCCCGACCAGAGGGCGAACAGGAAGCCGAGGGAGATGACGTCGGGCCGGCCGCCCTTCATGACGTCGTCGAGGATCGGCTGGGCGATCTGGGTGACACCCTTGTCGGACAGGACGGTGCGGGACGCCTCCAGCAGGTTGTTCTCCAGGCTGGCGATGCTGTCGGCGCCGGTCCAGTCGTCCACGTAGCCGAGCAGTCCGATCATGCTCAGCAGCAGCGGCGGCACGGACAGCAGCGTGAAGAAGGCCGCCTCCGCCGCCAGTCCCAGGATCCGGTACTCCATGCACGAGTTGACGGTGTCCTTGAGCAGCAGCCAGGCGGTCCTGCGCTTCGACACGTTCCGGTACAGCGCCTTGGCGCGGTGAAGACGGCCGGAGGATGGCCGTTCAGGTGTTTCTTTTGCCTGGTGCACGTCCTTACCGTATCCGTATGGCAGCCAGCACCCACACTGTGACCAACCAGCCTCCGCCCCTGGTCGGATATGACGTCTTCGGCGCCGACCGGGCCCTCGTGGAGGCGGTCGAACGTCATCTCGATCCACAGCTCCTGGACGAGGCGCGCGAGGAGCTCTCGGGCCTCGGACGCTCGTCCGGTTCCGCCCAGGTCCTGGAGTGGGGGGTGCTGGCCAACGAGCATCCGCCCCGGCTGCGCACCCACGACCGCTACGGCAACCGCGTCGACGAGGTCGAGTTCCACCCGTCCTGGCACCGGCTCCTCGGCAAGGGCGTCTCGGCCGGTCTGACCGCCGCCTGGAACCGTCCCGGCGGGCACGTCCGGCGGGCGGCCGGGTTCGTGATCTGGACGCAGGTCGAGGCGGGCAACGGCTGCCCGCTGTCGATGACCCACGCGGCGGTCCCCGCGCTGCGCACGGACCCCGCACTGGCCGCCGAATGGGAACCGCGGCTGACGTCCACCGTCTACGACGAGGGGCTGCGGCCCGCCCACCAGAAGGCCGGCGCCCTCTTCGGGATGGGCATGACGGAGAAGCAGGGCGGCAGCGACGTCCGCGCCAACACGACGGCGGCCCGGCCGCTCGCCGAGGACGGGACGTACGAGCTGACGGGCCACAAGTGGTTCTGCTCGGCGCCGATGTCGGACGGCTTCCTGGTGCTGGCGCAGGCTCCCGGCGGTCTGACCTGCTTCCTCGTGCCGCGCGTGCTGCAGGACGGCGCACGCAACGTGTTCCGCATCCAGCGGCTGAAGGACAAGCTGGGCAACCGGTCGAACGCGTCGAGCGAGGTCGAGTTCGACGGGACCTGGGCGCGCCGGGTCGGGGACGAGGGGCGCGGGGTCCGCACCATCATCGAGATGGTCGCGGCGACCCGTCTGGACTGTGTGCTGGGCTCCGCTTCGCTGATGCGGCAGGCCGTGGCCCAGGCCGTCCACCACTGCACCCACCGGCAGGCGTTCGGCGGCACGCTGGTCGACAAGCCGCTGATGCGCAACGTGCTGGCCGATCTGGCGCTGGAGTCGGAGGCGGCGACGACGCTCGCGATGCGGCTGGCCGCCGCCTACGACGACGGCGGCGAGCAGGAGCGGGCGTTCCTGCGGCTCGCGGTGCCGACGGCCAAGTACTGGGTGACCAAGCGGTGTACGCCGGTTGCGGTCGAGGCACTGGAGTGTCTGGGCGGGAACGGCTACGTCGAGGAGTCGGGCATGCCCCGGCTGTTGCGCGAGTCCCCGCTGAACTCCATCTGGGAGGGCGCGGGCAACGTCCAGGCGCTGGACGTCCTGCGCGCCCTCCAGCGGGGGCCCGGTGCTCTCGACGCCTATCTGCGGGAGGTGGGCCGGGCGCGCGGCGCGGACCACCGGCTGGACGGCGCGATCAAGAATTTGCTGACCGAACTCGCCGACCTGGAGGGCGCCGAGGCCCGGGCCCGCCGCCTGGTGGAGCGCATCGCGGTGGTCCTCCAGGGGTCGCTGCTGGTCCGGTACGCGCCGCCGGAGGTCGCCGACGCGTTCTGCGCCTCCCGGCTGGGCGGTGACTGGGGCTCGGCGTTCGGCACACTGCCGCACACCCTGGACCTGGCCTCGGTGGTGGAGCGGGCGCGGCCGGTGAGCTGACCGGCGGGCCGTCCGTGCCCGGGCGCCTTCCGGCGTCGTACGGAACAGGGGTGGTGCTGCGCCGACACGGCACCACCCCCGTCCCGCGGGCCCCGGTCAAGGAGCACGGACGCCGCACGGGCGGCGCTGCTCAAGTTTCGGACACCGGGGGGCGCTTCGCCAGGGTTGCAGGGGGTTGCAACTCGCCCGTTCCCTTCGGGCGGATCGTGCACCTCCGAGGCCGCCGGGCTGCACTATGAGAACGGCAGCCGGCACGGAGGTGGAGCTCTGGCCGAAAAGGGGCTCGGAAGCCGGTTGTCCCAAGGCTATGCAGGAGGATCCGGTGGGGCACTCGGCGATGGATGTGACGCGGCTCGCCGCCCTGGACGCCGCGCAGGCGGCACGCGTGCTCAGCGAGGTGCGCAGCGCCGCTCTCTCGGGGCAGCGCACGCGGGTGGCGCCGCGGCCGGTCATCGAGGAGTCCTGGGAGCGGATGCTGCGCAGCGGGGTCGACCCCGACCACGACTTCCGGGCCGGGCTCCTCGGTGACGAGGAGATCGAGCGCCGGCGGCATGCCTCACCTCTGCGGCACGTGCTGCCGGTGCTGCGCGAGGGTCTGCTCTCGGTCGCGGACACGGCGCAGCACATCATGGTCGTCGCGGACGAGGAGGGCCGGGTGCTGTGGCGCGAGGGCAGCCCGGCGGTGCTGCGCAAGGCCGACGGGCACGGCTTCGAGGTCGGCGCCGACTGGCGCGAGGACGTCGTGGGCACGAACGGCGTGGGCACTCCCCTGGTGACCCGGCGCCCCGTGCAGGTCTTCTCCGCCGAGCACTTCGTGCGCACCCACCACTCGTGGACGTGCACCGGCGCCCCGGTCACCGACCCGCGCGACGGCCGCCTGGTCGGGGCGGTGGACGTGAGCGGACCGCTGGAGACGATGCATCCGGCCACGCTGGCCCTGGTCGACGCGGTGGCCAAGCTCGCCCAGGCACGGCTGCGGGAGCTGCACCAGGCCTCGCTGGAGCGGCTGCGCGCGGTCGCGGCGCCGGTCCTGGCGCGGCTCGACGGGCGTGCCCTCGTGGTGGACCGGGACGGCTGGACCGCGGCGGTGACCGGGATGCCGTACACGAGCCGGGTGGCGCTGCCCGCCTCCCTCGGCCGGGACGGCCGCTGCCGGCTGCCGTCCCTCGGGCCGTGTGCGGTCGAGTCGCTGCCCGGCGGCTGGCTGCTGCGGGTCGCGGACGAACCGCCGCCGCGGGAGGCGGTCCGGATCGTGCTGGATCTGGCGGATCCGCGGCGCCGGGCGGTGACCGTGTCGGGCGGCGCGAATTCCTGGACGCACGGGCTGAGCCCCCGGCACGCCGAACTGCTCTGCCTGCTGGCCCTGCACCCGGGCGGCCGCGGCGCCTCCGGCCTGGCCGACGACCTGTTCGGCGACCCGGGCCGTACGGTGACGGTCCGCGCCGAGATGTCCCGCGTCCGGCGCTACCTCGGCGCCTTTCTGGAACACCAGCCGTATCGTTTCTGCGACTCCGCCGACGTCGAACTCCTGCTCCCGGGGGACCCGCTGGACCTGCTGCCCCACTCGACGGCCCCCGCGATCGTCCGGGCACGCACGGCCCGGCCGCGCGCTCCCCGGCCACGCTGATCCGGCGAGGACTGCGGCGGCGCGGATCGCGCGGACAGACCTACGGACATCCTGCGGGCCGGGTCGGGTCGGGTCCCGGGGGGGGGTGGCGCGGTGCAGCGGATGTTCTCGTATTCGACCGTCCTTGACCAGGTTCGGTACTCCCTGCCGTAGCATCCCTCTCATGGGTCACCCCGCATGCTCCTCGCTCAATGTCTTGACCTTGAGGGGCAGTTGGCCTTACCGGGAGGATGCATGAAGCAGCGTGGCAGGCACCGTCGCAGGAGAAGGGGGCAGGCGCTGCGCGCCACCCTGGCCGGGACCGCGCTCGCCCTGACCGCCGCGGCCACCCTGATCAGCACCTCCCAGGCCGGGGACGTGGCAGACCCGGGCAAGCTCACCCCGCTCACCTCGTCCGCCGAGATCGGCAAGCTCCAGCTGCACGAGAACCTGGTCGCCGAGAGCACCCTGGACACGCTCACCACGAACATGGGCGGCAACGTCGGGGTGCACGGCGTGCTGCAGAGCGCCAACCACCCGATGCGTGCGAAGGCGCAGTGCGCGGGCACCGAGACGGCCGCCCTGCCGGTGGAGCCGACGGCCACGCGCGCGTACTGCTGGGACAGCGGCGACGCCACCACCCAGAAATGGCTGCCGCAGTCCGTCACCACCTCCGGTGACGCCGACGACGACGGCACGTGGGGCGACGACCGCGTCATCCTGGCCGGCTGGACACACAACGACCACAAGGCGGACGAGCCCCCGGAGGACACCGGGCTGGCCCGGATCGCCTTCGTCGACGCGAACGACCCGGACGACCTCAAGTACCGCTGGGTCCTGCTGGTGGCGCCGCTGAGCGGCGGCAAGAGCTTCGGGGCGGTGCGCTCCCACGTCGGCGGCATGGTCTGGTACCAGGACAAGCTGATCGTCACCGCGAAGAACGGCGCCGACCACGACAACGCCCTGTTCGTCTTCGACATGCACCGCATCCTGCGGGCGAGCGTCGACAGCGACGTGGTCGGCAAGGTGAGCGGCGGCTACTCGGCGCACGGCTACCAGTACGTGCTGCCCGCCGTCGGCTCGTACAACCTGACCGGCGGCACCTGCACGTCGAGCCACGACAACGCGGTCCCCTGCTTCGCGTCGGTCTCGCTGGACCGCACCTCGACGCCGGACAGCCTCGTCGCCAACGAGTGGTTCAGCTCGGGCGGCACCCAGCCGGCCCGCCTCTGGCGCTACTACTTCAGCACCGCGAGCGACCGCACCGGCCTGCTCGGCAGCAACGCGAGCGACCTGGTGAACGCCGACGAGGCCTACGAGACCAAGGCCGTCGGGGTGCAGGGCGTCCTCTCCCACAAGGCCGCGGGTGCGAGCGAGGCCGACTGGTACGTCGGTCAGGCGCCGGGGATCCGCGGCAGGCACGGCACCCTCTGGCGGCAGAACGGGAGCGGGGCCTCGGCGGCCCGGTGCACCGCCGACCGGACACTCGCCTGCTGGGGCCAGCACACGGAGTCCTTGTCGTACTGGCACGAGACCGACGAGCTGTGGACGCTCACCGAGTGGGCGGCGAACAAGGACAACGCGTGGGAACCCGACGCCATCCCGGAGCGGGCGCTGTACGCCGTCCCGCTGTCGTCGGTGGACAGCGCCCTCGGCTAGGGCCTGTCGTTTGGATCATGCCGGCGTCGCGGGGTCTGGCACGCACATCTGCGGCGTTGTCGTCGGTCGCCGACGCTCCGCGTCGACTC
>NZ_JBWKDS010000027.1:0-119013 GCF_056435845.1 Streptomyces sp. NPDC043867 | reverse complement strand
TTGGCCCTATGGGAAAAAACGAAACAAACCAACCCGGGGGGGGGGAACCCCCCCCCCCCCCCCCCCCCCCCACCCGTTTCTGTGGATCACCGTCACGGCCTTGTGCACGGTGGGACGGGTCGCCGTCTATGAGGGCGCGAACAGGGCCTGGAGGGTTCGGGTGGCTGTTTCGCGCAGCCAGGCGTGTGCGGGGTCGTTGTCGTGGCGCTGGTGCCAGAGCAGGTAGAGGGGTACTTCGGGCAGGTCGAGCGGCAGCGAAAGCGTGGTCAGGCCGAGTTGGCGGCGGGCGGAGCGGGTGGCCGCGTCGGGGAGGGTGACCACGAGCTCGGTTTCGCGGGCGAGTTGCAGTGCGGTGGCCGTGGTGGGGGCGGAGGCGATGACGCGGCGCTCGTGGCCGAGTGCGGTCAGTGCGTCGTCGATCCGGTCGTGGAGGCGTCCGCGCCGGGAGACGATGAGGTGATCTGCCGCTGCGTACCTCTCGGCGGTCACGGGCTGTTCGGCGAGGGAGTGGCCCGGGCGGACGGTGAGGACGAGCCGGTCGCGGCCGATGAGGCGGTGGCGGATGTCGGGCAGGGACGGCGGGCCGGCGCTGGAGGCGAGGTCGACCTCGCCGCGGCGCAGCTCGGGGGTGTCGTCACCGGGCTCGGCGGTCAGCCGCAGCTGCACCCCGGGGGCCTGGCGGTGCACCGCGGCGATCAGGGCGGTCCCGCAGGTGGTGGCGAGGGCGTCGTGCCAGCGGACGGTGAACACCCGCTCCAGCGTCCCCAGGTCGAGTTCCGTCTGAGCTGACAGCAGGTGGTGGGCCTGCTGCACCAGGGCGTGGACCTCGGTGCGCATGGCCAGGGCGCGGGTGGTGGGAGTCATGTGGCGTCCGGTGCGGACCAGAATCTGGTCGCCAGTGGCTTTGCGGATACGGCCCAACGAGCGGCTCATCGCCGGAGAGGTGACGTGGAGGCGGGCCGCGGCACCCTGGACGCTTCCCTCCTCCAGCAGCGCGTCGAGCGCGGTGAGCAGATTCAGATCCAGTTGCATGGCAGTAACTATACGAGTGAAAAGCATGCACTTGTTGTTAACAGTCGCGGCTTCTACCTTCGAGATGCGGGGCAGGGACGCACCCTCCGGAAACACCCCCGCTTCTACCGAACTCAGGGAGTCCGCCATGACCACAGCCGTGCCTTTCGACCTCGACCCCACGCTCCTGTCCGCGGTCACCGCCGCGGTGGAGAACGCCGGGGTCACCCTGCTGGAGCGCTACACGACCCATGCCCGGGGCGTGAGCCTGGACGAGGTCGTCGGCGAGATCCACGCGAACGACGACGCAGTCCTCGCCGTGATGCGCGAGCCGCTGCTGCGGGCGCGGCCGGGGTCGCAGTGGGTGGAGGACGAGCTGGCCGGCGGGGCGCTCCCGTCGGGCGAGTGGTGGGTCGTCGACCCGGCCGAGGGCAACATCAATCACGTCCACGGCATGCCGGACTGGGCCGTCACCGCCACTCTGGTGCGCGACAACCAGCCGGTCCTCACGGTCGTCCACCTCCCGCTGACCGGCGACACCTACACCGCCACCGCCGGCGGCGGCGCCCACCTCAACGGCCGTGCCCTGACCGTGTCGGCGAAGAACGACCTGGGTGCCGCGCTGATCGGCACTGGCCAGGCCCGGCCCGGCGAGAGCACCGACACCTTCCGCCGCATCGGCGCATCGGTCACCGCCATGCTCACCGCCGGTCTCGTCGTGCGCGTGTCCGTCCCGGCCACGCTGCAGCTCATACACGTCGCCGCCGGACGCATGGACGCCTTCTGGCAGTTCTCCGACGTCCGCTCCGGCCTCGTCGCCGGCGCCCTGCTGGTCACCGAGGCCGGAGGCACCGTCACCGACCTGGACGGCACGCCCTGGAACGCGGCCAGCCGTGACTTCCTGGCCGCAGCCCCCCACATCCACACCGCCGCGCTCGACGTCCTCGCCTCGATCTGACCCCCGGCCCGAACCTCCCCGGCCCGAACCACCGTGGCTCTCCCCCGGACCGCGGGGAAGTCCGCACCGCCCCCGCAGAGTCCGCAACCGTTTTTCCCAGCACCGCTACGAACGTCAGGAACAACGCATGACGACCGCCGTGCCCTCCGACGTCGCCGAGCTGACCGAGATCATGGCCCATCGTCGCGGTCGGGAGCGTCTTCATCAACGGTGAGTGCGCCCACATGTTCGCCGGGGCCACGCTCCCGGACGCGCGTGGCCGCGGCGCCCAGTCCGCGCTGCCTGCTGACCCGTACCCGAGACGATCCACAGACCAGGACGGCCATGACCACACTCACCACAGCCCGAACCACCTCACCGCAACGGCCCCACCGGGCCCGTTGGACCATCCCGGCCCGGCTGCGCAAGAGCATCCTGGTCACGCATGCCGTCTCGGCAGGCGCCTGGATCGGCATCGAGTCATCTCCATCGTCCTGGTGGCGATCGGCTGGGTACGCGCGGGCGACGACCGCACCGCCGTATACTGCTCACTCGCGGACTTCTTCGTCGCCCCCCTCCTGCTGTCGGCCCTCATAGCAGGGACGATCTGCCTGCTCACCGGGATCCTGCTGGGGCTGGCGACCAAGTGGGGACTCGTACGCTTCTGGTGGGTCGCTGTGAAACTGGTCCTCAACGTCGTCGCCTGCGCGATGATGCTGGCTTTCCTGGGCCCCATCACCGAACTCGCCACGGGCGAGCAACCGTTGCAGGACATCTGGTTCGTCTCGTTCCTCGGAGCCACCGCCCTGGCGCTCCTGAGCTTTGCCACAGTGCTCTCGGTCTTCAAACCGTGGGGCCGAGTCCGCACGTGATCCCCACCCGGCCCGCCACCCACGGGGTCGCGCCTTTCCCACCCGAAAGGTCGGCATGCCCGATGGCCTGGCTCAGTCGAGTGCCGTCAGCCCCTCGCGCCAGCGGGCACGGCGCTCCTGGTCGCTCTGTTCCCACCAGGGCGTACCGCGCTCCCCCAGGGCGACCTTGGCCAGGTGCACGCGATCGCGTGCGGCGCGTTCAGCCACAGGATCCTGGGCACGACGAGCGGCTGCGACCGCGCGCCGGGCCGCCATGAGGTGGGAACGCAGCCGTGCGGCAACCTCCTCGGGAATGAGGGGGTCCGTCGCCCGCCAGCGCCGTCCGCCCACGATGATGAACCGCCCGTCAGGGGTGCGGTCCGGTCGCGCCTTGGCTGTCACCGGCACGAGTCTGCCAGCGAGCGGCGACGGCGCCACTCGACGCCGCCGTCCGACGTCAGCCCGCCCTCCCGGCCCATCTCGTCGAGCTGAGCCCCCGACGGACAGCAGTGGCAACGGCGGGCAACGGCGTCAGATCTGCGGCCGCGCGGCGCCTGATGCGCGAGCTCTGCGGGAGGCCGGGCTCACCGGAGTGATCTCCTGTTCACATCACCGTTCGGTTCAGTCGATCCGCGGAGCCCGGCGGCGAACGACCACGCCTCGATGTCGCGGTAGCGGATCGGCCCGTGACTGCGGCTGACGTTGCCGCCGACCAGGTGCAGACGTTCGGCAGACCATGGGCGGCCGATGAATCCGGCAAGCTCTTCGGCGATTTCTCCTGCTGAGGAACGGTCTCCTCGACGGGCACGGGCCAACGTCAGATGGGGACGCAGGGGGCGGTCTTCGAAGGCGAACCCGCAGTTCCGGACGAGGGTACGCACGTCGGCGGCGAGCATGTGCAGTTCGTCGAGGTCTCCGTCGATTCCGCTCCAGAGCACCCGGTCGTCGAAGTCCCCGCTGCCGCGCAGCGCGAGGGAGAAGGGCTGGCGGTCCGCTGCCAGGGCGGCCAGCGGCGGGCGCAGGAGCGGGACGGCCTCGCCCGACAGCTCCCCGAGGAACGCCAGGGTGATGTGCCAGTCCTGAATACGGTTCCACCGCATGTGCGGGTACGTGTCATAGGCGGGGCGCAGCTCCCGCGACAGCTCCTCCTTCGCGTCGTCAGGCGGAGCGAGGGCGATGAATACACGAACCGTCGTCGACTTGATCTGATCGTTCACACCGGACTTCGTACCGCAACCTTCTTCGCGACGGCGACCGCGGGCCGATCCGCGGCGACGTGACAGGCGATCTTCTCGTCCGTCATCGCCGGCAGGGCGACGGACGGCACCGCGCGGAGGGTGCCCTGTCGGACTGGCATGGGGTCACCCTCCGGCCCGTCCCCCGCGGTCCCGTCAGGACCGCTCGCGGGCCTCCTCGGGGTGGCTTCGTTGGGCCGGCGTCACAGCGCCGTGCGCCTGGGTGCCGGTGCTTGCCTCGTCCGCTTCGGCTGTCGGTCGCAGACACTCGATGAGGTAGTCGCCCGTGTCGGGGTCGAGTGTCACGCCGTGGGTCTCGCTGCGGAAGCCGGGGAAGCGGCGGTCGAAGGATTCGAGGGCGGCGAGGTAGCGCAGCAGCGGGCCGTCGGGGGCGCCGACGCTCTCGCCGGGCATGAGGACGGGGATGCCGGGCGGCGTGACGGTGATCATGGCGGCGGCCACCTGGCCGGCCGCCTCGGTGAGGCGTACGCGGTGGGTGCCGCCGCGGATCAGGCTCTGGTAGCACAGCTGCGGCGGGGTGACGGGTTCCGGCAGCTGCTGGAACGCGGTGTCGAGCAGGTCGACGAGGCGGACGGAGCGCAGGTGGTCGTGCATGTCCTGGCACAGCTCGCGCAGGGTCTGTCCCGCGTACCGCCTGGGGTGCTCGGCGACCAGTTCGGGCAGGACCCGGTCGAGGGGTGCGTCCTGGTCGTACAGGGCTTTGAAGTCCATCAGCGCGTCGAGGAGAGTGCCCCATTTACCCTTGGTGATGCCCATGGAGAACAGCACGAGCGTCGTGTAGCTGTCGGTCTTCTCGACGACGATGTGGCGCGTGGCCAGGTAGGCGGTGAGCACTCGCGCGGGGATGCCCCACTCGCCGGTCTCGCCCGTCGCGTCGATGCCCGGGCAGGTCAGGGTGACTTTGATCGGGTCGAGCATGCAGTAGCCGTCGGTGAGTCCCGGGAAGCCGTGCCAGGCGGCGTCTGGTTCCAGCTGCCAGCAGGCGGGCTCGGTGCGGAGCAGGTCGGCGGGGGCCTCGTCGAACGGCAGTTGGGTGCCGGTGGCCGGGTCGGTGACCGTGTCGGGTTGCCACACGCCGAAGAACCAGGGCGGCCGGTCGCCGGCTTCCTCGATACGGCGCCGGATGCGGACCATCTCCTGACGGAAGCGGACCGCCTCGGTCACGGCCTCGTCGATCAGCCAGCGGCCCTGCGGCCCGTCCATCATCGCTGTCGCCACGTCCAGTGAGGCGATCATCGGGTAGAGCGGGGAGGTCGTGCCGTGCATCATCAGCGCCTCGTTGAACCGGTCGTGTTCGACGGGTGCTCTGGGGGCGGGCTTGACGTGGACCATGGCGCTCTGCGAGAGGGCGGCCAGCAGCTTGTGCGTGGACTGGGTGGAGAAGACCGTCGGCCGGTCCGGGCCCGGGAAGGTGTCCTCGTCCACCGACATGCCGTACCGGCCCGCGTAGAGGGGATGGAAGCGGGCGTAGGCGAACCATGCCTCGTCGAAGTGCAGCCGGGGCGTGCTCGCCGCGAGCGCCTGTGCCGCGGCGGGGGCGTCGTAACAGAGGCCGTCGTACGTGGAGTTGGTGAAGACGGCGTACTGAGGGTGCGGTGAGACGGCGCCCTGGGTCAGGGGGTTGGCGGCGATCCGGGCCGCGACGGCGTCCGCTGCGAGCTCCGCCGGGGGCAGCGGCCCCGCCAGGCCGTAGCCGTTGCGGGTGGGGATCAGGTAGACCGGACGGGCGCCGGAGACGACCAGGCCGTGCAGCACCGACTTGTGGCAGTTGCGGTCCACCAGCGCGATCTCGTCGCGGGTGACACTGAAGTGACCGACCACGCGGTTGCAGGTGGAGTCTCCGTGCAGCACGAAGTAGGTGAGCCCGGCGCCGAAGACCCGGGCTGCGTTGCGCTCCGCCTCACCGATCGGGCCGGTGTGCTCGAACAGCGAGCCGAGCTCCCCCACGGAGATCGACAGGTCGCTGCGCAGCAGCCGCTCGCCGAAGTAGTCGTGGAACGCGCGGCCCGCGGGCGACTTCAGCAGGGCGACGCCCCCGGAGTGGGCCGGGGTGTGCCAGGAGTACTGTGGGCGTCGTCGAAACGGCGCAGCGCCCGGAAGAACGGCGGCAGGACGGCATCCTGGTAGGTCCGCGCTGCGGTGACGATCCGGCCCGCGATGAAACCCGGAGTGTCCTCCAGCGGCCACACATAGCCGACGACCGCTTCCGAGACCCACAGCGGCAGGTCCCGTACGCCGTCGTCGGACATGACGAGGAAGACCGGCAGGTTCTGGAAGCGCCGTCCGACGGAGCGCAGTACCGCGGCGCCGCCCGGCTCGCCGTCCGCTCCGTCCTGCCCCTGCCCCTGCCCCTGCCCCGGAAGTTCCCAGGCGACCAGTGCCGCGGTGAGCCCCGCCTCCGTGCGCAGGACCGCCTCGGCGTCCGTGACGCCTGCGGCCCATCGCACGTCGAAGCCGTGCTTCTCGATCGCCTCACCGATGCGCACCAGCTGCTCCGCGTCGGCATCTTCATCCTGTGGACGTTCCCGTACCGCGAGCAAAATCCTGCTGTCCGCCATGACACCCCTCTCGGCGGTCGGCGCCGCCTCTGCCTCAGTGTCCGAGCACCGACAGCGCAAAAATGTGGCCGAACGGTCGAAACCACCCGCAGGACGGAACGGGCGGGCCTGAGCTTTACCCGGGGAAGATGCTGGCCGGCCACCACAGGCGGTGTGCCGATGGCCGCCAGCACGGTCGGGCATAAAGCCGAAATGTCCGGGAAGTAGCTGAAGCTCCAGCTTCCAGAGAAGGGGCACGACGTGGCTACCGATCGACATGACGCAGATGCCGGGCTACTGACCGCCATCAGTCTCGAACAGACCTGGTGCTTCGACGGAGCCGCGGCCGATGTCGCCGACGCCCGCGCCGGGGCGGACGGCTTCCTCCGCCAACTGGCCCACATGCACCCGTCCGCCGTACCGGACGCGCACGACGACGCCCTGCTCGTCGTCACCGAACTGGCCTCCAACGCCGTGGCGTTCGCGCCCGGGCCCTTCACCCTGACCCTGCAAGCCCTGATGACCGGGGCCCTGCACGTCTCCCTGACCGACACCAACCCCACCGCACCGGCGGCACGGCCCGCGGACTTCACCGGTCATGGAGGGATGGGCTGGCATCTCGTCAACACCGTCGCCGACGAAGTCATCGTCGTTGCCGGCAGCGGCGGCAAGACCGTCCATACCTTCCTCCCCTGGTAGTCGGGAAGGCGGGTGCTGGCGGGGACAACAGCCGTGGCAGGCTCGTACGGCGCTGGCCGGGCCGGCGGCGCGCGCAGCTGTCCGAAGCAGTGAGCGGGCGCGGCTCAGGTGGTGGTCTGCCGCCGCAGGTCGCTCGCCACCGCTGAACCGACAACCGCCATGCAGGACGAGCAGTACTGCTCCTCACGTGTCTCGCCGTCCGACAGGGCGGGCGAGACGGGTGACGCAAGTCGGCGTCCGCACAGGGCACTGGCGCGCGTTCCCTTGCTGATCACATGCCAGACCAGCCCGCCGAGGCCTGGCATCGCTTCCGCGTGCATCTCGTACATCGGCGTGCCCTCCTGGCATTGCGGTCGGCGGGGCCTCGCACCCCCTGTCGATCAGAACCCGCCAGGACCGGACAGGCGACTTGGCGTAGGCCGACAGGGGGAACAGGACGGGGGGACGGGTTCACCACATCCCGCCCGTTTTTCGTTCCGGGGCGGGCTTTCACGCTGCCCTCTGTGATCTCTGCCGCGCAAGCTCGTTGACAACGGGGCGCACAGAGATCCAGCCAGGAATATATGGGTGCGGATCTTCTCCCGGGGGTGCGAGGCTGCGCCGATGAACCGTGACCGGATGTCCAGCATCGCGCACACCAGCCACCCGATTCGCTCCCCGCTCGACGACGATTCGGTGCGCGAACTCCTCGAACACGGGGTTTGCCGGCCTGACGCGCGTGTGCTCGACCTCGGCTGCGGAGAAGGAGAGTGGCTTCTTCGCGCGCTGGCCGACCACCCTCGACTGCGCGCCGAGGGTGTCGACGTCTCGGAAGAGGCGCTGACCCAAGCCCGTGCGGCCGCGAGCAGCCTCGGTGTCCGGGAGCGCCTGGTCCTGCACCACCGGGCAGCCGCCGACTTCGCCCCGGCACACTCCTTCGACCTGGTACTCAGCGTCGGCGCCGCCCACGCCTTCGGCGGTCTGCTGCCCACGCTCGCGGCCGCACGCACACACCTGGCTCCCGGGGGACGTGTCCTGATCGGAGACGGATTCTGGGAGAAGACGCCCTCCCCGGAAGCCGTCCACATGCTCGGCGACTTCACCGACCTGGCCACCACCTTGGACCGCGTGACCGCGGAGGGCTGGACGCCCGTCCACGGCCACGTCAGCACGCGCCGTGAACTGGACGACTACGAATGGGGCTGCTGGGGATCGCTGGCAGCGTGGGCCCTGGATTATCCGGACGACCCGGACAGTCCCGAAGTGCTCGCGACAGCCGCGGCCCGCCGCTCCGAATGGCTGCACTCCTACCGGGACAGCTTCGGCTTCGTCTGCCTGGTCCTCCGTGAGACACCCGGCTGACCTGCCCCAGCCGCCCCGGGCAGCGGGACAAGGGCGACGCAGGCGGGGACGCGGGGTGGCGCGCGAAGACCGGTGGCCGGCCGGCCGCTGTCCCCTCGAGCGTGATCCAGGCGTGGCCGGGTACTTCGCTCGCATGGCCTCTCCTCAGCACCCGGCGGGAACACCACGCCTCGCGCACCACCGGCGCGTCGCAGGTCGCGCAGGCGACGACCGCGCGAGGCGCGCACTTCGGGCGGCGCCACCCGCGCGGAGTGCCGGATGACGGCCAGGGTGATGGAGACGGCACGGCTGGTCGCGAAGGCCGCGGCCAGCGCCTGTGCCGAGGAGCTCCCGCGGCAGGTGTGTGCGGCCGTGTGTGAGGGGCTCGGCATGGACGGAGCCACACCTGTCGCTGCTCACCGACACCCCCTCCCGCCAGCTTCTCGCCGCCTCGAACGACACCGCCCTGGTGCTGGAAGAGATCCAGTTCACCGTGCTGGAGGGCCCCTGCATCACATCCGCTCACCGGGGGGAGCCGGTCGCGGTGGACGACCTGCGTCACGAGCTGACGCCTTGGCCCCTGTTCGGGGCAAGCATGCGGGAGGGGCTGCCGCAGGTCGGTGCGGTCTACGCGCTGCCCGTCTTCTTCGGCGACTACGTCCTTGGAGCCGTGGACCTGTTGTCGCTTCGGACCCACGCTCTCAGCACGGAGGAACTCGATCAGGCGGAATACGTGGCCGAGGCCGTGTCGGCCGCTCTGATGTCGATCCGCGACATGCTCCTCAGCGGGGACAGTGCTCCGGCCTGGGAGCCGGAGCAGGTCGTCCGTGCCCACTGGTTCGACACCGCGCGTGCGGTCGGTGCCCTGGTCGCGCGTCGCGGACTCATTCCTGAGGACGCGCTGGCGCTCATGCGTGCCGGGGCTTTCCGGACCGGCGGATCGCTGGCGGACATCACCGCTGACGTCCTTCGCGAGCCACCGCAGTCGCCGTAGCCCCGCACACCCCCAGGCCCCCTGGGAGGGTCGCCCGGTGCCGTGTAAGAGGCCACGGCGGGCCGGCCGACTCTCAACGCGCCGCGACAGGGCCCCCTGAACGGGGTGCTACGGGTGGGGTGTTCGCAGGGCGAGGAGGGCGACGTCGTCGTGGCCGGGCGGGTGGACTCGGTGCAGGAGGAGGTCGGTGAAGGACTCCAGGGGACGGTGGGCGAGGGCGGCGGCGTGTTGACGCAGTCGGTCCAAGCCGTCGTCGAGGGTGCGGCCGGGTACTTCGATCAGGCCGTCGGTGTACAGCACGAGGGTTGATCCGGGCGGCAGTTCGGTACTGGCGTCCGGCCGGGACTGGCGGACGCCGGTGCCCAGAAGGAGCCCGTGGTCCTCGGTCAGGTAGCGGGCCAGGCCGTCCCGGGTGACCAGCAGGGGCGGGGGGTGGCCCGCGTTGGTCCAGGCCAGTTCCCAGCGGCCGTCCTCCCCCTCGATCACCCGGCCGAAGATCAGGGTGGCCATGGTGACGTCGGTGATGGGCATGATCGCCTCGTCGAGCCGCTCGACGATCCTGCTGGGTGGTTCCTTCTGCGACCACGCGTACGCGCGGAGCATGTTGCGCAGCTGCGCCATCCCCGCCGCTGCCTCCAGGTCGTGACCGACGACGTCTCCGATGACGAGCGCGGTCGCGCGGTCGGACAGGGCGAAGGCGTCGTACCAGTCGCCGCCGACCTGTGACGCGTCCGGGGCGGGGAGGTAGCGGACCGTCATCTGCAGGCCGGCCACGCGCGGCATCTGAGGCAACAGGTGGTTCTGCATGGTCTCGGCGACCTTGCGCTGCCGCTGGTAGAGACGGGCGTTGTCCAGAGCCAGGCCGGCGCGGCGGGCGATGTCCTCCAGCAGGGAGAGATCGGCGCCGGTGAAGTTCCCCGTCGTCTTGGCCCGGCCGAGCGTGAGGGCTCCCAGGACCTCCCGGGTGCTCCGGATGGGCGCGATGGCGGCGGAGTGGATGCCGGTGGCGTCGAACAGCCGACGCTGTTCCACGGCGATACCGGAGTCCGGGTCGCGCTGGTAGGTCTCGGGGCCCGTCAGGGTGGAGGCGGCACCACGCAGGGCCCGGGACAGCGGCATCAGGGACTCCTCCGGGATCGGCGGCATCGGTCCCTGGAGCTCCTCGTGGTGCACGAGACTGTCGCCGTCGGCCTCGACCACGGCGGTACGCCACACCTCGTCCCGCTCGGTGATCAGGTCGATGACGACCCAGTCCGCGAGCCGGGGCACGACCAGCGCGACCAGCCGGCGCAGCGCTTCGTCGACGTCAAGAGTGGCTGTCAGCCGCGTGGTGGTCTCGGCCAGCAGAGCGAGCCTTTCGAGTTCGCTCAGCGGTTCCGCGGTCCGTTCCGTGTCCGGGCCGGCGGGGGGCGCCTGTTCCGGGGTGTGGAAGACGACGAGCGTGCCGTTCGCGCCGTCGTCCAGGGCGTAGGGGGTGATCAGCCAGGAGATGTGCAGCAGGGTTCCGTCGGCGCGGGCGAAGTGGTCATCGTGGCGCTGCGCGGGCAGTCCGGCGTGGAACGAGTGCCGCATGCCGCACCGGGTCGTGGACAGCGGCCGGCCCTGGGGCCCCCGGTGCAGCAGATCGTGCGCGTCGTGGCCGACGAGTTCAGCGGCGGACCGGCCCAGCATGCGTTCGGCGCAGGTGTTCACCGCGATGATGCGGCCCTGCTCGTCCACGACGTACGCACCGGTCCCGATGGCGTCCAGCGCACCCCGGAGCCGGGCGGACGACGCTGTCCGTGCCCGCCTCTCGTCTCCGTCCGCGCTGTCCGGCTCCGCCATGTGCTGCCTCCTCGGTGATCGAGCGGCCCCGTCACGGCCGCCCCTGCGCAACAGAAACCCTCGCGCGTCCGATTCCCGTATGCCCCGTCGCGGCGGGGAACCCTCATCCGGCGGCCTGGACGACCTCACCGTGCCCCGGGGCCGCTCGGCGATGACGACACAGGGTCGTTGTCGTAGCGCCGATACAAACTCAGTTGCATGAAGGTAACTCCAGTCGTAACTAGATTGCATTTGAAGTTAATCACGGCTGCTTCTAACGTCGAAGACAAGCGGCCGGAAGGCCGAATCTCCCTTACCGCGTCAGGAGTTACGCATGAACGCCTTCTCCGCCCTCCAGGGCAGTGAGCTCTCCTCAACGGTGCGCCGCTGCGCCCCTCGGCCAAGCGACCCGCGCTGACCGCACCGCGCCTCCGCGCCCCGCACCACCCACCCCTCTCCCACTGCCCACAACTGGAGATCCCGTGAGAATCGCCGTACTCGGAGCCACCGGACAGACCGGCCGCCTGATCATCGCGCACGCCCTGGAGCGCGGGCATGACGTCCTGGCCCTGGCCAGACGACCGGAACAGATCGAGGCGTCCGCCTCCGGAAACCTGCGTACGGTCCGCGCGGACGTGACCGAACCCGGCAGTGTCACCGCGGCTGTCGACGGCGCCGATGTCGTCGTGAGCGCCCTGGGCATCACCAAGAAGCAAGACCCCGCGATTCTCGTCGAGGGCGCCCGCCAGATCGTGTCGGCCGCGCCCCGCGTCATCTGGCTGACCTCACTGGGCCTGGGCGCCACCCAAGGGGCGCTCGGCGCGTTCAACGGAGCCCTCCTCAAGCGCGTCCTGCGCCACGAGTGGGACGCCAAGGACGCCGCCGGCCGTACGGTCCGCGACGCGGGCGGAACCACCGTCCACGCCGGGCCGCTGACCAATGGGCCCTACCGGGGCAACGGACACCTCATCCGCGCCGGGGAGTTCTCACCTCGGATGATCCCGCCCAGGGCACCGCGTGCGGGCGTCGCCGCCCTCATGGTGGCGGAGGCGCAAACCCCGCAACTCGCCGACGCGGACACCGTCGCCCTGTTCGAGAACCGCTGAGCCGGACCATCCCCGGGACCGGGATCCGCCGCTCGCCCGGGTCTTGCGTGCCTCGGAGTCCGCCGGCCGGACCCGGCCGGCGGTCACCCGGCCTGCGGGCGGCCGAAGAGCAGGTCGTAGCCGGGCGGGAGCTGGAGCAGGAGCCGGCCGGTCAGGCTGTCTCCCGCGAGGTCGGCCACGACGCTGAGCACGGCGCTGACGTCCCACGTCGCGGTCTGGTCCGTGGCACCTTCGATCCACGCCGCGGTCGCCCGGATGAACCGTTCCGGCGCGAGGGGTTCGTGGGCCTGCAGGGGGTTGAGAAGGACGAGCGCCATCGTCTCGGGGAGCCGGGCGCCCAGTTCGGCCCGGACGTCGCCGACGAGGTGAGCACCCAGCAGAGCGAGAACGACACGGGAGGATCGTTCGGCCTCTTCCCGTTCGGGGTACTGGCCGCGCTCTTGGACCGCGGCGATGAACTCGTCCCAGTGCATACGCATGACAGCCTCCGGGCCTCCGGGTGACGGGCCTCACAGGGCGCCGCGGCAGGGCACCGCGGTAGGGCACCGCGGGCGGAAACCTCCGGCCGGCTCCCGCCCGCTCCGTGCGCGGGTCTCAGCCGCTGATCTGCTTGCGCGAGCCGCCGCCGCTGATGGCGATCTTGCGGGGCTTCGCCCGGTCGGCGACGGGGATCGCGAGCCGCAGCACACCCGCCTCGTAGGAGGCGTCGATACGTTCGGTGTCCAGGGTCTCGCCTAGGAAGAGCTGGCGGCTGAACGTCCCCGCGGGCCGTTCCGTGATCACGACCTCGGCGTCCTCGCCGGAGCTCGGGCGGCGTTCGGCCCTGACCGTCAGAACATTGCGCTCGACGTCCAGGTCGATGCTCTCGGGAGCCACGCCCGGCAGATCCAGCTCGACGACGAAGGTGTCCCCGACGCGGAAGGCGTCCATCGGCATGGCCGCCGCCTCGCCGCGGTCCCCAGCACCTGCTGGGTGAGCCGGTCCAGTTCCCGGAAGGGGTCGGTTCGCATGAGCATCATCGGTCAACTCCTCTCCGCAGACAGGATGCGCAGGAAACGACACCTCCTCTATAGCGCGCGTCATGAAACTTGACAAGAGGCGACTCAGGTTGAGTCCGTTTTCTTGCCGACTGCGGATCACCAAGAGGCACGGGCCGCAGATCACAGGCATGCAATCGCCACATCGGTGCAGGTGTAAGGGATGAGGTGTCTTATCTATCGTGAGTTGCCTGACCCGCCTGAGCAGGTGGACTGTGAGCAGACCGACGGCGGCCTGGCCGCGGTACTGGCGAGCCTGAAGCGCGTCGGGGAGCGGGAGTTCTGCTGGGTGCATCTGGACGATCCGGACCCGGCGGACCTCGAGGAGCTGGCGGTCCCGCTGGGACTGCACCCCTTGGCGGTGGAGGATGCCGCCCAGGCGCACCAGCGCCCGAAGCGGGAGCGGTACGGCGATGTGCTCGTGGTGGCGCTGAAGACGCTGTGGTACCTCGAGGACGGGAACGACGTGGAGACCGGGGAGGTCATGGTCTTCACCGGCCCCCGGTTCGCGTTGACCGTCCGCCACGGCTCCGTCGATCCGACCGTCGAGGCGGCCCGACGGCTGAGCCGGACCCCGGAGATGCAGCGGTTCGGCCCCACGGCGGTGCTGCACGCCGTCCTGGACACGGTGGTCGATTCCTACCTCGAGGCCTCCGTGCAGGTCCGCACCGACCTGACCGCGCTGGAGCGCTGCGTCTTCGCGCCCGGCCGGGAGGATCTGACCGAGCAGATCTACTCGCTCAAACGGGAGGTCCTGGAGTTCCAGGATGCCGTGCAGCCCCTGGTGCCCGTCGTGCAGGACTTCGCCGGTCCTCGCGCGGAGTGGCCCGCGGAGATGCTCCCGTACTTCCGCGACGTTTCCGACCACCTGCACCGGACCGACACCGAGGTGCGCTCGCTGGACGAACTCCTGAACTCGGTCCTCGACGCGCACCTCGCCCGGGTGGGCACATGGCAGAACGACGACATGCGCCGCATCTCGGCCTGGGCCGCGATCCTGGCGACCCCCACCCTCATCGCCGGCATCTACGGCATGAACTTCGCCCATATGCCGGAACTGAGCTGGACGTACGGGTATCCGCTCGCCATCGCCGTCATGGTGACCGCCGCCACGCTGCTGCACCGGACGTTCCGCCGCAACGGCTGGCTGTGACGCTCCGAACGCGGCCCGGAGACGGCCCCACACGAGGCCGTCATCATGTCGTCGCCGAATGCGGCAAGCCGAATCCCCGACCGCTTCACAGCATGGAAAGGCTTCTGGCCGGCCGGACCCTCGCACGCCGGGCGTGCGGCCGACCGCGTCTCATCCGTCCGGGAAGAACTCGTCCAGGATCTCCGCCCACCGGCTCAGCGGCACCGGGCGGTCGACGTTCCGGGCCTGGGCGCCGACCAGCTTCAACAGCGCGGAGATGAACGGCGCGGCGGCGGGATCGGTGTCGAAGTCGATCACCGCGGCGTGCAGGCGCTGCACGCCGCCGGAGAACGCGCTCTGCGCGTGGGCTTCTCTGGCGCGGCGCATCCGGTCTTCGGTGAGGATGCACTGCACGGCGAGTTCAGGGCAGTCGGCGGTGTGCCAGACCTCGGTCATTCCGTCGGGGCAGCCGGTCCGGACAGAGGTGTTCTCGGGGCTGGGACCGGCTGTGCAGTCCGGGCACGTGAGGCGTTGCACGTGCGGTCGTTCATGATCCGAGTCCGACATGGTGCTCCTGTCCGCAGGCCTTCACCGGAGCGGTCGGCGATCCGGTGGCGTGGCGTGCTTCATCGATGTCGCGGGCCCGATCCGACGGCACCTCCAAGGGGATCCGTTGCGGGGAGCCGGGCGGATTGGTGCTCGGCGACGATCGTGACCGACCGGCACACGGGACGTTCCCCCCGGGGCCCCGGGGGGACTGGCCGCCGTCGGAGGCAGCCGGCGGCGGGGTTAAGCCCCTTGCAGGCAACTGCGGCAACAGCGCGGCCCCGGTCACTCGCGTGGGCCATCTCCCCGCACGGGGTGTCCGCCGCACGTGGGGCCGTCAGTGTGCGCAGGCTCCGAACTCGGCGTGCCGCGCGAGCATCGCGTACTCCGTGTCGTCCACCTGGGACGGGGGAAGCCTGGTTCGCTCCGCTTCCTGACGGGCCTGCGCGATGAGCTTCCCGAACTCCTCGTCCGTCATCACGACCTCGCCTCCTTCCCGCACTTGGCGGAAGTCGCCGATGAAACGGCGGGTCCACAGGTAATACGTCGCTGCCGGGTTTGCGGATGGGTGACCCTTCGCGGCGGGTCGAAAAGGTCCGCGCGGCGAAGCACTGTCCTGGCCCGGTCCTTCGTGTCGGTGCTTGGACGTGGGGTTTGCGGGTAGCAGCGTCTGCACGGGTGCCGGCCTGAAGTGCATCGAGAGACCAAGTTTGATGAAAGTGGCGTCTAGTGACTCACCGCGACGTCCCTGCCGACGACCGGGCGCGGGAAGCGGGAGACGGCGCCGAGGCTGTCGCCCTGGGCATCGCCGATGCCGTGGAACGTCTGACGACGCTGTGGTCGGCCGCCGTCCAACAGTCGCCGCTCCGTCTGTCCATGCACCAGTTGCGAGCCTTGCACACGCTGGCCGCGGCCCCTGGCGCCAACCTCACCGCGCTGGCCGAACGGCTCGGCCTGGGGCTGTCCACGGCGAGTCGGCTGTGCGACCGGCTCGAGGCGGCGGGACTCCTCGAACGCACCCTTCACCCGTTCCGGCGTCGCGAAGTGCGGCTCAGTCTGACCGCGCGGGGGCGGCACGTGCTCGACGGCGTGGCCCGCCGCCGGACGGCGGCGCTCACGACGGCGCTGTACGGAATGTCGCAGGCCGACCGGGCGGCACTGAACCGGGGGATGCAGGCGTTCCTGGCGGCAGAACGCGGGGGCGAGCCTGCCGGGGAGCCGGGGCCGGTGTGACGCCGGCCGGTCACTGATCCGGGATGTCGCGCCGGGCCGTACCGGCCTGGCGGCCGTTCCAGTCGAGGCACACCACGGCCGCGTCGGCCGACAGGGCGTTGCTGCCGAAGTGCTCGATCAGGCCGGAGACGACAGCTCGCGCGGCTTCGTGCGGCGGAGCAGCCCGGACGGCGCCGAGCGTCTGGCGCAGGGCCCGTTCGCCGAAGAGGTCTCCGTCGGCGGAGCGTGCGCCGTGCACCCCCGTGCTGACGGCGATCAGCCGGTCGCCCGGCTCCACCTGGAAGGTCTGCTCCTCGTAGGGGGTCTCTTCGAACATGCCCAGGGGGAGCTGTGCGTCCAGGGCGATGTGCTCGACCGTGCCGCCCCGCTGCCGGAAGAGCTGCGGCGAGCCCGCGTCCACGGCCAGTACGGCTCCCGTGTCCAGGTCGAAGTCCAGCAGCAGGGTGGAGGCGTGCAGCTTGCCGCCGTACTGGGCGAAGAGGGCCTGGTCGGCGAGGCAGGCCTGGTCGGCGAGGCCAAGGCCCGCGCGTCGGGCGTTGCGGAGTGCGCCCACGGACAGGCTGGTCAGAAGGGAGGCGTCGACGCCCCAGCCCATTCCGTCGGTGACGGTGAGGGTGAGGTGGTCGGCGCCGGTCGACCAGTCGAAGTTGTCTCCGCCGACGGCGTAGGCGGGTTCCAGGTGGGCGCCGATGACGTACTCCTGGCGGGCGCAGCCACGGCCGGGCAGGAGCTGCCACTGCATTTCGGCGGCGAGCGTGAGACGCCGGGTTCGCCGGGCCTGGAGGTAGAGGTCCGTGTCGCGGTCGGCGGTGGTGACTTCGTGTCCCAGCGCGGTGGCGAACTCCGCGAGGCGCAGCACGGTGGCCGTACCGGTCGCGCAGCGCGGCATGCGCACGGACAGGACTCCGAGCCGATCGCCCCGGACGGTCATGGGCAGGTGGATGAGATCGGACGCCGAGGCGCGGTCGGTGACTTCGACGACCGGGGTCTGGGTGACGAAGGCCCGGCCGGCCGGTGCCTCGTGTGCGGACACGGGGGTTTCCGTGTGCGGGAGGTGGGTGACCGACTGCAGAACACTGAGTCCGTAGTCGGCGAGGAGCAGGGTCGTCTCCTGGGCTCCGAACCGGTCGGTCAGCAGCTGACGTGCCGTGGCGACGAGAGCGTGTGGCGGGGCCGCTCGCAGCAGGCTTTCGGCGGATGGCTCCGGTTGCGCTGCGGTCATGGCGACCACCCTCTTCTCTTCGGCAGTCCCCACGTTTTCACTTCGGCAGTGCTCACGTTATCGCGTGGCTCCGCGCCGCCGGTTTCCGGGACGCGTCCTGCTTCGGCACTGCGTCGGCACAGCTCACGTCAGCTGCGTGCATGACCTCTCGTTCATCGCCCCAGCCAGTCCAGACAGACCACCAGCGCGTCGTCTTCCGGCACGGACTGGCCGCGGTGACCGGTCAGTTCACGCAGGATGGCGCGCGGAACCTCGGCGGCGGGCAGCAGGCGCGTGGCCTGGATCGCCCGGGCCAGCGCGGCGTCCCCGTACGCCTCCCCTCGGGGTGACGCGACCGAGTAGACCCCGTCGCTGACGAAGATCAGTCGGTCGCCGGGCTCGACGTGGGACTCCTGGATGACGTAGTCCGTCTCCTCGAACATGCCGAGCGGCAGCTGCGCGTCCAGGAGGACGCGTTCGACCGTGCCCCGGCGCAGCCGCAGCATCTGGGGCGAGCCGGCGTCCACCACCGACACCCGCCCGGTGGCCAGTTCGAATTCGAGCATGAGCACGGAGAGGTAGCGCTCACCCCGGTAATGGGCGTAGACGGCCTGGTCCCCCAGGGCCGCCTGGTCGGCGAGGGGAATGCCGGCCCGTCGCGCGTTGCGGAGGGCGTTGATCGCCAGGTTCGTCAGCAGGGAGGCCTCGATTCCCTCCCCCATGCCGTTGCTGACGTAGAGCATCAGGTGGTCCGCCGTCGCGGACCAGTCGAAGTTGTCCCCGAAGATGGCGTACGCGGGTTCCAGCTGGGCGCCGAGCTCGTACTCGGGCCGGGCGCAGGAGCGGCCGGGCAGCAGCTGCCACTGCATCTCCGCGGCCAGCGTCAGCCGGTCCTTGCGCCGCGCCTGCATGTACAGGTCGGTGTCCCGCTCGGCCACGACAACCTCGTGGGCGAGCACCTGCGCGATGTCCGTCAGTTCCGCCAGGGTGTCCTCGACGTGGCCTCCCCCGGGCAGGGTGACGGACAGTACGCCGAGCCGGTCACCGCGCACCGTGACCGGCAGGTGCACACGTGCCAGGTCACCCGGGGCCGTTTCCACGAAGGGCTCCTGAGCGCCGAAGGCGCGGCCCGCGGGACTGCCGTGGGCCGAGACCGGCTCCGTGGTGTGCGGGAGCACGGACACCGGCTGCAGCACGGTCAGACCGTAGTCGGCCATGAAGAGTTCGACGGATTCCGCCGCATACCGCTCGGCCAGCACACGCCGGACGGCGTCGAGCAGCTCATGGGGTGCCGCCGTACGCAGGGCGCGTTCAGCGGCCACAAATCTGTTCACGATGGAGGGAACACCAATCTCTTGCCGGGTCTTGAAGGCCTCGCCCAGGGATGAGCCGTTCGGCAGGCCCTGCCGCTCGTTCACGTCATCTGCAGCCGGGCCACACGCCCGGTGCGCCGACAGCCGCCCCAGCGCCTGCGGGGGTGTGACAAAGGCCGCCTTCCGGCCCTGGCGCCCGCACCCGGAGCGCCCCCGCTGGAGGCCCGGAGGCCCGCTGCGACGTCGTGGCCGTCCAGACGCACCACGACGCCGACGCCCGGTCCGCCTGAACTCCCGCGACGCGGCACCGGGTCCGTCGGCCGCGCGGGGCGCCAACGGCCGGCGCACCGCCGATCAGTGCGCGTCCACCGGAACATTCCAGTCCTCTCCCCCACGCGTCCACCGCGGCCACTTTGTTGCCCAACAGCTATAATTGTCAAACGACAAGAGTCGTGTCCCGCCGAGCGCATCGTGCCTGCGTACGCCGGAGAAACCGGCGAGGCCGCCTCGGCCGCTACCGACGCGACTCGCGGCCGACGCCCACGGCGGCGGGTGGGACCCGGAGGCCTTGACCGTTTCAGCTTCTCCCCAGGTTCTTCACTTCTTGTGTACGGGCAGCATCGCACACCCCGCCGGAACGGGTCGTCCGGCCGCTGACCTGCATGGATAGCAAGAGAAGACGTCATCGCCTCATCACCGCACAGACGGTTCCCCCCTCCCCCGACAGGCCCTACGCCGCCGGGATGCCTGCTCAACGGAGGTACCGGCGGGGGCGGCTTGCACAGGAGGGGGCCGATGGAGGATGGTTGCCGAACGGCAATAATTCTTCGACCGGATGAGGTGAGGGGTTCGCGCAGCGGGCCTTCGTGGTTGTGACTTCCACCCAGCAGGCACACGCCGAGAGCGCGCACGCGCCGGCGCACATGGCATGGACCTCCGTGCCCTACCCCGTCCTGGTCGTGGATCCCGCCGGCACAGTACGGCACGTCAACCCGCAGGCCGCCGGACTCTTCCCCGGCATGGGTCCCGGCATGGGCCTGGCCGGGAACGTACCGGCATGGCTGGCCGACGCTCACACGCTGCGGGGGGCCCGTGGTCCTGGCGGGACCGCAGTGGCGTCGGGCGCGGTGGGAGAGCGGAGCTTCGAGGCCCACCCCACCGCGCAGGCCGACGGCGATGTCGTGTGGTGGCTCGTGGACGACACCGACCACCGGCTGGTCCGCGAAGCCCTGCGGATGGAGCGCGAGCGGACCGCGTTCCTCATCCAGGCGTCCAACACGCTCCTCTCCTCGCTGAACCTGGACCGGTGCATGGACGTGATCGCGCAGCTGGCGGCCCAGCACCTCGCCGACGCGGCGCTGGTCGTCGCGCCGCGCAGCGGGCACCGGCTGCCGGTCGTCAGCTGCCTGGACGGCGGTGAACCTCAGCGCGCCCAGCGGAACGCCGACCCGCGGGACGTTTCCGGACTGGCCGAGGCGCTCCAGGGATTCCCGCCCGTCCCCTCCCGGTGGATCGACCCGGTCTCCGCCCCCGACTGGGTGGTACCCGAGGGATTCGGCCCGGTCGGCTCGATCGTGGTCACCCCGCTGCCCGGACACGGCGTGCCCGCCGGGGCCCTGATCCTGCTGCGCCGCAGCGGGGAGATGGCGTTCACCGAGGCGGAGGAGGTCTTCGCCCGTCTGTTCGCCGCCCGCGCCGGCGCCGCGATGTCGGCCGCCCGTCTGTACGCGGAGCAGTCGTCGCTCTCCCAGACCCTGATGCGCGAACTGCTCCCGCCTGTCCTGCACCAGGTCGCGGGCGTGGACTTCGCCGGCGGTTACCGTCCCTCGAAGGACCACGAGCGCATCGGCGGCGACTTCTACGACGTCCATCCCGCCGCCACCGAGGGCGAGGCCTCCTTCGCGGTCCTCGGCGACGTCTGCGGCAAGGGCCTGGAGGCCGCCGTCCTCACCGGGAAGATCCGCAATACGCTCCACGCGCTGCTGCCGATGGCGGACGACCACCAGCGGATGATCGACCTGCTCAACGGCGCACTCCTCAACTCCCACCACACGCGCTTCGCCACCCTCGTCATGGTTTCCGCGGTGCGCGAAGCGGGCGCCGTACGCCTCCGGGTGACCAGCGCCGGACATCCGCCGGCCCTCGTCGTGCGCCGGGACGGAACCGTCGAGGAAGGACGCTCCCGCGGCACCCTGGTCGGGGTCTTCCCCCAGGCCCGTGCGACGACCACGCACGAGACGCTGGCGCCGGGTGAGTTCTGCGTGCTCTTCACCGACGGCATCACCGAGGCGGTGGGCGGTCCGCTGGGGGACGAGATGTTCGGTGAGGGACGGCTGAAGGACGCGCTGGCCCAGTGCGCGGGCCTGCCGGCCGAAGCGGTCGTGGAGCGTGTGCAGATGCTCGCCGCGCAGTGGGTGGGCTCCGAACCGCACGACGACATGGCCGTCATGGTCATCGCGGCTCCCAGTTCCCACCACCTGAGCGCGGTGGGCGGTCACACTCGGGGCAGGTTCACCGCATGAGTCCCACCGCGACCGTCCTGCCCGAGCACCGGATCGACCGGTTGTGGGAGGCAGCCACCGCCGGCGACGAGCAGACGGCCACGGCCACGGTCTTCGGCGCGCTGGAGGACGGCGTCCCCGCCGAGAGTGTCCTCCTGGACCTGATCGCCCCGGTCCAGCGCCGAGTCGGCGAGGAGTGGGCCGCCAACCGCATCAGCGTGGCCCAGGAACACGCGGCCTCCGCCATCAGCGACCGCGCCATCGCCGCCCTCTCCCACCGCTGCTCCGCCCGCCCCGCCGATGACCGGGGCACGGTCGTCGTGGCCTGCGTGGACGGGGAATGGCACGGCCTGCCCGCCCGGCTGCTGGCCGAAGTGCTCAAACTGCGCGGCCGGCGGGTCGACTATCTCGGCGCCCAGGTCCCCACCAGCCACCTGATCACCCATGTCCACCAGACCGGCCCCGAACTGGTCGCACTCTCCAGCTCGATCACCACCCGGCTGCCGGCCGCGCACGCCGCGATCACCGCGGTCCAGGCCACCGGCACCCCGGTCCTGGCCGGCGGAGCCGCCTTCGGCCGCCACGGCCAGTACGCCCGCCGGCTCGGCGCCGACGCCTGGGCTCCCGACGCGAGGGCCGCCGCGGACCGCCTCGACCGGGGTCCGCTCCCCCGCCCCGCCGCCGCGCACCAGCCCATCGACGACCTGCCG
The DNA here is from genome assembly GCF_056435845.1 of Streptomyces sp. NPDC043867. Taxonomy (NCBI): domain Bacteria; kingdom Bacillati; phylum Actinomycetota; class Actinomycetes; order Kitasatosporales; family Streptomycetaceae; genus Streptomyces; species Streptomyces sp. NPDC043867. The sequence continues at coordinate 96,826 of NZ_JBWKDS010000027.1, read as the reverse complement.
CACCTGGCCGACCAGGAATACACGATGGTCGCCCGCACCGGCACCAGCCTGGTGCGCGCGGTCATGGACGGACTGCAAGAGCGTTTCCCCGCCATGCGCGACCACACGGCCGCACAGCGGTCGCACACGGCCGAGGACGTCGCCCACATCGTGGACTTCCTCTCCACGGCCCTCTACACCGACGCCCCGGAGCTGTTCTCCGACTTCCTCGTCTGGACCGCCGGGATCCTCAACGCCCGGGGCGTACCCGCTCGTTCCCTCCACCCGGCGCTGGACATCCTGAGCGAACAGCTCAAGGACTTCCCCCGCGCCACACTCATACTCGGCAGGGCCGCCGACCGCCTCGCCGGCACGGGCCCTGTGACCGCCTCGCACACCAGGAACACCGCATGACGCCGCCCGCCGAGTTCGAGTCCGCGTACCTGCGCCTGATCACGTCACCCGACACCGACGAAGGCGTGCTGCGCCTGGAGGTGCACGGGTTCCTGGACCACGACAGCTCGGACTCCTTCCTGGCCACGACCGCCGGGCACCTGGCCGACAGCCCCGGCCTGCGCACCCTGCGCCTGAACTGCGGCGCCCTCGAGGGCCTCGACTCGATGGGCCTGGCCGCGCTCCTGATGCTGCACCGCCGCACCACCGCCGCGCAGGTCGCCCTGCACCTCGACGACCGTGGACCGGCACTCGAACGGATGCTGGACATCACCGGCGCCCTGGACCACCTCGCCCCCGGTCACGAGGGCGAACCGGCCGGTGATTACGCCCGGTCCCACCGCATGGCATACCGTCATACGCCTCAGGACGGCGTGTCCGCGGACCGCACCGCCCAGGGTCACGGTCCCGCCGGGCCGGACACCAGCAGCTGACATCCGAACGCGCGCGCACGACAGCATCGGGGGATCAGGCCCCTCGGAGGGGAAACGCATGACCGAACGCACCCGCTCCACCCACGAATCCGTCCGCGCAGCGGCCCGCCAGGCCGGCGGCGTCGTCGAACTCCTCGACGTCATGTGGGAACAGGCACGCAACGACACCCCGGCCCCGTACATCCCGGCCTCCCAGCTCCGCGTGATGTACCTCGTCGACCGGGAGAACGGCATCCGCATGCGTGCCCTCACCCGGCTCCTGGGCGCCGCGCCTCCCTCGGTCTGCCGCTTGGTCGACCGTCTCCAGGCCCTCGGCTTCATCGAACGCAGGCCCTGCCCCGACAGCCGCCGTGAAGTCACACTCTGCGTCACCGGCGCCGGCCGCACACACCTGGCCCGGATCCGCGAACGCCGCGAGCAGCTCCTCGTCCAGGCCCTCGACGCCATGCCCGCACACGAGCGGGACGCACTGGCGGAAGGCCTCACCGGATTCCGTCAAGCGCTGGTCGAGCAGCCCATGCTGCGCCTCGTCCACCCGGACACCGCACCGGCTCCCACCCCGCGGGACACTGCGCAGTCCGCCTGAGCCCGAGATCCACCCGCCACCGGGCGGGTGGCGTGGCTGAGGTAATTCCTCGCGACGCGGTCGCCCTCATTCCGGCTGGGCGGCGCGATCGTCGCGCCGGCGTCGGCCGGCCGCGACGAGGGCGGGGACGACCCCCACCGCCAGTACGACGAGTCCGCGCTTCCATACCTCGCCCTCGACGCGGGTCGCGAGCAGGACGCAGGACGCCGCACCCAGCACCGGGATGACAGCCGGCACCCGGAAGTACCTGCGGTCGACGACATCCCTGCGCAGGACCAGCGCCGCCGTGTTCACCATGAAGAACACCACGAGCAGGAGAAGGACCAGGGTGGAGGCCAGGGTGGCGACATCACCCGTCAGGGCGAGGAGCAGCGAGAGCGCCGTGGTCACTGCGATCGCGACCCAAGGGGTACGACGCTGCGGCAGCACGGTCGTCAGCTGACGGGGCAGCAGTCCGTCCCGGGCCATACCGAAGGCGAGGCGGGAGGACATGATGCCGGTCAGCAGCGCTCCGTTGGCGACGGCGACCAGGGCGATCGCGCTGAACAGCCGCTCCGGTACACCCCCGGCCGCCTTGACCACTTCGAGCAGCGGTCCGCTGGAGCCCGCGAGGGTCTTCGCGGGGACGGCGGCGGTCGCCGCGAGCCCGACAAGGCCGTAGATCAGCCCGGCGGTGCCGAGCGCACCGAACAGCGCCCGCGGATAGGAGCGGACGGGGTCGCGCGTCTCCTCCGCCACGTTGACGGATGTCTCGAAGCCGACGAAGGAGTAGTAGGCCAGCACCGCTCCGCTGAGTACGGCGGCGGCCGCGCTCTCGTGCGGGGTGCCGAGGTCGGTCAGCGAACCGAGGTGTCCGTCACCGCGCAGGACGATCCACGCGCCGAGCACGACGACGATGAGCAGACCGCCCACTTCGACGAGCGTCGCGGCGACGTTGGCACGGGTGGACTCCTGGATGCCGCGGGCGTTGAGCAGCGCGAGGGCCACCAGGAACACGACGACCACCGCCGCCACGGGCAGCGAGACGAACGCGGTCAGGTAGTCACCGGCGAAGCCACGGGCGAGCGCGGCGACGGACACGATCCCGGCTGCCAGCATGCAGAACCCGGCCAGAAACCCGGCGAACGGACCGTACGCCAGCGTCGTGTAGTGCGAGGCGCCGCCGGCGCGCGGGTACTTGGTCGCCAGTTCGGCATAGCTGCCGGCCGTCAGCAGGGCCAGGCACAGCGCGACGGTCAGAGGGACCCAGACGGCACCGCCGGAGGCCGCGACGATCTGTCCCACGAGGACGTACACGCCGGCGCCGAGGACGTCACCGAGGATGAAGAAGTAGAGCAGCGGAGTGGACAGAGCGGATTTGAGGGGACTGGGCGACGGCGTCCAGGTGTCCGGCTGTGCTCCGCCCTGCGTCGAACGTCCCGGTACCGAGGTGTTGGGGGCGTCCATGAGGTCAGGCCGCCTCTCGTCCGGCGAGCCCCGTCGCGCGGCGGGGATTCGTGCGGTGCCGTTCGGGTGACGGTCGCGGCGTCTGTCGGAACAGTCGGGGCGCGGCCGGCCGTCCGCTTGCCTCCGGCCGGGTCGCGGCGGTCTCGGCCCGGTCGCCCGTCGTCGTACCGAGTCGCAGATCAGTAGCTCTGTCCATGTGCTGGTGGGTAGCCCGTCGGACCGAAGGGAAACGGAAGCGGGCACGAGAGCGGGTTCACACGCCGATACGTGCGGTGGGTGCGGGCGCCGGCGACGGGCGGGGCGACAGCAGTCTCGAGGACGTGGACGTGCGCGTGGCAGCGGTCCCGGCCCGCGCGGGGCCGGGACCGCCTGTCCGTCAGCTCGCGAGCAGCCCGGTGTTGGAGCTCGAGCCCTGGAACTGGAGGTAGTAGGAGGCTCCGGGCCGCGAGTCCTTGAAGATCACCGTCCAGGTCCCCTTCGGGGCCGTGATCCAGCCGTGGCACTTGTTCACGGTGCAGACCCGCACGGTGCGGGTGGCGTCCGTCTTGATGTTCAGGTCGTTGCAGTTGCCGTCCACGACGTCCCAGTTGCCGTAGCTCGGGTAGTGGGCGTAGTCGCCGTTGGCGCCGGGTTCGGCCCAGTAGGAGTAGGCCGAGCCGTAGCACGACAGGGCGCCGCCGGCCGTGGCAGGCGCCCCGGAGGCCTGCACGGGCACGACGGCCGCTGCCAGCGCGGCCGCGGTCCCGGCGAGTACGGCGGCAAGTCGCCTGGTCTTCGTCATTGATCCCCCAGTTTTCGTCGGTGTTCGGCCGGACCGACCGGCGCATCAGTGGAACCGCACCGGTCGTCCGCGGTAAGCAGCGTCGCCGAGACCGTGCCGCCCGGGCTTGTACGAATGCGACCTACGGTGTGCGGCACTCGTGCGCGGCACTCGTGCGCGGCACTCGTGCGCGGCACTGGTACGCGGCACCGGTTGTCGGCCAACTTGTGGGGCCTGGGGCTGCCTGACGGCCGCGCCTTCTACGATTGCTGTCATGTTCGCGTTGACCGATGGGGGGATCGGGCCATGCACGAATTGCTCAGCCGGCCTGCGGCGACACATCTGCGGGGAGAGGTGCTGGGGTACCGTTGCTTCCGCTTCGACGTGATCGGCAGCCGGCGCCGGCTGCTGGTGCCCGACGGAGTGGTGAAGGTGATGCTGGGGTTCGGCGACCCGTTGCGGGTGATGGACCCCTGCGACCCGGCATGTTCCGGCAGCGGGGTCTCCCTCGCCAACGGCATCCGGGCGACGGCCGCGATCGGCGAGCACACCGGCCTGATCCACGGCGTGACCGTCCTGCTGACTCCGCTCGCCGCCCACCGGCTGTTCCGGGTGCCCATGTCCGAGTGGTCCCGGCTGTCGGTGGCCCCGCAGGAGCTGTGCCGCCGGCCGTGGGCCGGGTTGCCCGCCCGGCTGGCGGACATCCCGGACTGGGGCGGGCGGTTCGCCCTGCTGGACCGCGTGCTGCACGGGGCACTCGCCGCGGGCCCCGCGGGCAGCCCCGAGGTGGCCTGGGCGTGGCGGCGGATCCAGCGGACGAACGGGTGTACCCGTATCGAGGATCTGGCGGCCGAGACCGGCTGGAGCCGCCGCCACCTCGAACGGCGCTTCCGCTGTCAGATCGGGCTGACCCCCAAGAGCGCGGCACAGGTGATGCGGCTCCAGACGGCTCTGCGGCTGCGGGAGACCGGCGCGAACTGGTCCGATGCGGCGGCACAGGCCGGGTACCACGATCAGCCGCACTTCGACCGCACGTTCAGGGCGATGACGGGCCGCACACCCACCGCCTTCCACGCGAACCGCACCGCCGCCTCCCCGCACGACGCTCAGGACTTCGTGCCGGGGCAGGTGACGAGCGCGGTCCTCACGGACCATGCGTAGCTGCCGGGTCCGGACCGGTCGCCGGGGGACCGGCGTGCGGAGGTGCGGCCCGGCCGAGGGGGAGGCTGAGAGCCCCGTCGGCAGAGGTGGCTGGAGGGCTGCCGACGGCGGCCGTGGCCCGCGTCGGCAGCGGTGGGTGCACGGCTGCCGACCGCGGCCGGATCAGCGGTCGCGCAGCTTGCGGGCCGGCAGCACGACGGTGGCGGACGACTTCAGGGTCTCCTCGTCGTTGGCGAAGGCGGCCAGCGCGTCGTTGTCGTCCAGGTCGCCGCCCGGCCAGGGCCGCGTGGTGAGGACGAGGCAGGCACAGCCGCGCTCGGCGATCGCCGCCAGCCAGGCCGCCGACGGGACGATCTGCGCGTTGATCTGCGGCATGGTCAGGACCGCCGAGCCCTCGACGACGAGCAGGCCGACCGGCAGGCTCGGCCGGGCACTGGCGTCGACCAGGCCCTCGTCCATGGAGAGTCCGGCGTTGTGCATGAGCTGTTCGACGGCGGCCGAGGAGCCTTCGGGGCCGTTCTCGCCGTCTCCGAGGGAGAAGGCGAGGACGTAGGGAACGGCGCCCTGGGGCGTGTCGCGACTCCAGGACATGGCGACGAGGGTCCCCAGCTCCGCGGAGCGCACGGGGCGCGTTTCTGTTGAGTTCGAGGTCACCGCGTCACCGTATCGGCGCCACCGCGGCACCTTCGGGTCCACTCACTCGACCGGGTGACGCCCCACGAGTCCTCTACCCGAACGAAGGACGGCGTGCGACGTCCGAAGGCGCCCGCGGCGGCAGCCGAGAGCCGGCAGCGGAAGCCGGCCGGGGGTGTGCAGCGCCTTCTTAACGCTCCGCACGCTTCGGCAGGCGCCAGTTCGGCCGCGGGAAGTGGCAGGTGTAACCCTCCGGGTACCTCTGCAGGTAGTCCTGGTGCTCCGGCTCGGCCTCCCAGAACGCGCCGGCCGGCACAACTTCGGTCACGACCTTGCCGGGCCACAGACCCGAGGCGTCGACGTCGGCGATGGTGTCCTCCGCGACACGCCGCTGCTCGTCGTCGAGGTAGAAGATGGCGGAGCGGTAGCTGGCGCCGATGTCGTTTCCCTGCCGGTTCTTCGTGGTCGGGTCGTGAATCTGGAAGAAGAACTCCAGGAGCGCGCGGTAGTCGGTGGCCGCCGGATCGAAGGTGATCTCGATCGACTCCGCGTGGTCGCCGTGATTCCGGTACGTCGCGTTGGGGACGTCGCCGCCGCTGTATCCCACCCGCGTGCCGATGACACCGGGGAGCGTTCGGATCAGCTCCTGCATGCCCCAGAAGCAGCCGCCCGCCAGCAGCGCCCGCTGCCCTTCGTTACTCATGATCTGTCTCCTTTTCCGTCGGTGCAGGACGACTTTCCGTCGGTGCACAACGACTTCGCGACGTGCCTCCGGTGCGTCAGGCCCCTGCGGCGCACTGTGGTGCGAGCCGACACCGGTGACGCAGATCGTCGAACACCGCGGAAGGATCAGTCATTCCCCGGCGGCCGAGCCGCTCCGCGCGGCAGGCCGGGTGGGGACCGCTGTGCCGCCCTCGGGTGACGGCGTCGCGGCCGGCACGCGGGTCGGATTCGAGCCGGTCCTGCGGCCGCTGTGGCTCGGTGTGGGGCGGACCGGACCGGGTGATGGCGGCGCGGAGGTGCCGGCCGGAGGGCTGCTCACGGGCGGCGGGGCGAGAGGGACCGTCGGGGACACCGGTGCTTCGGATGCGCCCGTGCTCAGCGGCAGCGCCACGAGGACCGCGACGGCACAGGACAGCCCGACGCCGACGGCGGCACGGACCGCCTTGCGGCGAGCCGCACCTCGCCGGACCACCTCGTACCGGCCGGGGGGCGGGCTCAGGTAGCCGGTGGAGGGCCGCAGGATGACGGCGAGCAGGTCGTCGAGTTCGAGGTCCGGGTCCGGACCGTCGTCATGGTGTGCGATCAAGGCTTCTCCCCAGGTGGGCGCGGAGCAGTTCTCGGGCCGCGTGGAGGTCGGCCTTGATGGTTCCTTCCTTGCGTCCGGTCAGCGCGGACACCTCCCGGATGGGCATGTCCGCGTAGTAGTGCAGCAGCGTAGGGACCCGCAGACGCTCCGGCAGGGACTGCACGAGCAGGCGTACCGAGGGGTCGGTCTGCTCGGTGTACGGACGGACGGCGGCCTCGGAGGTCACACGACGCACCGCGCGGCGCTCGCGCTCCGTCTTGCGCCAGTGGTCCCGGACCAGGTTGGCCGCCGTCACGTACAGAAAGCCGCGGGGCTCTTCCACCGACGTCCAGCGGGCCCAGAGCCGGGTGAAGGCCTCCGAGGCGATCTCGTGGGCTGTCTCGTCGTCGTCGACCAGCCGGCGGCACCAGCCGGCCAGCCGTGGGTAGACGGCAGTGAACAGCTCGGACGCTGCCCTGTCGCGGGACCGTTTCAACGCTCTCCATGGTCGTGACCGCACGGGGTGCCGTGCGGCTCGTGGGGGAGGATCCCGGGCGGGCGGCGTACGTTCCGTCCGCCCGGGATCCGGGGGAATCAGGGGGTCAGGGACTTCAGTGCGGCGAAGACGATCACGTTGTCGCGGTAGTGGCCACCGGTTCGAGGGCCGCCGCACGTGATGACCCGCAGTTCCGGACGGTCGACGTCCCCGTAGACGTCGTCCGCAGGGAAGTCGGCCTGGGCGACCGTCCGTACGGAACGCACGGCGAAGGCGGCCGCCGCGCCGTTCTCCAGGGTCGCGGTGATCGAGTCACCCGGCCGCAGCCGGCCCAGGTGCCGGAAGACTCCGTCCCCGTAGGCACCGACCGTGACATGACCGAGGATCACCGACGGTCCGACCTGTCCCGGCGTCGGTGAGTGCCGGTACCAGCCCGCGCGGTCGTGCGCCGTCACGGGCGGTACCTGCACCCTGCCGTCCTCGGTCAACCCCAGCCGGATGACGGGGGTGTCGACCGAGATGGCCGGGATCCACAACCTGACCGGGGCCGAACGGCCCGTGGACCGCGGTGGTTCGGCCGCGGCGCCGGGCTGCGAGGTCTGTGGCGCGGTGCGCGGCCGGGCAGTTCGGGGGCTGCCGTCCTCGTGCCCGCCACAGCCCGCCAGCAGCGAGCCCAGCGCGGCAGCGGTGAAGGCCCGCCTGGAGGGTGACGTCATGCCGTGGCAGCGCGCCGACGGCGTACGACGAGGAACACGCCGCCGCCCACGGCGGCCGCCGCCGCGGCACCGCCGGCCACCGCTCCCCCGTTCCCGGTCCGCTCGGCCGCGGGCACCACACCGGTCTCGGGCGCGCCTTGCGGAACTCGGCCGACCTGACCCGGAGCCGGCGCCCGGGTCGGGGCCGCGCTCGGGACCGCGCTCGGGGCCGCGTCGCCGGGGGCGCGCGTCGGAGCGGGGGTCGGGCGCGCCGAGGGGACGGTCGGGACCGGGGTCGGGGTCGCTCCGTCGGCGAATGCCGGTACCGCGCCCGCCAACAGGGCGGTGCACGCGAGTGTCATGGTCCCCAGGGCAGTTCGGCGCATGAGGTGCTCTCCTTCTTCCGTCGGCCCGCCCGGACACTGGCGGACCGGGTTACAGGTCGAGCGGAGAGACGAGGCAGCGCGGGACCGGGTTGTAAAGAGAAGGCAAAGGCGTGCGACGGATTCTTCCGGCTCGTACGGCGGGACCGGGACGCTCCGGAGCATCGGCCCGCCTCCGGCACTCCGCCGTCGTGGTCAGCGCAGCGCCCGGGATGCCGTCAGGAACGTGGTCACGAGTTCCCGCGCCCACTCGCCGGACGCGGGCTGCGCGCTGAAGACGGCGCGGTAGTACAGCGGGCCGAGGAGGAAGTCGACCGCGCTCCCGACCGTGGGTACGTCGCCGCCCCGGGACCGCTCGCGCTCGATGATGGCGCTGAGCTGCTCGTGCCGGTCCGCGGTGCAGGCGCAGCCGCCCTCGGGCCCCGACCCGATGGTGGCGCGCATGAGTGCGAGCGTGTCCGGGTCGGCGAGGTCGGTGGCGACGTCCTCCATCCACCGTTCGAGGTCGCCGGCCAGCGAACCGGAGTCGGGGACGACCACGTCGCCGCTGAACCGGCTGGTGGCGACGTCGTTCAGCAACTGGGCGGCCGATCCCCAGCGCCGGTACACGGTGGTGGCGTGCACTCCGGCGCGCGCGGCGACGGCGGGGATGGTCAGAGCCTCCGCGGGTTCCTGGGCGAGGAGGTCCGCGACGGCGCGGTGCACAGCCGCCCGCACCTTCGCGGAGCGGCCGCCGGGACGTACTTGAGCTGAAGCGTCAACCATGCCGGAATTATCGCACTGATCGTTGCGTTAGTGTGGGCGTCTTAACGCATCGATCACTGCGTTTGGAGAGAATCGTGCCCCCTTCCGCCCCTTCCCAGCACCACCGGCCCTCGTCGCCCGCCACCGTTCCGCAGGCGCCCGCCACCTCCTCCCCCACCAGCGGCGGCTCCCGTCGGCTCGGGCATCCGGCGGCCTTCGCCGCACTGGCGGTCGTCTTCGTCCTGTTCATGGCAGCGTCCAGCGCGCCGTCGCCGCTCTACGTCGTCTACCAGCAGGAGTGGAGCTTCTCCGCGACCATCCTCACCACGGTCTTCGCCGTGTACGTCATCGGGATGATCGCGGCGCTCCTGGTGGTCGGCGCCCTGTCCGACCACCTCGGCCGTCGGCCGGTCCTGCTGTCCGCGATCGCGCTCGAAGCGGTGTCGATGGTCCTGTTCCTCACCGCGGACAACGTCTCCCTGCTGCTGGTCGCGCGACTGGTCCAGGGCATAGCCACCGGCGCCGCCATGACCGCCCTGGGCGCTGCCCTGGCCGACCTCAACCCGGCCCACGCGCCCCACCGCGCCGGTGTCGTCACGGGTGCGGCACCCACGTTCGGGCTGGGCCTCGGCTCCCTGGGCACCGGTTTCCTCGTCGAGTACGGGCCGCACCCCACGCGCCTCGTGTACGCGCTGCTGCTCGGCGCCCTGCTGCTGGCCGGCACCCTTCTCCTCGCGCTGCCCGAGACCTCGCTCCGGCGTCCGGGAACCGCCCGCTCGCTCCAGCCGCGCCTCAGGGTCGCGCCGCACCTCAGGGCCGATCTGCTCGGCCTGGTGCCGATCCTGATCGCGAGCTGGGCACTCGGCGGTCTCTATCTCTCGCTCGGCCCCTCCGTCGCCGTCGGCCTGTTCGGCCTGTCGAGCCACGTCGTCGGCGGCCTGGTGGTCACCCTGCTGACCGTGCCCGCCTCCCTCACCGCTCTCGCCCTGCGCGGCTGGCCCACCGCACGCACGCTCACGCTCGGCGCGAGCCTGCTGCTGGCCGGCACGGCCGTCGCCCTCGCCGGGGTGGAGGGGAACTCCCTGGTCACGGCGGCTGTCGGCACGATGATCGCCGGCGTGGGCTTCGGCGGCTCGGCCCTCGCCAGTTTCGGCACCCTGGCCCGTATCGCCGCCCCGGCCGAGCGCGGCGAACTGCTCTCCGTGGCCTTCGTGATCTCGTACCTGTCCTTCAGCGTGCCCGCGGTGGTCGCCGGCGTCGCAACGACCCACGTGGGCCTGCACGAGACGTCTGTCGTCTACGCCGCGACGGTCGCTCTCCTCTCCGCCCTCGCCCTGCTGGCCCAGTGGCTGCGCTCCCACCGCTCCGCCGGCACGGGAACCTGCCCGCAGACGTGACAGGTGGCGGGCACGCCGAGGCGCGGGACCGGTCGGCCAGGGTCGCGCGGGGCGTCGGTCACCCGGGCTGCCTGCTCGCAGCGGCGATCACGACCCCAATACCCTCACCGGTCCGGCCGGTGACAATGCGTCGGGCTCGAACGGCGGGCCGCGAGCGACCGGCCGCCAGACGGGCGGGCATCGCTTTCGAGTCACCGCACGCGCACCCATGCACGGCACGTGACCCGTAGGCCATTAGGCCCAAGCGCCAGGGCGACTGCCGCACGCATGACGGGCCACCGACCGCCGACCACCTACGCTCGCGCGGTGATCGTCGACTCGCGGCCACCAGGCCCGACCCCTTCAGCGAGTAACCAGCTTCGTCACCGCCTTGACCGGTGACGTACAGGCTGTGAGGATCACACCTGTTGAACGGGTGACGCCTCCCGGCGCGCCCGCCGTTCGGGGAAGTGAAGGCGTAGATGGATCTGAAGCTCGAAGTTCTCGTTCTGCCCGTCTCGGACGTCGATGTGGCCAAGGCCTTCTACGAGAAGGCGGGGTTCCGTCTGGACGTCGACCACGTGGCCGATGACAGCTATCGCGTAGTGCACCTGACTCCTCCCGGCTCGCAGTGCTCGATCCTTTTCGGCACCGGGGTCACGACGGCCGCGCCGGGTTCCGTCCAGGGTCTGCACCTGATCGTCTCCGACATCGAGGCCGCCCATGCCGAGCTCGTCGGCCGGGGCATCGAGATGGGCGAGATCTTCCATGACGCGGGCGGGGTCTTCCACCGCGGCACGGAGGAGGGCCGGGTCAGCGGCCCGGAGCCGCAGCGCGCCAGCTACGGCTCGTTCGCCGCATTCAGCGACCCGGACGGCAACGGATGGGTGCTCCAGGAGGTGACGACCCGGCTTCCGGGCCGGTGATCACCTGCCCGCCTGACGTGCGCGACGGGGTCCCGGAGCCACACGTCCGGCAGGTGCTCGTCCCGCCAGGCGGCGTCCCGACCGCTGGAGGAACATGGCAGGAGAACTGCGTCGGCTCCGTCGGGCGAGTACGCGTCACGCGGCGCCCTTCGCGTGGGGCGCCGCGCAGGGGCTGCGATTCGGATGAGGGACTGGAGCAAGGATGGACGGCACTTCTCGCGTCTACGACGTGGTGGTCCTCGGTGCTGGTCCCGCGGGTGAGAACCTGGCCGAGCGCACCAGGGCAGCCGGGCTCACCTCGGTGATCGTGGAGAACGAGCTGCTCGGCGGCGAGTGCTCGTTCTGGGCGTGTGAACCGAGCAAGGCCCTTCTGCGTCCTGTGGTGGCGCGCGCCGACGCCCGTCGGGTACCGGGGCTGAGGGCAGCGGTGGAGGGACCGCTGGACGTCCCCGCCGTATTCGCCTACCGCGACAGGATGTCCGCGTACTGGCGGGACGACGACCAGGTCGACTGGCTGAACTCGGTGTCCGTGGACCTGGTGCGGGGACACGGGCGGCTGGACGGCCCGCGACAGGTCGTGGTGGAGACCGCGGACGGTGACACGGTACGTCTGACCGCCCGGCATGCCGTCGGCGTCTGCACCGGTACGACCACCGCCTTCCCCGATCTGCCCGGGCTGGAGCGGGCCCGCCCCTGGACGAACCGTGACGCGACCGCCGCCCGGCACGTCCCGGATCGCCTCGTCGTGGTCGGCGGCGGCGTGGTGGCGGTGGAGATGGCCACGGCGTACCAGGCACTCGGTTCCCAGGTGACCATGCTGGTGCGGGGGAACAGGGGGCTGCTCAGCCGGATGGAGCCGTTCGCGGGAGAGATGGTGGCGGACTCCCTGATCGCCGCCGGTGCGGACGTCCGCTTCGACACCTCGGTGGCCGGCGTGGTCCGCGAGAACGGCGACGGCAGTCCCGTGCGGGTCACCCTGGCCGGCGGGGAGTCACTGGTGGCGGACGAGATCCTGTTCGCGACCGGCCGCTCGCCGCACACGGCGGACATCGGCCTGGAGACGGTCGGACTGACCCCGGGCGACTGGCTGAGGGTGGACGACTCGTACCGGGTGACGGAGGTCCCCGAAGGGTGGCTCTACGCGGTCGGTGACGTCAATCACCGGGCCCTGATGACGCATCAGGGCAAGTACCAGGCCCGCATCGCGGGGGCGGTGATCGGCGCGCACGCCAAGGGCGAGCCGCTGGACGACGGCAGATGGGGAACGCACGCCCCGACCGCCGACAGCGCCGCCGTGCCCCAAGTCGTCTTCTCCGAACCCGAGGTGACCAGCGTCGGGCTGACGTCTGCGGAGGCGGAGCGCACCGGACGCCGTGTCGACGTCGTGGACTACGACATCGGCAGAGTGGCCGGCGCGCTCCAGTTCGCCGAGGGGTACCGCGGTAAGGCACGCGTGCTCATCGACGCCGACGTCAGGACCGTCGTCGGAGTGACCTTCGTCGGGCCCGGCACCCAGGAACTGCTGTACTCGGCCACCGTCGCGATCGCCGGCGAGGTGCCCGTCGATCGGCTCTGGCACGCCGTGCCGGCGTTCCCCACGATCAGTGAGGTGTGGTTGCGCATCCTCGAGACCTACCGGGACACCGTGGAGAGCGAGCGCTGAGGTGACGCGGTCGCCGTCGCGGTCGCGGTGAAGCCGACGTGCTCCCCGTGGTCGCGAGCTCTCCCGCTGGGCGCGGTACCGGCCAGACCGGCGGCGACGCGGGTGCCGTGTCGGCTTCGTGGAGACCGCCTGAGTCGCGCGCCGCGAACTCTGCTCGCGGCACTCGGCAGCCGGTTCGACGAGCGAGGTGCCCGGTCCTCCCGGGCGCCCGAATCTCCGGAGGTGCAGATGATGAGTCCACAGAACCAACGCCTCGGCCTGGCCGGCCAGACGGTCGTGGCGCCAGTTCGGGGATGGGTCTGGCGACTTCTCACCGAGTACGGGCCGAAGGCGGCCAGGTCGTCATGGTCGGACGTGACCGGGAAAGGCTGGAGCGAGCGGCCGCCGCGATCGGGCCACTGAGCACCGCGAGCCTCGACGCCGCCGACCCCGACCGGGTCCAGCAGTTCTTCCAGGACCTCCCCCACACCGTCGATCACGTGTTTTCGACGGCAGGCACCCCGTCGTACGCTCCGCTGGCGGACATGGACGTAGCAGAGACCAGCCGCCATTTCGGCGAACGCCTCGCGATGACTCTCGCGATCGCCAAGGGAAGCCGGGGCAAGGTCCGAGCCGGCGGAACGCTGCTGTTCATCGGGGGCACCGGCGGCCGGCGCCCCGGTGTCGGCCTGGCCGCCACCTCAGCGCTCACGGCGGCGCTTCCCGCGCTCACGGCGAGTCTGGCGCTCGAACTGGCGCGGATCCGCGTGAACCTCATCGCCGCCGGGTTCGTCGACACCCCTTTGTCGGCCGCCGTACTCGGCGATCAGCTTGAAGCACGACGGGAGGAACTGCGCTCCACTCTCCCCATCCGGCGGGTCGTCGGTCCCGAGGACATCGCCGCGCTGGCCGTACACATCATGTGCAACGAGGCGCTGACCGGAGCCACGTACGACATCGACGGCGGTCAGCAGTTGCTGTAGCCCTGGAGAGTCCTGGGTTCCGGCCGCGGGACCAGGGTCCAGGGACTCGGATCAGGTGCGGGACTCCGGGTCCGGCGTCCCCGGGGTCTTTGCCAGAGCGGCCTTGGCCCGCCGGGTCTCCTCGTCGGCGAGGACTTCACTCCGGCCGTGGACGAGCGCCTGCACGGTCTGCTCGGCCACGTCGGCCGCGCTGATCTTCGGCGCGTCCGTCCAGGCACTCAAATCCGTGTCCACGAAGCTCGCATGGACGCCCACGACGAGGGTGCCCTGCTCACTCAGCGCCTGCCGCAGGGCACTCGTCAGGGACCACTGCGCCGCCTTGGACGCGGCGTAGCTGGGGAGCAGCGGCTGCCCGACCCAGGAGGCCAGCGACAGCATGTTCACGATGGCGCCGCCTCCGTTGCGGGCGAGGATCGGAGCGAAGGCACGGGAGACCGCCCAGGTTCCGAAGTAGTTGACCTCCATCGCCTCGCGCGCTCCGTCGAACGGTCCCTCCCACAGCCTGGTGCTCGCGCCCCCGATGCCCGCGTTGTTGATCACGATGTTGACGTCCCCGGCCGCGTCGGCTGCCGCCGCTACCTCTTCGGGCCTGGTGACGTCCAGGCGCAGCGGAACGAGGTCGTCGTCGTGCACGGTCGCCGGATCGCGAACGCCGGCGTACACCTTGGTCGCGCAATGACCGATCAGAGCCCGAGCGAACGCGCGGCCGATACCGCGGTTGGCTCCCGTCACCAGGGCGACCGATCCCTCGATGTCCATCGCGCTTCCTTCCCGTCGGCGCCTGCCGCCCGTTGAGCGGGCCTGCGGACGTCCTGACCGAATGCACGCCGGCCGCCGGGCACAGTGCGCACCCCCCGGGCAGAAACCCCTTCTGCCAGCGTGCATCAGATGTCGGGGCTCCGCATGGCCGGGCGCTGCCGGGACGGACGGAGGGCTACCGCGTCTTCACGTACCGCGCCCGCTTGTCCGGCGCCAGGCGCTCGGTCGCGTACCGCACCGTGATCCTCGGCAGCTCCGCGAGATTCCGGTCGAGGAAGTCCACGATCACCTGCTCGTCCCGGCGGCCGATCTCCCTGAGCATCCATCCCAGCGCCTTGTGGATCAGCGGCTCCGGGTCCCGCCGCAGCCTGAGAACCAGCCGAAGGGTCGGCTCGAAGCTGCCGGCTCGGATCAGCGCCAGCGTGGCCACCACGGCGATCCTGCGGTCCCACAGCCACGGCGACGCGGCCAGTTCGTCCAGCACGTTCAGCGCGTCCAGTGGGCCGTCCAGGAGCCATGGCCCCAGCACGACATGGGCGGAACCGTCCACCAGGTCCCAGTTGTCCACGCAGTCGGTGCGGGCCAGATAGAAGTCGACCAGCGCCTTCCGGTCGTCATCACGGGCACCACGCATCCGCTCGGCCAGAATCAGCAGACCGGTGAACCGCTCCTCGTGCACTCGGCTGCGCAGTAGGACATCCACGTCTTCAAATGGCAACTCCGGACACCGGCGCGCCAGTTGGCGCATCACCGGAACGCGTACGCCGAGCAGCTCGTCGTCTTCCGCGCGGCTGAGCACCCGAACCAGCTGCGCCCGGACAGCCGGCTCCGCGTGATCCCTCAGCTCGGACCGCAGATTCCCGAGAGTGCCAGTCGTCATGCTGACGGACGTTAGCGCTCCGGGGCCCGGCAGGGCGAAGGGGCCCGGCGGTGCACCGGGCCCCTTCTGCGGGCGGGTCAGGCGCGCACGATGTTCTCGGCCTGGGGGCCCTTCTGGCCCTGGCCCACGTCGAAGGTGACCTGCTCGCCCTCAACAAGCTCCCGGTAGCCGTTGCCGGAGATGTTGGAGTAGTGGGCGAAGACGTCCGGTCCGCCGCCGTCCTGGGCGATGAATCCGAAGCCCTTCTCGGAGTTGAACCACTTCACGGTACCGCTGGCCATGCTGCTCGTCCTTCGATATCGCCGGGCGTCCCGGCTGGTCTGTTGGCAGGGCCCTCCGCGACCGGACGGCACCCGGCATCCGTTCTACCCCGTCGACGCCTCGGTATCCGGCTTTTCCGCCGGTCGCAGCGTGCCGCGGCACCGGGCCGGGTGAGAGGGTCTTCGGCAGGGGTGACTGCTCCAGGACCGAGGCGACGTTGTAGAACCGCTTCGCGATCTTCGCGGCGGCCGGGCTGTCGAACAGGTTGAAACGGTGCTCCCCAACCCCTGTGACAACGGGTTCATGTGACGGGCGCCACTGACGGCGGGTGCCGAACGTTCGGGGTCGGGCCGACCGGTGAGGGAGGGGAGTACGTAGCGGATGCCCCTACCCGGGGCCCTGCTGCTTGAGCGGCACCGCTTGGCCGGTGACGCGCCTATCGCTTGAGCGGCACCGCTTGGCCGGTGACGCGAATGCGCGGGTCCGCAGGGTCGATGTCCACACTGAGCAGGCTGGGGCTGCCCATGTCCTCGCCCTGGCGGATCCGCACGGTCCGGCCGCGGGGTGCCAGGCCGAGACTCCTCAGGTAGCCGCCGAACGCGGCCGCCGCGGCGCCGGTGGCCGCGTCCTCCACCACTCCCCCGACGGGGAACGGGTCGCGGGCGTGGAAGAGGTCGTCCGACTCCTTCCACAGCAGTTGCAGCGTTGTCCAGCCGTGACGGCGCATGACGTCGCCGAGGGCGTCGAAGTCGTAGGCGAGGTCGGCCAGTCGCGCCCGGGTGGCGGCGGCGAGGATGAGGTGCTGCACGCCGCCGAAGGCGACATGCGGCGGCAGAGCGGGGTCGAGGTCCGTCTTCGCCCACCCCAGGGCGGCGAGGGCCTCGTCCAGCTCGGCCTGACCGGCCGGCCGGGTGCGGGTCGGGACGCTGGTGAGCGTCGCGTGGAGGGCCCCGGCGGAGTCGGCGACCGTGACGACGGGGACCTCGCCCACCGGGGTGTCCAGCACCAGCGTTCCGGGACCGATGCGCTCGGCGAGGGCGACGGCCGCGGCGACGGTGGCGTGCCCGCAGAAGTCGACCTCGGCGAGGGGGCTGAAGTAGCGCACGGTGAAGCGGCGCCGCTCGGCATCGTGTCCCGTGATGAACGCCGTCTCGGAGTACCCCACTTCGGCGGCGACGGCCAGCATGCGGGCGGAGTCGAACGACGTGGCGTCCAGGACGACGCCGGCCGGGTTTCCGCCCTGAGGGTCTGCGGTGAATGCGGTGTAGTGGAGTACCGCGTCGGTGAGGCTCGCTGTCATGTCCCCACGGTGCCACCTGTCAGCCATTGAAGGAAGCGATGATTGTCGATGGTCTCCATCGACGATTCCGATCGACGATTCCGATTTCCCGCGTACAGTCCCGGTGTGGAGACGCAGTTGATCCGGACTTTCCTGACCGTCGTGCGGACGGAGAACTTCACCGCGGCCGCAGCCGAACTCCATCTGTCGCAGTCCACCGTGACGGCGCAGGTCAAGACCCTGGAGAAGTTGCTGGGAGTCCAGCTCTTCGACCGCATGCCGCGCGGTGCCCGCCTGACGGCGGCGGCGCGACGGCTGGTGCCGGAAGCCGGCGCCGTCCTCGAAGCGGAGGCAAGGCTGCGGGCGGCCGCCGCGGACTCGGAGCCCTCGGGGACAGTCGCCGTCGCGGCCGGTGACACTCTGTGCTCCGCGCACCTGCCGCACGTGATCGTCGCCCTGCGCCGCAGCCACCCGAACATCGCCGTGCATCTGTTTCCCGCCGGCACGCAGGCCGCGGTCGAAGGGCTGCGCAGCGGACAACTGGATCTCGCCCTGCTCCTGGAGGACTCGGTTGCCTTCCCCGGTCTGACGGCATCCGTGATCGCCACTGAGCCGCTTTGCCTCGTGGGGCCGCCGGGTCATCCCCTGGCCTCGCTGCGAAAGCCCGCCGACTGGCCCCGACTTGCTGAGGAGGACGTCTTCCTGCACGAGGAGGGCTGCTCCTACAGCGACCGCATCGCGGGCCTGCTCCAGGCCGCATCCGGCGCCCGGACCCGCCTGACCCGGCTGGGCAGCAGTGAAGCCGTCCGCAACTGCGTCATGGCAGGCCTCGGTATCAGCATCCTCCCCGCCGCGGCGGTCGAGAACGCGCTGCGGGAGGAGCGCCTGACCGTCATCAGCGGCCCGGCACTCCCCGACGTCTCCGTCCAACTGGTGCGCCACGGGGAGCGCTGGACCTCGCCCGCGGTCCGCGTCGTGGTCGAGGCCCTGACGAAGCACTTCGCCACCGCGTAGGGCCGGTGCCGACATCGGGCGGGGGCTGCCGCCGGCGCACGGCTTCCCGCTCTGCCGTTCCCCTTCAGGAACGGTCTGACGGGTCCTCGTAGGACCAGGTCCGGTAACGGCTGCGGAATTCGGCCAGCAGCTCGTCGGTCGCCTCGGCACCCGCGCTGACAGCAGCGTGGACGTCGCGGAAGTAGTTCTCGTAGCCGGCGGGGGTGTACAGACACAGAGCGCGGGCGAGAACGGTACCTCCGTTGCGGAAACCATGCGGGGCGCCACGGGTCGCGGCGAGCAGGCTGCCCGGGCCGGCCGTCACCTCGCCGTCCCCGGTGTGCAGCGTCAACTCGCCTTCGAGGACGTAGAAGTACTCGTCGTGCCCGTCGTGCACGTGCGGTCTGGCGCCGATCGTGCCAGGAGCCAGGCTGAACTCCTCGAAGGCGAAGTGCCCGCCCGTGTGCTCACCGGTGAGTCGGAAGAAGTGTGCGACACCGGCGACCTGCAAGAGTTCACCGTCCTGAGGGCGGCGCAGCAACGCACGTGCGGGAGCGTGGGCTTCGTGATCGGTCATCGGGACATTGTCACCCGGCAGTCGAGCAGTTCTCCGACTGGACCTCCTCCGTTGCAGCCCCGCCTGTGGCGTGCCGCGATCAAGGGCGGACGAGGCGTTTCATCCGCCCCAGCCGTGGCGGCAGTTGTTGGGGGCCTTGGTCCGCTCGGCGGCGAGTGCGCCGGGGACGAGCGAGGGGCTCGTGTCGTCACCATCGGTTGAGCGGGCCGGGTGAGGCACACGCTGGTCACCACCGGCGACTGCTGGGGATGATCACGACCGTCGGCACCGTGATGCGACGACGGGGACCAGCTCCCCCTCTTCGTCGACCTACAAGCGGGGTGGGAAGGGCGACCGCAGAGTCATCGTCCACACTCACCATGCATGCCAGGGTCGCCGGCCCATGGTCCGGTGGGCCGGCGACAGGATACGGCGAGGGCGCCGGTGGGGCGGCTCCGTCGGAGGCGGTGCGTCACACCCCCACGCATGCCCCCGCCCGCGGTGCCCCGGCGACGGTGGTCACATGGCGCCGGGCGACTGTCGCCGGGCCTCGTCGGCCACTTCCTGGCCGGACTGCCGGGCCTGCTCCGTGACCTGACCCGCCTGGTCGGTGGATGCCTCCTTGGTCGTCCGGACAGCCTCCGCGGCGCTGTCCTTGACCTCCTGAGTGGCCTGCTTGGCCACCTCGGCGGCGTCCTCCTTCACATGCTGCGCGGATTCCATCGCCGCCTGCTTGACGGGCTCGATCACCTCACCGGCGTTCTCGGAGAGCTGGGAGACCGCCTGCTCCTCGGCCTGCGAGCCGGGCAGGAGCGAGGCGGCGAGCAGCCCGGCGCCAAACGCGATCAGGCCCGCCGCCAGCGGATTGCCCTGCGTCTGCCGGACGGCCTGCTCCGGGGCGCCGCCGACCGCTTCACCGACCTGACCGGCCTTCTGGCGCACCGTGCCCGCGGCCTGCCCGACGCTGTCCTGGACGGACGCGGCGGCCTGCTGCCCGCGGTCCCTGGTGCTCTGCGTGGTCCCGGAAGCGGTGCCCATGACACGCTCACGCGCTCCGGAGAACGCTCCGCGGACTCGACCGGTGCGACGGCGCACGATCCGTCCCGGGCTGGTGCGGTCGGCCAGCCGGTCGACGTTCTCCGACAGGCGCCCGCGGGTGGCCTCGATATCGGTTCTCACTTGGTCGGGTGACGTGCCCATTGCGCGTCCTCCTTCAGGGTCTCCATGGTCTGCTCCGGCTTCGGGGACACCTCCCGCATCCGGGAGCGGCCCTTGCTGAACAGCACTGCCGCGACGACCGCCCATACGGCGGCGACGATCAGGGCCGCCCATCCGGTGTCCATCACGTTGGCCAGGCCGTACATCGCCGCGAGCGAGGCGAACAGGGCGACCATGTAGCCACCGAATCCGGCTCCCCCGTACATTCCGGCGGCCTTGCCCGCCTTGGTGGCCTCCTCACGAATCTCGATCTTGGCCAGTTCGGCTTCCTGCCGGAAGAGCGTCTGGACGTCGGAGGCCACTTCCGACAGCAGTTCCCCGACCGAGGAGTCCTGACCGCGCGGCTCCGGTGCCATCGACGACATGTCACACCTCCGGGTAGGCGTGCGGCTCGACACGTACGGCCGCCAGCGGCGGTCCGGGCGGCCCCACCTCCGGTACCGGGGTGCGGGCCTCCTGCACTCCCGGTCCGGACTGCGCCTTGCCGCCGGCCTTGACGAGTCTGCCGGCCGCGAACCCCGCCAGCGCCGCCCCCGCCAGGAAGGCTCCCGGCCGGCGCCGCGCGAACCCCTTCAGGTTCTCGCCCATACCTTCCACGCCGTGCCGGTCCAGGTAGTCCGCTGCCCGGTGGCCACCGTTCGCGGCCTGGGACACCATGCTGCGAGCCGGGGAATCGCCGGGCGCGTTGCGCGTCAGTTCCGACAGGTCGTCCGCCCACTGGCGTACCGTCCCGGCTGCCCGCTGCGTCTGACCCTGCATTTCCTCGGTCACACGGTCCCGCAGGTCTCCCACGGCGCCCTCGGCCTGGCGGCGTGCCGTTTCGGCTACCGTCCTGGCCTGATCCATCGCGGTCCCCGCCACCTCGCCCGCGGCGTCCCTGGCCTGACCCGCTGTGGCCGATGCCTGTTCTCTCGCGGTCTGTCCGGCCGCCTGTACGCGCCCGGCCCCGCCGTCGGCGGACTCAGTACTCATGGCCCTCACCCTCTTTCCGGGCGCGGATCGGCCGTCATGCTTCGGTGAAAGACAGTGCGGGGGCTACCACCCGCTCGCCACGGTGGTCGTCTCTCGACTCGGTGAAGGGGCCTTACCGCGCCTATGTGCTCATGTACCGATTGAGACCCTTTGCGAGTATCCGAGGCATTCCATGCGAAACAGCCTGGGTGCGCATAAATAGGACAGCCGGTGTCGGCCAGGTCGCGCCGGGGCCCGGGTCAGGGCTGGGGCCCGGAGCGACCGGCTTCCCCGGTGAGTACGGGGAAGCCGCAGCGCGAAGCGGCTCCCGCCGGGGGCCACCGGGCCGGAAGCGACCTCGCCCGCCCGCCGAAGCTCGTCAAGGAAGCGGTGCCGATGCGCCGCCGTCCCGCTTCTCACTCCCACCGCGCGGCGCTCGCCGGTCGACGGGGGGCCTGCCGCGCTCCGCGAAGGGGTAGCACTACGGCGCGCATGTCCCGCTCGCCGGCCGCCTCCGAGGAGAAGTCACATGAGGATCGCTATCACGGGTGCGTACGGCTTCCTGGGGCGCCTGCTCACCGGGGCCCTGCTGCGTACGCGCACCCTCGGCGGTGAACCGATCACCCGGCTGGTGCTCGCCGACCGGGTCGTGCACCCGGACCTCCCGCTGACGGCCGACCCGCTCGTGGACATCGTGCGCGGTGAACTGCTCGACAGGTTGGATGAGTTGTTCGCCAGGCCGGTCGACGTGGTGTTCCATCTCGCAGCCGCGGTGTCGGCCGAGTGCGAGGCGGACTTCGACCTCGGGATGCGCGTGAACCTGGACACCACCCGAGCCCTCCTGGAAGCCGCACGGGCCCAGTCGTTGGCCGGCGGGCCCGTCACGCGGATGGTCTTCGCCAGCAGCCTCGCCGTCTACGGATCCCACCCGGCGATGCCCCTGCCGTCCGTGGTCAGTGAGACAACTCTGCCGACGCCGCAGTCGAGCTACGGGACACAGAAGCTCGCCTGCGAGTATCTCGTCGCGGACTGCACCCGCCGTGGCTTCGTCGACGGACGCGTCGCTCGTCTGATGACCGTCGCCGTGCGGCCGGGCAAGCCGAACGCGGCCGCCTCCGGTTTCCTGTCCGGCATCATTCGCGAGCCGCTCGCCGGACTCCCGGCGACCTGCCCGGTCGACCCCGCCCTGCGCGTGGCTCTGGCCTCACCGCGACGCACGGTGCAGGGGATCCTCCGTGTCGCCGAGGCCGAACGGGGCGCCGGACCGGGGCGGATCGAGGGCCCGCTGCCCGTCAACCTCCCCGCTGTCACGGTCTCCGTCGCGGAGATGCTCGCCGTCCTGCGGCAAGTGGCCGGAACCGCAGCCGACTTGGTGACCATCGCCCCCGACCCGGCGGTCGAGGCCATCGTCGGCTCATGGCCGGCCGTCTTCGACAACACGCGCGCCACCTCGCTCGGGCTGGAGCCGGACCCGGGCTTCCTTTCGGTGGTACGGGACTACCTCGACGATCACCCCCACGCGGTGACCCGCCCCTCGGACGCGTAGGGGTGCGCCCGGCAGCCCACCGCGTCCGCGCGGGGTCCCGCCGAGCAGACCCTCGCGCGGGCGGGGTCACGCCTCGCTGAGCAGGGGGTCGAACGCGCTCGAGCGCCGGCGACCCGACATGAAGGACAGGAAGTCCTTCAGGAACGCGCTGCGGGAGTACGTGCCCTCGGCGTCGGCCATGTCACGCCGGAACCCTGTCCGGAACAATGCCCGGTACTCGTCCCCGTCGATGGTCTGGCTTGCGTCCCGGTCGGTGGCGTCGAAGAGGACTTCCGCGACTCTGATCAGCGCGGGCCCGGCCAGCGACGGGACACCGGCGGCGTACTCCGCCCTGCTGATACGGCCGTCACCGTCGGCGTCGAGGGCGGCCTGCAGTTCCCGCCACCAGTCGGCGTACGCGTCGTAGAGCTTGGTCTCCTCCGGTTCGTCGAGGTCGAGGCGGCCGGACAGTTCCCGGGCCATGGCGGCGAGGTCGGGCCAGTCCAGGAATCCGTCGCCGGTCTGGTCCAGTACCGCGTCGAAGAACTCCTCGGCGCTGCGCTGCGGCTCGCCCGCCCCGGCGGGATCGGGCTGCGCGGGCAGGGGGGTGATCAGCCTGATCAGGGCGCCTGCCCGCTTCATCCCGTCGCGCACCGCCGTGATGCTCCGCGCGCGGGGGTCGTCGCTGTCGGGCGAGAGCGAGAGGAGGCCGGCGATGTTTTCGGCCTTGATCCAGCCGTCCGGCAGGAAGCGCGCCAGGCCGACGGCCAGGTAGGCGCTCTGCATCAGAGTCTGGGCCCCGGGGATCTCGGGCAGTCCTGCCCGGCGGCGGAAGGATTCGGGAAGGGATGCCACCGTGATGGCTCCGACGACGGGACCGGCGAGAGCCCGGCCGGCCGCCCACACCGTGGGCAGCCCGTCCAGCAGGGGCGGCGCCGGGAGATGGTCGAAGAGCTTGTAGAGGATGATGCGCAGCGCCTCGGTGTTCTCGAGTTCCTCTTCGACCATGTGGTCGAAGTACTGCCAGAACTCCTGCAGGGTGGGCGGCAGATGGCCGGCCTGGTCGCCCATTGCCGCGAGCAGCGCCTGGAAGTCGGCGTACAGCCTGTCCATGGTGCCTTGTTCGAGAGGCTGGCCGCCCAGTCGGCACAGGGTGACGGCGCTCTCGAACAGGGTCGCCACGACCCAGGCGCGGACCTTCGGATTCATCGCGTCATAGGGCCGGTTGCGCGCATCGGTACCGTTCAGCCGCGCGTGCAGGCGATTGAGCCGCGCCGCCTCCCGCTGCCGGGCGTGCTCGTCGGCGCCGAACATGCGCTGCATGCTGACAAAGGTGTTGCGCAGCCGCCGCCACGGGTGTGCCACGAAGGTCGAGTTGTCGAGGAGGGCAGCGCCGATCTGCGGGTGGGCGGCCTCCAGTACGGTCGCCCGCACCATGGCCAGCGCCCAGCGCGGGTCGTTGAAGAACTCGTGGAACTGCGCCCCTGTGCCCGTCCCGTCCGCTGCCTCGGACGCCGGCCGGGACGGGCCCCCGCCGGGGCCGCCGGTGCCGGAGTCGGCGCTGCTGGAGTGGGTGCTGGCGGTTTCGGTCACGCTGAGGGTGCTCCGTTCGCGGTCGGCGGGACGCCGCCGAAGCGGCGGTCGCGTTGCTGATACGTGTGCAGGCACTCCACGAAGTGCGTCGCGCGGAAGTCGGGCCACAGCACCGGCGGGAACATCCACTCGGCGTAGGCGACCTGCCACAGCATGAAGTTGGAGATGCGCTGCTCCCCGGAGGTCCGGATGACGAGATCCACGTCGGGTGTGTCGGGGAAGGGCAGATGGGCGGCGAAGCTCTGCTCGGTCACCGCGTCGGCCGGCACCCCGCCGCGGATCAGCGACCGTGCCGCCTCGACGATGTCCCCGCGCCCGCCGTGGTCGAACGCCACGGTCAGCGTCATGCCGCGGTTCATACCGGTCAGCGTCATCAGGTCCTCGAAGTCCCGGGCGAGTACCGCCGGGATTCTGGAGTCCGTCACGCCGAGGAACCGGCAGCGGATGCCCCGGGCGTGCAGCAGCGGAGCGTGTTTGCGTACGACGCGGCGCACCAGTTGCATGAGGAAGTCGACCTCGTTGCCCGGGCGTCGCCAGTTCTCGGTGGAGAACGCGTACAGGCTCAGCCACTGCACCCCTGCCGTCCTGGCCGCCTCGATCACGTCGATCACCGTCACCTCGGCCGCCCGGTGCCCCGAGGTCCGCGGCAGTGACCGCCGTGCCGCCCAGCGGCCGTTGCCGTCCATCACGCAGGCCACGTGCCGCGGCGGCGTCCGTGGTTTCCGGTCCTCGTCAGCGGGGCCCCGGCACGGGGCATCGACCGGCGTCGAGGTGGCACTTCCGACGGCTTCGTCAACTGTCACGCCTGCTCCTCACGGCTGCCACCACACGGTCCCCCTCGACGAGCACGCGCCCGTTCCGCTCCAGACGGCCCCCTGGCCCCTGTCTGGATCAACGAGCAGCAGCGTGCCGTGGCCGCGACCGGGGCACGCCGCGATCCCCGCGCATTCACTCCCGCGCGCGCCCGGACGCACAGGTGGACGATTAGCGGAGCCGGTACGTCCTGGCGGGCCTCCGGCGACGGGATCGACGGCGGGCCCCCTCACGCCGACGGACCGATGCCCCCTGCCCCGGCGTACCGAGGGTGTACCGCTCGCCATCCGCCGTCCTTTTCCGGGCGGTTCACGGCCGGACCGAAGCGGCGCCGCGGCCGGGAAGTCGGCATCACCGAAGAACGACGCACCATCCGCCCGCTCCCGTGGACCCCGCTTGATGTGCTGGGCCTCAACCTGTCCCACCTCACCCAGGCGCAGATCGACGCCGTCATCGCGGCCCATCCCCGGCCCGACTTCAAGCGGCAGATCCTCAAAGCGTTCACCGACGGCTTCCGGCACCGCCCCGACACCACCTTCGGCACGGTGAACGCGGACGTCCTGGAGCACTTCGCCCCGGGTTTCCGGCGGACCGACTTCGTCGGATCGTGCAGCTGAGCGCGATCGTAAGCAGTGGGCGGCTGCCCGGCCGATGAAGGTCGGGCTGCCGTCTTCGTGCTGTTGATCTGGGGATCTACTCGTCTCGACGAGGACGCGCGCTACCGCGTCCGGGTCGTCACCCGCCGATGGTCAGGCGAGTCTCGGGCCGGGTGACGCGTACACCCGGGGGGCGCCGGTCGTCGGGGGTGGTTGCGGGGAAGGCGGTGACGACGGGCTGCTGGGGCCCGTCTTGGCTCCAGCAGCGCAGGAGGTAGTTGACCTGGCCTATGAGTTTGACAGCCGTCCTGGCCGGGTTTCACCGACTGGTAGTGGAACAGCACAGGGCGGCCGAGAACCAGCCAGCTCCACGGGTTGGACTGGTAGGTGTGCGGAGCGTGCAGGTCGACGTTGAACTGGTAGACCCCGTACTCGTCATGCCGCAGGCTGCGGACCGGCGCCGGGATCCATGACCGGGGCTCTGGAGCGCGTGCGATTCGAGGGACACGGTGCCTTGCGCTCACCCTTCGCGGTCACCGGCCTTGCCGCTGTATCGTTTCGCCGCCGCACTGGTCCTCAGCGACCTCATCGCCACGGCCAGCCGCGGGAAACTGCACATCCAGGTGGACCGGACCTCGCCAGCGGCTGGTTTCGACCTGCCGGTCGGCCCTTCCCAGCCCCTCAGACCGTCGCCGGGTCGTCCACGGATACCGCCCCGGAGGCCTCGACAGCCTCGTCGCCCCCATGTCCGGGGCCTCTGTACGCCGCCGCCTGGTGGAAGTGACGCTCAACGCCTGCGGCTGGACGGGGCCCTGGAAGGACCGCAGAGGCTTTGACACCAGGCGTAGAACGACCGCATCCACGGTGGCGTCCGAGGCCTCGGCCGCTCGCGTCACGTCGGAGAGTCTCCCACGAGTCATATCCGGAGGATGTGAACCGGTAGTCGGCTTGTCGTCTCTGATCAAAAATGTGTCGTGCTGGATCAAGGATGCCCATCGTGCCGTCCCTACCGTGGTGGCCATGGACTTCAGCCCTTCACCACGTGCCGCCGAGCTGACCAAAGCCGTGCGGTCGTTCATCCAGGACGAGATCGCCCCCGTCGAGCACGAGCTGCACCGCTCCGGCGGCGGGGCGGCCCCGTGGCAGGTGCCTGAGGAGGTGCACGAGCTGCGGCGTCGGGCGCGGGAGCGGGGGCTGTGGAACCTGTTTCTGCCCGCCGGGCACGAGGGGCCCTACGCAGAGCGGTTCGACACGCGCGGCGGCACGGGCCTGACGAACGTGGACTACGCACCGATCGCCGAGGCGACCGGGTGGTCGTTCCTGGCCCCGTACGTGTTCAACTGCAACGCACCGGACACCGGCAACGCCGAAGTGCTGCTGCGCTACGGGTCCCAGGAGCAGAAGGACCGCTGGCTCGATCCGCTGCTGGACGGGCGGATCCGCTCGGCGTTCGCCATGACCGAGCCGGGCGTGGCGTCCTCGGACGCCACGAACATGCAGCTCACGGCTGTGGTCGAGGGTAATGACGTCGTCCTCGACGGCCGCAAGTGGTGGACCACTGGCATCGGGCACCCTGACTGCGAGGTCCTCATCGTCATGGGGCTCACCGACCCGGACGCACCCAAGTACGCGCGGCACTCGATGGTCCTGGTCCCGCGGGACACCCCGGGGGTGAAGGTCGAGCGGATGCTGGACACGATGGGCTTCTTCGACGAGCCCTTCGGCCACGGCGAGGTCTCCTTCACCGATGTCCGGGTCCCGGTTTCGAACATCATCGCCGGCCCGGGGCGAGCGTTCGAGATCGCTCAGGGCCGGCTCGGTCCGGGCCGGGTGCACCACGCGATGCGCATGATCGGTCTGGCGGAGCGTGCCCTGCACCTGGCCTGCGAGCGCGGTCTGGCGCGCAAGGCGTTCGGCAAGCCGCTGGCCGACCTCGGTGGCAACCGCGAGCGCATTGCCGAGGCACGGATCGCGATCGACTCCACCCGGCTGCTCATCCTGGACGCGGCGTGGAAGCTCGACACCGTCGGGGCCAGGGGCGCGCAGAGCGAGGTCAGCGCCATCAAGGTCGCGGCGCCCAATGTCGCCCAGCAGGTCATCGACTTCGCCATGCAGATCCACGGTGGTGGTGGGCTGTCCAGTGACTTCCCGCTGGCAGGTGCCTGGACTGCTGCGCGGGCCGTTCGCCTGGTCGACGGACCCGACGAGGTGCACAAGAGCGTCGTCGCCCGCATGGAGCTCAGCAAGCACGGAGCCACCCGATGAGCCGCGTCACCGGCACCGGTAAGAGCCGAGCGGTGCTCATCACCGGGGGCGCCTCCGGCCTCGGTGCGGCTCTTGCCTCCCGCTACGCCGAGCGCGGGGACCGTGTGCTCGTCACCGACCTCGCCGCCGAAGCCGAGGTGCCCGCGGGCGCGCGCTACCAGCGCCTGGACATCACCTCGCCGTCGGACTGGGCGGCCGCTCTGGAGCGCGTCCGCGTCGATCTCGGCGGGCTCGACGTGCTGGTCAACAACGCCGGCATCGCCGCGGGCGGTCGCGTGGACCGTCTCGACGACACGCACTGGCGGCGGGTCCTGGAGGTCAACGTGCTGGGCGCTGTGAACGGCTGCCGGGCCTTCTCCCCACTGCTGAAGGCTCAAGGGCACGGCCACGTGGTCAATGTGGCGTCCCTCGCGGGGCTGGTCCACCCGGCAGCGATGAGTTCCTATGACGCGAGCAAGGCGGCTGTGGTCGCCCTCTCGGAGAGCCTGCGCCACGAGCTCGGCCCCTGGGGCGTCGACGTCACGGTGGTGTGCCCGTCGTTCTTCCGGACCAACCTGGCCGCTTCCCTGGGAGGAGAGGATCCGCTGATGGACCAGGTGGCCGCCAAGCTGATCTCGCGGGCGCCGTGGGGGGCCGAGGAGATCGCCGCACGGGTGCTCCGGGGTGTCGACGCGCGCCGCTTCCTGATCCTGCCGGATCGGTCCGCGCGGGTCGCGTACTGGACGAAGCGTCTGGTCCGGCCCCTCTACGACCGCCAGATGTTCGCCGCTGGAGCCAAGATCCGCCGGGCCGAACTGAGTGAGAAGACACCCACGGTGAGCAAGGAGCCGGTATGAGCAGCCGGACGGGCCGCGGCGCAGTCCTCATCACCGGGGCCAGCTCGGGCCTGGGTGAGGAAATGGCCCGGCAGTTCGCCGCCCTGGGCTACGACCTCGCCCTCTGCGCCCGGCGCACCGACCGGCTCGACGCCCTCGCCGACGAGATCCGTATCTCCACGGGCCGACGGGTCGAGACCACCGCCCTCGATGTCACCGACAGCGACGCGGTCGCCCCGGTGTTCCACGAGTTCGCGAACACATTTGGGACGATCGACCGGGTCGTCGTCAACGCCGGCATCGGCAAGGGCGCTCCCCTCGGAACGGGGCGGTCCGATGCCAACCTGGCCACGGCGATGACGAACTTCGTCGGAGCTCTCGCCCAGACCGAGGCCGCTCTGGAGCTCTTCCGCCGGCAGGGCCGCGGTCACCTCGTGCTCATCTCGTCCATGTCCGCCCTGCGCGGCATGCGCAGGTCCATGACCACCTACGCGGCGACCAAGGCCGGGTTGACCTCCCTCGCCGAGGGCCTGCGCTCGGAGAACATCAGGGGCCTCGACGTCTCGGTCATCCACCCGGGGTACATCCGCTCGGAGATGAACGCCCACGTCGAGGAGAAGGCCCGGTTCATGGTCGACACCGAGACGGGTGTGCGCGCGATGGTCGCGGCGATCGAGAAGCGTCGCGGGAAGGCCTACGTGCCGGTGTGGCCGTGGGTGCCCCTGGGGATCGCCCTCAAGGTACTGCCGCTGCGGATCGTCCGGAGGCTCATGTGAACGCTCGTGTCACCAGGGGAAGTAGTGACGTCGCCGGATCGCGCCCGGTCCGCGCCGAGGACGCTTTCGACGCCGCGGCCATGGCCGCCTGGCTTGCCGAGAATGCCACGCCCGGCAGCACCGAGTCCGAGCTTTCCGCCGTCCCGGACGTGCGGCAGTTCTCCGGCGGCGTGTCGAACCTGACCTATCTGCTGCGCTACCCGGGCGGCGACCTCATCCTGCGCCGGCCCCCGAAGGGCACCCACCGCAAGGGCGCCCACGATATGGGGCGCGAGTACCGCATCCAGACCCAACTCGGGCAGTTCCTGCCGTACGTGCCGCGCACGGTCGCCCTGTGCGAGGACCCAGCGGTCATCGGCACACCGTTCTACGTGATGCAGCGGCTCGTCGGACCGGTCCCGCGCAAGGACCTGCCGCGCGGGATGGCGCTCGACCGCGAACAGACCGCCGCTCTGTGCCGCAACGTCATCGACCTGCTCGTGGACCTGCACATGGTCGACCTCGCGGCCACGGGGCTCGCGGACCTCGGCAAGGGAGACGGGTACGTACGCCGCCAGGTCGAAGGCTGGTCGGAGCGCTACCGCAGGGCGCGTACCTGGAACGTCGGCTCCTTCGAGCGGGTCATGCGATGGCTGGCCGACAACCAGCCGCTCGACCGTCCGCACACCCTGGTGCACAACGATTTCCGCTTCGACAACGTCGTACTCGACCCCGAGGACCCCACGAGGCCCGTCGGCCTGCTCGACTGGGAGCTCGCCACCGTGGGCGACCCTCTCATGGACCTCGCGAACGGCCTCGGATACTGGATCCAGGCCGACGACGGCAGGCACAGCCAGGCCTTCCGCCGCCAGCCCACCCACCTGCCCGGGATGATGACCCGCGAGGAGGTGGTGGCGTACTACTGCGCACGCACCGGCACTCGCGTGACCAACCGGGAATGGGCCTGGTACCAGGTCTTCGGCCTGTTCCGCGTCGCCGCCATCGCCCAGCAGGTGTACCAGCGGTACCTGTCCAAGCAGACGACGAACAAGCAGTTCCGCCTCTTCGGCATCGCGGTCGTCCTGCTGGAGTTGCGGTGCCGCGGCATCATCCGCGCCGCCGGTCGGACGGCGCCCGAGATCGCCGATGCCCAGGTAGGGAGATAGCCATGCCCTTGAACAGGAAGCCCAACGCCATGCCCCTGACCCGCCGCCTCATCGCGCCCCGCCGCTGGACCCCACCCCCCGCCCCCGCCGACGAGGGACGCACACCCGCCACGAGCCGCTTCGCCGTCGCCCGACGCCTCGCCAGCGGCGGCCACGGCCCCGAGGACGTGATCTTCGACAGGCAGGGCTGCCTGCTCACCGGTCTTGGCGACGGCAGCATCGTACGCATCGACCCCGTCACCGGAGCCCGCGCGGTGGTGGGCAGCACCGGCGGCCGTCCGCTGGGCCTCGAGCCGGCCGCCGACGGCAGCATCCTGATCTGCGACCACCACCGGGGACTGCTGCGCATGTCCGCCGGCGGATCGGTCGAGGTGCTCGTCGATGCCGTCGCGGGCCGGCCGCTCACCTTCGCCAGCAACGTCGTCGAAGGCCCGGACGGCACCATCTGGTTCACCGTGTCCACCCGCCGCTGGGACCTGGAGCACTACCTCGGCGACATCATCGAGCACTCCTGCACCGGCCTGCTCGTCCGCCGTGACCCCGACGGCACCGTCACCGTGCTGCGCGACGGCCTCAAGTTCGCCAACGGACTCGTCCTCGCCCCGGACGCCTCTCACCTGCTCGTGGCCGAGACCGCCGGGTACCGGATCAGCCGCCACTGGCTCACCGGCCCGAAGGCCGGGACGCACGAGCCGTTCGTCGACAACCTCGCCGGCCTGCCCGACAACATGAGCCTCGGCAGCGACGGGCTGCTCTGGGTGTCGATCGCCGCTCCCCGCAACGCGCTGCTGGACAAGCTGCTGCCCCTGCCGGGGTTCCTGCGTGTCCTCCTGTGGAACCTGCCCGAGGCCGTGCGGCCCAAGGCCACCCCCGTGGCCTGGGTCATGGCCTTCGACCTCGAGGGGCGTATCGTCCACGACCTGCGCGCCGACGACGTCTCGTACGGTTTCGTCACCAGCGTCACCGAACACAACGGCACGGTCGTCGCCGGCAGCCTGCACGAGGACGACGTCGTTGTGCTCGCCCGGCCGGGCGAGCACAACAACTAGGGCCTGTCGTTTGGATCAGGCTGGCTGTGACCGACGGTTCGTCCTGACCGACCCGAGCGGGGTCTGGCGCGTGCAGCTGCAAGGCGGAGGAGGGAGTCGACGCGGAGCGTCGGCGACCGACGACAACGCCGCAGATGTGCGTGCCAGACCCCGCGACGCCGGCATGATCCAAACGACAGGCCCTAGCGCGCCTCGCGGCGCAGTTCGCTCGGCGTCCGGCCCCACCACCGCTTCGCGCAGCGGGACAGGACCGCCTGCTCGGCGAAGCCCAGGAGGTCGCTGACCTGGGCCAACGGCATGTCCGTCGTCATCAGGTAGGTACGGGCCCGGGCACGACGCACCACGTCGAGGACCGAGGCGTACGACTGGCCCTCGGCGGCGAGCTGCCGCTGCAGCGTCCGCGGATGCACGGAAAGGAGCCGGGCCACGTCGGCCAGGTCGGTGGAACCGGTCCCCAGAGACTGGTCGAGGACCGCGCGCACCTTCGCCGTCACCACCGGCCCGGCCTCACGCGGCTGCTGGGACAAAAAGGCAAGCACGATCCGGCGCACCGTCTCGTCGACACCGACGAGGGGGCGGGCCAGCAGGCTGGAAGGCACCCGCAGCAGTGCGCTTGCCCGGCCGAAGCGGACCCGGACACCGAAAGCGTCCTCGTACCGCGACCGCGGTGCCACGGGCTGATGAGGCAGATCGACCGACCGCAGGCCGTAACAGCCGCCCAGAAGGAACATCACCGCGCGGTGGGAGAACAGCAGCGTCATGTCGGTGGCCTGCGGCAGCGGCCGCACGCCCCCACCGAAGGAGTACCGCAACCCGACCACACCGTGCTCCCCGTCCGGGTCGTCCACCACACAGACACCGAAGTCCCGAGCATGCACGAACATGTAGCGGGACGTGCACTCGAGCGCGTCGGCGACCGACGGGGAATGCTGGATCGCCACCGACAGCGGGCCCAGCATGGCGAACTCCTGCCTCTCGCCGACCCGCAGCCCCAGATCCGGGCAGCCCAGGTCAGCCGCGGCGATCTCCATCACCGCGGCCAGGGCAGTGTCCTCCACCAACAGCTCATCGGCGTCCAGCGCCTCCGCAGGCAGCCCGGCCCGCCGCGCGTACACGTCGGCGTCACCGCCGAGCCCCTCAACACACTGACGGAACTTCTGAAGACCTGCCGACCGGACCAGGGACACACGCACAGCATGCCGCTCGTGTCGCCCAGGATCAAACGCCGCTGCTTGCGTGCGGTGCACGGTCAGCGCGGTGAAGCGGACCCCAGGGACGGCTCCAGGTGTCGGGGGTGGAGAACAGCACGCCCTTGAGCGCGGCGCCCTCGATCGGCTCCCAGGTTCTGGTCTGCCCGGCCGTCGAACTTTGCGTGGTCGAAATGGGAGTGGGCCATAAGGACGGCATCTGCCGAGGTGAGAGCCGGGTTCGGGTCAGGGCCGACTCGGCCCTGTCACGGTCGGGTCGAATGGTGCCGAAACGCGCTCAGAGAACACCCGGGCGGGAGAAGAAGCCGTCGGTGAGGAGGGTCGCGGTGCCGCCTGTGATGACGAGGGTGGACACGCCGAGGAATGTGACACGGACCGTGTTGGGACCAGGTACCGGTGACTGTCTCTCGATGAAGCGCGAGTGCTGCCGAAGCGGCGACGGGCGCAGCTCGTTCGCCAGAAAGCTGCCAAACCCGCCCCAGCGGGTCTGCTCGGTCACAGTTCGTCCTCCGGGTCGTGGCCCCGCGGGACGTTGCGCCAGGAGCGGTCCCGGCAGCGTGTATTCGATCATTCTTCATCACTGGCGGACAACTGGCCTACTCATGGGTGGTCAGTCTGATGTGAGGCGGTGAATGGTGTTCGCGGCGCTCAGCAGCAGGTAGTCCCACGGCTTGTTCAGGTTGCGGCCGGTGACGTCACGCAGACGACGGAGACGGTACCGCATGCTTTGCGCGTGCAGGCCCAGCGCCTTGCTCGCCTTACTCGACGAGCCAGCCAGCAGATACGCCGACAGACCTTCGAGGATGTGCTCCTGACCTGGGGCAAGGACGTGGCGAAGTGCCTCGTCGGCGAAGGTGCGGGGGTCCACCGGCGGATCACCGCGCAGCAGCGCGACAAACAGGGCATCAGCTCGGTCCAATGGAACAACCAATCCATCTGCTTCCAGCGGCGCATAGCGGACGGCCCCGGACGCCGCTCGGTACGCCGCCGGCAGATCGGTCAGACCCACGTCCTCGATGACACATGAACGCCAGGGCAGGCACTGACTGACTGCCGTGTCATCGAGCGGTTGGGAGTGAAGAAGAACGCCTTGCCCGTGCCGACACGTCGGCAGGACGAGGGTATTTCCGGCGGCGTCTGTCGCGGCTGTCGCCACCTGGGCCACGTCACCAGCAGTCATCTCGACCTTGTGCCTGTCATCGGAGCCGAGCACCGTGATCCACAGCGTGGTCGGCAGGGTGATGGCGAGCTGCTCGGACCGGTCCTTCAACGCAGCGGCGGAGGTCTGGCGGCCAGTGACGAGGTCGTCGGCGAGTCTGCGCAGGACCTGGGAGCGATCCTCGGTCAGGCGCTCGGTCGCTGAGGTGTATCCCGCGAAAAGCGCCTCGGACAGCTGGTCCAAGCTCTCCAGCAGGGTCGTGTTCAATGCCAGCGCGTCCTCCATCAGAAGATCCGTCCCACCGAGCTCCTGGATCAGGCCGTTGGCCTCCACCGCTGCGACGCGGTAGGCCCGCAACACGGCGAAGAGCGGTCGACCGTCGGTGCCACGCGCGACGCCGATGCCGTGGAAGCGGCGCAGGTCTTCCTCGCTCAACGACGTCCCAGCCGCCCACAGCTCCAGCAGGCGCTGGATGCCCCACGTGGCGATCGCCTCGGTCTCGAGCCGCTGCGCTTCACTCAACGACGCGTACGCCGGGATTTGCGTGCGAATGGCTGCGGAGAGACGCTCGGTGACCGTTTCCCGATTGCTCACCACCCGCTGCTGGACCGTCACTCGTTCGACTGTTCCCATCAGCCGCTGCTCCCTGTCACCCGCTGGTGAGCGCCTTGCTCAACCTGTGACAAACCATATTGCTGTCAGCTCGCCCCCCATACACGCTTGGGGACAAAACACTGCCTCGTCCTTAGGAGAACCAGTGGACGCAGACATCATCGTCATTGGGGCCGGCATCGCGGGTCTCGCCACCGCGGCGGAGGCCGCCGACCGTGGACGCTCCGTCATCCTGGTCGACCAGGAGGGCGAGCAGAACCTCGGCGGTCAGGCGTTCTGGAGCCTCGGCGGGCTGTTCTTCGTCGACTCCCCCGAGCAGCGCCGCATGGGTGTGAAAGACTCGCGCGCTCTGGCCGAACAGGACTGGATGGGCAGTGCGCAGTTCGACCGCGAGGAGGACGCCTGGCCGCGCCGGTGGGCCGAGGCATATCTCGACTTCGCCGCAGGCGAGAAGCGTGCCTGGCTCCACGCCATGGGGCTGCGGCTCTTCCCGGTCGTCGGGTGGGCCGAGCGAGGCGACGGTCGCGCCGAGGGTCACGGCAACTCCGTGCCCCGCTTCCACCTGACGTGGGGCACCGGTCCGGGCGTCGTAGCGCCGTTCGAGCGCCGGGTTCGCGCACACGTCAAGGCCGGACGCATCTTCTTCGCGTTCCGGCACCGCGTCGACGGCCTCCTTGTCGAGGACGGGACAGTCGTCGGCGCGCACGGTGCGGTCCTCGAGCCCACCGATGTCGAACGCGGTGTCGCCTCCAGCCGGCTCGAGATCGGCGAGTTCGAGCTGCGGGCGCAGGCGGTCATCGTCACGTCCGGTGGCATCGGTGGCGACCACGACCTCGTCCGGAAGGTGTGGCCCGAGCGTCTCGGCACCCCGCCCGCGACGATGGTCGCCGGCGTTCCCGCGCATGTCGACGGGCGCATGCTCGCCATCAGCGAAAAGGCCGGCGCCAGCATCATCAACCCCGACCGCCTCTGGGCCTACGTCGAGGGCCTCCGCAACTGGAACCCCATCTGGGACAACCACGGCATCCGCATTCTGCCTGGCCCCTCGTCGCTGTGGCTCGACGCGACCGGAAAGCGGCTCCCGGCGCCGTTCTTCCCGGGCTTCGACACGCTCGGCACCCTCAAGCACCTTCGCGGCACGGGGTACGACTACTCGTGGTTCGTCCTGACCCAGAAGGTCATCGAGAAGGAGTTCGCACTGTCGGGCTCCGAGCAGAACCCCGATCTCACCGGCAAGGACATCAAGCTCCTGCTGTCGCGCATCAAGCCCGGTGCGCCTGGTCCGATCGAGGCGTTCAAGACCCACGGCGAGGACTTCGTCGTCGCGGACAACCTGACCGATCTCGTCGCGGGCATGAACACCGTCGGCGACGGCCATCTGATCGACGAGGCGGACCTGCGCCACCTCGTCGAGGCCCGCGACCGCGAGATCGACAACGCCTTCACCAAGGATGCCCAGATCACCGCGATGCGCGGCGGCCGCCGGTACCGCGGCGACAAGCTCATTCGCGTCGCCACCCCGCACCGCTTCCTCGACCCCAAGAACGGCCCGCTCATCGCGGTGCGACTCAACATCCTGACCCGCAAGACTCTCGGCGGCCTCGAGACCGATCTATCGGGACGCTGCCTCGCGTCCGACGGCGCTCCCCTGCCGGGCCTGTACGCGGCAGGGGAGGTCAGCGGCTTCGGCGGTGGCGGGATGATGGGCTACAACGCGCTCGAGGGGACGTTCTTGGGAGGCTGTCTCTTCTCGGGACGGGTGGCCGGCCGCGCCGCCGCGGACGCCGTCAGCTGACGGCGAAGGCGAAGGCGAAGGCGAGGAAACGTGATCAGGACGAGTACGACACGTCGACACCGGTGCACCATCTGTTGGCCGAGGTTGCTGACGCAGTCACACCGCGTATGCGGGGATGGCTGCACGCGGGTGTCAGCCCGGTAGTCCTTGCCGCCGGTGTCGTCCTCGTCTGCGCGAGAGGGTGCGGGTCGCGCTCGTCGAGGAGGCGGAGGGCGCCTTGGCGAGGCTGGCTGGAGCGCGGGAAACGGTGGCCGAGGTACTGGGTGAACTCCCCGCTCAGGACGACGGGTTGACCCGTGGTGCTGTAGCGGGCTCCACCGTGCCGACGCCGCGGTACTCGCTCCCGAGTAGCAGCAGATTCTGCCGGTCCTGGCCGCGCCGGAGGCCGCCGACGGGATGCGGGAGAAGCAGATCCTGGCGGGCTTGGGGTGGGAGATGGTGCCGGCCCGGGCCGAGGGGGTGCGCTCGCGGGTGAAGCGGCTGGCCACCCGGGGCTGGGCGTGTGAGGTGCGGCCCGACGTGTTCACCGCCGTGACGACGACGGCGACGGCCGGCGCGGGATGAAGGCATCCCGACGGCGTCCGGCGAGGTGGCACGTCATCAGCATGGTCATGGACCACAGCACCATCGCCTCGTGCATCCCTGGCAGCGTCTCGTAGTCCCGCACCAGTCGGCGCGAACCCATCAGCCAGCTCAGCGTCCTCTCCACCACCCAATCGTCTGGGCAGCACCACGAATCCCCGCGCTGTTGTCGTGCGTTTCACGATGTCCAG
This sequence comes from Streptomyces sp. NPDC043867, assembly GCF_056435845.1. Classification (NCBI taxonomy): domain Bacteria; kingdom Bacillati; phylum Actinomycetota; class Actinomycetes; order Kitasatosporales; family Streptomycetaceae; genus Streptomyces; species Streptomyces sp. NPDC043867. The sequence continues at coordinate 59,820 of NZ_JBWKDS010000027.1, read as the reverse complement.
GGTGAGCTGCAGTTCCTTTTGTCCCAGTCGACGAGGCCGCCCGAGTAGGCGCCGTCCGCCCAGACGAGACGGATCGCGAAGTGAAGGTTGCGCAGCCGCTCGAACACCGGGACGGCGGCCTCGCGGTACAACGAAGCCGGCGAGTTGGACGCGGCGGGCACGGTCACGCAAGACTACGGCAAGAGGGCCTCCTCGGTGCTTGAGCTTCGCAACTCCGAGCTACCGAGGGGCCCTTCCTACATGCACCAACACCGCAGCGATCACCCGATCCACAACCCCGTTCGACTGATCAAGCCCATCGAGCGGTATGCGGATGGCTTCTCAGATCCAGGTGCCGAGCCACATTCGGTTGCGCCAGCCGGAAGTTGGAATCGTCAGCCCTGTGTAGATCGGGAAGAAATAGATGAAGTTCCAGACGATCAGCAGCACCAGCGTGCCCACAGCCACCACACCCCGTCTGCGGCGTTCTTCACCCCCTCCCGGAGGACCCAGCAGGGCGCCCAGCATCATCGCCAGGGCCAGGCACAGGTACGGCACGAAGACGACGGTGTAGAAGGAGAAGACCGTTCGCTCCTGGTAGAGGAACCAGGGAAGGTATCCGGCTCCCACCGCGCACAGGACGGCGCCCGCGCGCCAGTCGCGGCGCAGCGCCCAGCGGTAGAGCACGTACACGAGCGCGCAACATGCCGACCACCACAGCAGCGGCGTGCCCAGGGCGAGGATCGCCTGCGAGCAGCCGGACGCCGCGTGACAGCCGTCCTGGCCGGGTTTCACCGACTGGTAGTGGAACGACACAGGGCGGCCGAGAACCAGCCAGCTCCACGGGTTGGACTGGTAGGTGTGCGGGGCGTGCAGGTCGACGTTGAACTGGTAGACCCCGTACTCGTAGTGCCACAGGCTGCGGAGCGGCGCCGGGATCCATGACCAGGTGCCGCCACGGCCGTCCGCCCAGTGACGCCCGTAACCGCCGTCGGACAGCAACCAGCCGGTCCACGTTGCCAGATACGTCACCGCGGCGACAGGAACCAGGGACAGCACCGACGGTGCGAGGTCCCTGCGCAGCACGGCCCGGTACGGGTGGCGTGCCCCGGCGACGCGGCGGGCCCCGACGTCCCACAGCAGGGTCAGGATGGTGAAGAAGGCCAGGAAATACAGGCCGTTCCACTTGGTGGAGGCCGCCAGGCCCAGGAACAGGCCGGCTGCGAGCCGCCACGGACGCACTCCTGTACCGGCGCGGCTGGCGGTGTCGTGGTCTGGTCGTACGCGACCGTCACCTTCCACCGGTAGGGCCGCTGCGATCCGGGCCCGCGCACGGTCCCGGTCGATGAGCAGGCAGCCGAACGCCGTGAGTACGAAGAACATGACGATGAGGTCGAGCAGCGCGGTGCGGCTCATCACGACGTGCAGACCGTCCACCGCCATCAGCACTCCGGCCAGGCAGCCCAGCACCGTCGAGCGGAACAGGCGGCGCCCGATGCGGCACAGCATCAGCACCGACAGCGTCCCCATGACCGCGGTCATGAAGCGCCAGCCGAAAGGGCTGAGGCCGAACATCCACTCACCGAGGGCGATCACCCACTTCCCCGTCGGCGGATGGGCGACGAAGGAACCGGCTCCGGAGAGCGGGACCACCTGGGGGTCGGCCAGGACCTGCGGATCAGATATCTTGCCGCCCGGCCAGGTGCCCTCGTAGCCGAGCCGCACTAGAGACCACGCGTCCTTGGCGTAATAGGTCTCGTCGAAGACGATGCTCCGCGGGCTGCCCAGATGCCAGAAGCGCAGCAGCCCGGCAAGCAGCGCCACCAGTAGCGGCCCGCCCCAGCCCGACCAGCGCGCCAGCCGGCCCGCCGCCTCAGGCGACAGCCCGAGCGCGCGCCACGGCCGTGCTCCGGGTTCGGGAAACGGCACCACCAGGCGGTCGCGCACGGACGTCCGCGGCCCCCCGACGTACCCGAAGCGGCGCAGCCGCCCCTCCCACGAGATCGGCCGGCAATGTGCCGCCGGTGTCACGTCGACAGACGCGGGAGCGTTCTTACGGATCACGTGGTCAGCTTTCAGCTCATCGAGAGCAGGACAGGTATGGCCAGCGCGCGGGCCCGGCCATGAGGTCCGTCTCGGCATCGGGACCGGCTCACGGGCTGCGGCCGCCTACGGCATCGGTCAGTCAGGGCAGCGATCGGCGCTGTCGCCCCCTGTCCCGCCCGAACGTCACGTCGCAGAGGTAGTGGGTGTCCGGTGAGTACTGCCCGTTCGCTACGGCACGCGACATTGCAGGTTGCGGCTGCTTCTGGCTGAGGCAGTCGCTGCCGTCCGATCCGTCCGGCTGGCTGGCTGGCTGGCTGGCTGGGTCAGTGCTGTTGTGCGTTGTAAGTGGTGAGGTTGGCTTCGACCTGGCCGAGGAGGGTCAGCAGCTGCTGACGCTCGGCGGGATCCAGTCCGGCGAGGCTTTCCTGTTCCAGGGTGCTCCAGGCGCGGTCGACTTCGGCCAGCATGCGGGCGCCGGAGTCCGAGGGCTCCACCAGCACGGCCCGGCCGTCCGCGGGGTCCGGCAGGCGTCGTACGTGCCCGGCGTGTTCCATCCGCTGGAGCGTCTTGGTGAGGGTGGAGGGGTCGAGGCCGAGCATGCGGAGCAGGTCCGCCTGGCGGACGACCGGGCCGCTCTCCCACAGGTGCATCATCACCAGGTCCTGGCCCGGGTAGAGCCCGAGATCGCGCAGCAGGGCCGCGGCGGCTGTGCGGTGCAGGCGGGCCACCCGGCACAGCGCAAGGCTGACCGGGCCGCCACTGGCCACGGCGGGCCGGACGTCAAGCCCGGCCGTATCCGTGGCCGCGGGCTCCTTTGCGGGGTTCATCTTCCGTGCCTCTCCTGCCGTCCTCAGGGCATCGGCGGATGCCCCGGCCACCACTTTACTTGGGCGGCCAAAGATGGGTGTACGGTGGGTCCTGGCAACACTAGTTGGGCGACCACCTAAATACTTGGCCGCCCATATACCCCTGCCTCGTAGACAGCCGTGACCACCGGGCGGGCAGGGAACTTCGATCACCTTCTGGGAGCACCTCTATGAGCAAGATCTGGTTCATCACCGGCTCGTCCCGCGGCTTTGGCCGCCAGTTCGTCGAAGCGGCCCTCTCCCGCGGGGACAAGGTCGCGGCCACCGCCCGTGACACCGCCGCGCTCGCTGACCTCGTCACCGCTTACGAAGACGCCGTCCTGCCGATAGCGCTGGATGTGACGGACAAAAGTGCTGTCTTCGCCGCTGTAGAGCGCGCCCACGCTCATTTCGGCCGGCTCGACGTCGTCGTCAACAACGCCGGATACGCCCTGTTCGGCGCGGCCGAGGAGCTGAGCGAGGAGCAGGTCCGCGACCAGTTCGAGACCAACTTCTTCGGCGCCCTGTGGGTGACGCAGGCCGCCCTGCCGTTCCTGCGCGTTCAGGGCAACGGTCACATCGTCCAGATCTCCTCCTTCGGCGGTGTCGCCGCCTGGCCCAACATGGGCGGCTACATCGCCTCGAAGTGGGCGCTGGAAGGTTTCAGCGACACGCTGGCCCAGGAGGTCGCCGCCTTCGGTATCAAGGTCACTCTCGTCGAGCCCGCCAGCTTCGCCACCGACGCGGCGGGCTCCTCCGGCGTTCACGCCCAGCCTCTGCCGGCCTATGACGGCGTGCGCGCCGCGGTACTCGACGCATTCAGCGGTTCCCCCGTCGGGGACCCCGCTGCGGCCGGTCCGGCACTGCTGAAGATCGTCGACGCCGAGAACCCGCCGCTGCGGGTCTTCTTCGGCAGTTCCTCCCTCCCGGTCGTCACCCAGGTCTACGCCGAGCGGCTCAAGACGTGGAACGACTGGGCCGAGGTGTCCGCGCTGGCCGAGGGGTCGCAGGCCTGACCAAGCACCGTGTGGGTCGCTGGAGCACCGCGCGAACCACAGGAACTCCCACTGGCGGCCGGGGCCGACGAAGCCCCGGCCGCCGCGTCATTGTCGCGACGGCCGGGGCTGAGGTGGGCCGTTCTCAGCCCGAGGTGGACCACCTCGGCACGGACGACCCTGCCGGCTCGAACGGCCGCTCCCAGAAGAGTGGCGTGTGCTCGATGGTGGCGGGGAAGCGCAGCCGCTTCACCGGCTGGCCGTCGCCGCTGACGAAGACACCGTCCTCATACGGCCCGTCGAGGGGCAGCCGGATCTCGGCTTCCTCCGCGGCATGTCCCTCGCCGGTCAGCATCGCCGCGGTCCGGGCGAGTGAGAGGCGGCTGATGGAGCCTTGGCCGGTTGTCACTCTGTGTGTCAGGGCCCGGATGGCGGCTGCGGCGATCATGTAGCCGGTCGCGAAGTCGAGGGCCTCGACGGGGAGGTGCCGGGGCCGGTCGGCGTCGACGAGTGTGCCGAGCGCGTTGATCGGTGTCCTGTGCTCCGGGTCGGCTCGCGCCCAGGCCGTCGTGGCGTCGGCGAGGCCGGTGCTGAACTGTACGAGTGTGTCGAATCCTCTGCGGTCTTTCCAGGGCCCGGTCCAGCCGTAGGCGTTGAGTGTCACTTCCACCAGGCCGGGGCGTACGGCGGCCCGGACGTGGGGGGCGACGAGGCTGTCGAGGCCGCCGGGGCGGTATCCATGGACGAGCACGTCCGCCTCGGCCAGCAGCTTGAGGAACTGGGCGTGCCCGTCGTCGGTCCGCAGATCGAGCAGCGCCCACCGCTTGCCCAGCATGACGTCGCTTCCCCGCCCGAAGAATCCGGTGCTTTCGTCCGAGCCGGGACGGTCGATGCGCAAAACCTCGGCTCCGCAGGCCGCCAGGAACCGGGTCGCCATCGGTCCGGAGATGACGCGGGTGAGGTCGAGCACGCGGATCCCGGCCAACGGGCGCTGGGGTGTCGGTCTCCAGGTGTCTTCGCCTTCGTTTGTGGTCTGGGTGTGGATGACAGGTTCGGTCGCCACGGCCCGGCCTTGGGGGTGCTGCTGCCATTCGTCGACTGAGCGGCTGAGGGCCACGGCGGCGCCGGCATCCACCAGGAGCCGCTCGAGGTCCTCTCCGGGGTGCTTACGGATCGCGGTCTCGAACTCCGTGGGGTCCTCTCTCGTCCCGAGCGCCTGGGCGATACGGGAGCGCAGCGTCGGAAAGGTCGCCTGCATGCGCAGCCACCGTTCGTCGGCGGTCTGGAACTCGCACATCCACTTCGGAAGTTGCTGCCGCGGTGATGGGCTGAGGGGCTGGGAGGGGCCGACCGGCAGGTCGAACCAGCCGCTGGCGAGGACCCGGTCCACCTGGACGTGCGGTGTCCCGCCGCCGGCCGTGGCGACGAGGTCGCTGAGGGCCAGTGCGGCGGCGGCGAACGATGCCGCGGCCAGGTCGGTGACGGCGAAGGGTGAGCGCAAGGCACCGTGTCCTTCGAATCGCACGCGCTCCAGCGCCTTGTCGTCTCCTTGGAGCGAGTCCCAGATCTGGGAGAGGAAGCTCCAGGCGGCCGGGTGCTCAGCGGTGTTCATTGCGCCGTCCTTCCTGGACTCGGTCGGGTCGCCATCACACCGAGGCCGAGGCCGGTGCCGGTGCCGGTGCCGGTGCCGGTGCCGGTGCCGGAAGCTGCAGCGCCTTCGTCTGGAGGAACTCCTCCAGACCATGGACGCCCAGTTCGCGGCCGTTGCCGGACTGCTTGTAGCCGCCGAAGGGGGCGAGCAGGTTCAGCTGTGCGCCGTTGATGTGGACCATGCCGGTCTCCAGGCGGCGAGCGAAGGCGAGGGCGCGCTCCTCACTGGCGGAGGACACCGCTCCGGACAGGCCGTACGGCGAGTTGTTCGCGATCCTCAGGGCGTCCTCCTCGTCCTGGTACGCCATGAGGACGAGGACCGGGCCGAAGATCTCCTCCTGGGCGATAGTCATGTCCTCTGTGACGTCGGCGAAGACGGTGGGGCGCACGTAGTAGCCGGTGGGCAGGTTGCGGGGCGGCTCGATGCCCCCGGTCACCAGCCGGGCGCCCTGTCCGATTCCGTCCGCGATGTATGCGCGTACCTGGTCGCGCTGGCCCGCCGAGGCAACCGGCCCGACCTGGGTTTCCTCGTCTGCGGGATCTCCCACCACGGTGTCCTCGGCGGCCTTGCGGGCCAGCTCGACGGCCCGCTCGTAGGAGTCCTGGTGTACGAGCATCCGGGTCCATGCCGTGCAGGTCTGGCCGGAGTTCATCATGACGTTGGCCACGCCCTCGCGGACGGCGGTGTCCAGGTCCGCGTCGGGGAGGATGATGTTGGCGGACTTGCCGCCGAGTTCCAGAGCGACCCTCTTGACGGTGGCCGCGGCGAGTTCGCCGATGCGCCGGCCGGCGCGGGTCGACCCGGTGAAGGAGACCATGTCGACGCCGGGGTGGGAGACCAGTGCCTCTCCGACGACGGAGCCGGTGCCGGGCACGAGGTTGAAGACTCCCGCAGGCAGCTCGACGGCGTCGACGATCTCGGCGAGGAGGTAGGCGTTGAGCGGGGTGAGCGTGGACGGCTTGAGGACCACGGTGCATCCCGCGGCCAGCGCGGCCGCCACCTTGGCGACGACCTGGTGCAGCGGGTAGTTCCAGGGGGTAATGGCGGCGACGACTCCGACCGGTTCCTTGACGACGAGGGCATCGGCGATGCGCTCTTGGAACTCGTACGTCTCCAGCAGACGGGCATACGACTCGGCGACCGCGATCGGCAACCCGGCCTGAACCACTGCCGAGAAGTGCCTCGGCGAGCCCATTTCCGAGGTGACGGTGGCGGCGATCTCGCCGGCGCGCTCGGCCAGCCCTTGGTGGAGGCGGTCGAGGAAGGACTTGCGTCTGGCCGGGGTCGTGCGGGACCAGGCGGGCAGCGCCGCCCGGGCGGCCGCAACGGCCGCGTCGACGTCCGATGCCGTGGCGGCCGGCACGGTGGCGAAGACCTGCTCGGTGGCCGGATTGACGACCTCGGTGGTCTCGTCGCCTGAGGGGCGGCGCCAGGCGCCGTCGATGTAGATGTTCTTGTACTCGAGCACGGTAATCGTGCCTTTCTCTTGGTGATCTCGCATATCAGTGGCGGCCGAACATCTGCGGGTTTCCCTCGTCGATCCAGACGGACTTGGTCTCGGTGTAGTCGTCGAGCGCGTCGGGGCCCAGTTCGCGGCCGATGCCGCTCTGCTTGAACCCTCCGAAGGGCACGGCGTGGTGGACGACGCGATAGGCGTTGACCCAGACCGTGCCCGCCCGCAGGCGCCTGACCATGCGGTGGGCGCGGCCGACGTCCCCGGTCCACACGGCTGCCGCCAGACCGAAATCGACGTCGTTCGCCAGCTGGGCGGCACCGTCCTCGCCGCTGAAACGCACCACACTCGCCACGGGTCCGAAGATTTCCTCCTGAGCGAGACGGGAGGAGTTGTCGACCTCGGCAAAGACGGTGGGCCGCACGAACAGGCCGCGCGCCAGCTTGGGAGCGGATTCGTCCCGCACCCCTCCTACGGCCAGACGTGCACCCTCGGCGTGCCCGACATCGATGTAGTGCAGGACCTTCTCGAACTGGTTGCGGCAGGCCAGCGGGCCCACCTCGGTCGCCGCATCGAGCGGGTCGCCCAGGACCAGCTTGTCCGCGGCCGCCGACAGGGCGCCGACGAACTCGTCATACACACGGTCCTCGACCAGGACCCGGGAGCCTGCCATGCAGGACTGCCCGGTCGCCGCGAAGATGCCGCCCATGACGCCGTGCACGGCGTTGTCGAGGTCGGCGTCGGCAAAGACGATGTTGGGTGACTTCCCGCCCAGTTCCAGGGTGACCCGCCCGATGCGGGGGGCGGCGGCGCTGAGCATGGCCTTGCCGGCCGCGGTGGAGCCGGTGAACGCGATCTTGTCGATGCCGGGGTGGGCCGCGAGAGCGGCGCCGGTCGGCTGTCCGAAGCCGGTGACGACGTTGACGACACCCGGGGGGAAGCCGGCCTGCTCGCACAGTTCGGCCAGACGGAGGGTGGAGGTGGGGGTCACCTCGGACGGTTTGATGACGAGCGTGCACCCGGCTGCCAGCGCGGGCAGCAGTTTCCACGACAGCAGGGTCAGCGGCGAGTTCCACGGGGTGATCGCCGCGATGACGCCGACCGGTTCGCGCACTGTGTAGGCGGTGAAGCCGGGATAGACGGGAAGGGTGGAGCCGTGGTGGTTCTCCGCCAGCCCCGCCGCGTAGCGGGCGTGGGCCGCCAGGCCTTTCGCCGCGGGCAGCATCTCGCTGAGGAGCTTGCCGTTCTCGTGAATCTGAAGGAGGGCCAGTTCCTCGGCGTGTTCCTCGATGAGGTCGGCGAGCTTGCGCAGCAGGCCGGCGCGCAGGGCGGCGGGGGTGCGGGACCAGCCGTCCTCGTCGAAGGCCCGCCGGGCGGCACGCACGGCCCGGTCGACGTCCTCCTCGGTCGCGGCGGGCACGCGGCCCCAGGACTGGTTCTCATACGGGTCGAGGCAGGAGAAGGTCTCGCCGCCGGAAGCGGCGACCCATTCGCCGTCGATGAGCATCAGGTAGTCGCGGTCCATCCCGGCCGGAAAGCGCTCCGGCGGTGAGGAGGTGGCCGGGGCCGCGGTGTGATCGGTCATTTTCTCGGGTTCCCATCCGGGTGGTTCACAGCAGGTGCTTGAGGGGGAGCGACAGATCCTTGAGCGCTTCGGGAGCGACCCGGGCCCGTGCCGCGACCAGCTTTCTGGCGGCGGTGAAGTCCCGGGGGCTGGAGATGACGTCCGCGGCACGGACCTGGCCGTCCTTGAGGTAGAAGGCGGCGAACGACCGCCCGGTGTCGGTGGTGCCGCGGATGACGACCTCGTCGTAGCCGGTGGACAGTCCGGTGGTCTGGAGCTTGACGTCGTACTGGTCGGACCAGAACCACGGGATTGCGGTGTACGGCTGAGGGTTCCCGATCACCGTGGCGGCTGCGACCCGCGCCTGGTCGAAGGCGTTGGGCACCGACTCCAGTCGGCGGCGCCCGCCGTGCTCGCCGCAGGGGTGGCTGGTGCAGTCGCCGATGGCCAGGACGGCGGGGTCTGCGGTGCGGCAGTGTTCGTCGACGACGATGCCGTTGTCGACGGCGAGCCCGGCCTGCTCGGCTAGTTCGGTGTTGGGAATCAGTCCGATGCCGACGAGGACGATGTCGGTGTCGATCCGCTCGCCGCTCTTGAGCTCAACGGCGGCCACCGAGCCGTCGGCGGCGAAGGCGAAGCCGGTCACCGCGGTGCCCACGCGGATGTCGACGCCCTCTTCGGTGTGCACCCGCTGGTAGAACGCGGAGACCTGTGGCGCGGTGACCCTGGCCAGAACGCGGGGCAGTGCCTCCAGGACAGTCACGTCCAGGCCGAGCCGACGGGCAACCGCGGCGACTTCCAGCCCGACATAGCCACCGCCGACGACGACCAGTCGCGCACCCGGCACGAACCGGTGCCGTATGGCGGCCGCGTCGGCGAGGGTTCTCAGATAGTGGACATTGGGCGCGTCGTCAAGTCCGGGGGCGGGCAGTCTGCGCGCCCGCCCGCCGGTGGCGAGCACCAAGCGTGTATACGGCAGCCGCTCGCCGTCGGCGAGGACCACGTCCCGGGCAGTCCGGTCGATGGCGGCCACCCGGGTGCCGGCACGCAGCTCGATGCGCTGCTGTCCGTACGTGGAGGGAGGCCGTATGTACAGGTCCTCGGCCGTGGCCTTGCCGGACAGATACGCCTTGGACAGCGGGGGGCGGGCGTAGGGGTAGCCGGGTTCCTCGCCGATGAGGGTCACGGGCCCTTGGTGGCCGGCCATGCGCAGGGCGGCGACGAAGTCCGCACCGGCCTGGCCGGCACCGACCACTACGACGCGGTCGGCCGCTGTGGGTTCGATATGCATGGGGTTCCCGCCCAGCTCTACTTCTGGGTCCTGGGAATGTGCACGACGATGCCGTCGAGCGAGGCGTCGAGTGTGATCTGGCAGGACAGGCGGCTGGCTTCCGTGGGTTCCTCGGACGTCGCGTCCAGCATGTCTTCCTCTTCCTCTGAGCGGGCGGGCAGCGCCCGGAGCCATTGCTCGTCCACGAAGACGTGGCAGGTGGCGCAGGACAGCTCGCCGCCGCACTCGGCGACGATGCCGGGCACGAGGTTGGCCGTGGCGGCCTGCATGACGGTGGTCCCGTCGGCAGCGTGGGTTTCCTGCTTGGTCCCGTCCGGGCGGACGAATACGACACGGGGCATGACGGGCCTCCTGATCTGGGTGCGAGGTGCGGGTGCAGGGGTTCAGTGGCGGGACGGCGGTCGCAGGGCACCGGCGAGGAGCGCATCGAGGGCGTCGTCGTCCAGGTGCTTGCTGTTGTCGCCGAGGGCGGGTGCGGGAGCAGGGGCGGGCGGCGTATGGCTGTGCAGGATCATGGGGAATCCCTTCAGCCACTGCGGGACGCGCAGGGCCGTCCGGCGTTCCAGGTAGCGGGGGTCGCGTGCGCGGTCCGCAGCGGTGTTCACGGGGACGGCGGGAACACCTGCCCGGCGCAGTTCCTTTACGGCCCGTTCGCGGGGGCGTCGGGACGTCCATTGCGTGATGGCGGAGTCGACGGCGTCCTGGTTCTTCAGCCACCACTCCTCCGGCTCGTGGCCGGGCAGTGCTGTGATCACCTCGGCAAGCGCCCGCCGGTGTCCGGCACTGGTGCAGGCAATCGCCAGCCAGCTGTCGGACTCCGCGGCCGGGAAGGTGTCGTGCGGGGTGGCGCCGGGGCGGCGGTTGCCGTCGGCCGCGGGCACGCGACCGGTCCAGACGTGCTCGCCGAGCTGGTCGGCCAGGGTCCAGGCGACGGCCTCGCGCTGCGAGACGTCCAGGTGGATGCCGCGCCGGCCGCTGGTGACCGCGTCTGCGACCAGGGCGGCGCCGACGAAGGACACCACCTGGTCGGGGTAGTTGACGTCGCCGCCCGACCACATGGGCCGCTCCCCCGGATAGCCGGTGACGGCCGCCAGGCCGGAGAGCAGGTCGAGGGTCGAACCGAACGAACCGTATGAGGCCTCGGGGCCGAAGACGCCTTGACTGGACAGGGACAGGTAGACCAGGTTGGGGTTGAGCCGGTGGGCGGTGGCGTAGTCGATGCCCATGCGGGCGGTCACGCCGACGCGGAAGTTCTCCACCAGGACGTCCGCCCTGCGGATGAGCTGGTGGGCGACGGCCCGGCCGTGCTCGGTCTTCAGATCGAGGCTCAGACCGCGCTTGCCGGCGTTGTTGGAGGCGAACATCGGTGAGGGCTTCGGTTGCGCCCCGGTCGCCCGGTCGGCGCTGCCCGGCATCACCCATGCCCGGAACGGGTCCGGGCGGCCCTGAGACTCGATCTTGATCACGGTCGCGCCGTAGTCGGCGAGCAGCCGGCTGGTGGCCGCTCCGGCGGTGATGGTGCCGAAGTCGAGGACGATCAAACCATTCAGAGGCGCCCGGACTGCGTGCCGCGCAGCCACCTTCGCGCGCGGCGGGCGGGTAGCCGGCCGTGGCACGGCCGCCGGGCTGTCGCCGCCCTCGCCCAGCTGGGGTGCCGGCGCCGTCAAAGCGGGTATGCCGGGCACCGTCCACGGAACGCCCACCACGGGAGCATCCTTGCGCCGCGAGCCGGGTGGCAGGACGAAGCCGCGGGTGCGGAGCTGTTCATCGGCCAGCAGCGCCTGGGCGTCGGCGGCATGACCGAAGGGCAGTCCCAGGCGCTGGGCCGCGGTGTAGAGCTCCACGGCCTCGCGGCTCGCGGCCGCCTCGGCGATCACGGCCCACCACTCCTGTGAGCGCTCGGCGCGCTGTGCGGGATCGTCGAGGCCGGGAGCGCTCAGACGCGGGTCGCCGAAGAGGTCGACGACGGCCGCCCACTGGTGCGCGTGGAAGATCACTCCGACCCAGCCGTCCTTGGCTCGTACTACGCGCCAGCCGCCCGCCGACGAGCCCGCGCGCTTCGGCACGCCTTGGCCGAGGTCGTGAAGGACATCGCTCTTCCAGTCCATGTAGGCGGCGACGTCGCTCAGCGCGACCTCGACCAGGTCGCCGCATCCCGTGCGATCACGGGTGCGCAGGGCGAGCATGGCGCCGTACAGGCCGACGAAGGCCGCCGCGTGGGCACTCTGCTCGCCGCCGAGACTGAGCGGCCGCCGGTCCGGCTCACCGATCATGGTGGCCAGTCCGCCGTACGCCTCCGCCAGAAGGCTGTCACCGACGGTCTCGGCGTACTCCCCGCTCAGACCGAATGCGGTGAGCGAGACGATGACCAGATGAGGGAACCGCTGCCGCAGTTCTCCGGTGTCCAGGCCCTCGGCGGCGGCTGCGGCCGGTGTCAGATCGGTGATCAGCACATCGGCACCGGCCAGCGGGCTGGTCTCGTCAGCCGCGAGTTGCTCGGGCCGCAGTACGGTACTGCGCTTGCCTGCGCCCAGGGCGGCGAAAGTGAACTCTCTGGCACGCAGCGGCGTCCCGGTGGGCGGCTCGCACAACAGCACGTCGTGCCCGAGCGCGGTGAACAGGCGTCCGCACGCCGCCCCCGCGACCGACTCGGTGACCTCGACCACCTGGAAGGTGCGCTGCCCGGACATCAGCCCTGCCCCGGGTTGCGCTCGCCGGCCCGGAACCGGCCGAGACCCTCGGCCACAGCACTGCTGCGGGCGAGCAGTTCGTCCGCGACCTCGTGCCCGTACGCGATGGCCTTGGTCCACTCGGAGATCTCGCCGGGGATCTTCCACAGTGCCTTCTTCGACCATTCCAGTGCGGTCGCGTCGAAGGAGGCGACACGTGCGGCGAGAGCCGTGACCGCGGTGTCGAGCTCCGCCCGGGGCACGGCCTGGTTGACCAGCCCCCACTGTGCGGCGGTGGTGCCGTCGATACGTTCGGCGGTGAGCACCAGGTAGGCCGCATGCTTCGGGCTGAGCCGCAACTGGGCGGCGGGCCCGGCGAGCGTCGGGTACAGACCGAAGCCGATCTCCGGCATCCCGATCTCGGCTTCGTCGGCCGCGACGGCCAGATCCGCGACGTTGATCAAGGTCGATCCCCCGCCCAGAGCGAAGCCGTTGACCGCGGCGATGACGACAGCGGGATGGCTGCGGATCTCCTCCTGCACGGCCGGCCACTCGCTGCGCCGGTCGAGCTCGGCGTCCCCGGTGCTGACGTCTCCCTCTTTGAGGTCGACGCCGGCACAGAAAGCGGGACCGTTCCCGGTCAGGATGATCACCTTGGAGCTGCCCCGGCACTCGTCGAGGGCGCGCACCATGCCGGCGCGGGCCGCACGGTTCATGGCGTTGCGCTTGTCGGGACGGTTGAACGTGATGCGGGAGATGCCGCTGTCCAGGTGCTCGACCAGGACGGGCTTCTGTGTCTGCGCGGTGGAGGCAGTCGGCGTGCTCATCGGGAGACCACCTTGAACTTCGGGATGGCCCGGTCGTCACCGATCTGCTCGAAGACGACCTCGAGCGGCATGCCGCACTCCAGATCCTGCGGCGGGTCCACGAGTGTGGTCATCAGGTACGGCCCCTCCTCCAACTGGACGAAGGCCACCAGGTAGGGGACCTCGTCGGCGAAAGCGGGAAAGTACCTCTGGTGCATGACGACCCAGGACCACAACGTGGCCCTGCCGCTCGCGGCGCGCCATTCGAAGTCCTCGTCGAGGGTCACCGGGTCCACCGGGGCCTCGGGGTAACGGGGGGTGCCGGAGCTGCCGTACTGCAGGCGGAACTCACCGGCGAGCGTGCCCTCCCAGAAGGCGCGGTTGGCTTCGGTGACCGGCGGGAGCATCTCGATCAGTTGCTGGTTGTCCATTGGCTTGTTCACTCCCCTACCAGGACGTGCGACGTGGTGATGGGCGAGGCGCAGATGTACTGGGCGACGTCGCAGCCGGCCACCTGGCGCGGGCCGGCCTCTCTGCGGATCTGGCGGACGGCCTCCACGTGGTGCCCCCAGCCCTGCATGTAGCTCTCACCGGTGTGCCCGCCGGCGGTGTTGACCGGCATCTCGCCGTCGCGCGCGATGCGCTCGGACGTCGCCCACTTCCACGCCTCACCGCGCGGCGCGTGGCCGAAGCCCTCCAGGCTGAACAGGACGGTGGGGGTGAAGTTGTCGTAGATCTGCAGGCAGTCCATGTCCTCCGGGCCGTAACCCGAGGCCGTGTACACCCGTCGGGCCACGTCCTGGGACGCGGAGTAGAAGAAGTCCGTGCTGGTGTAGTAGTTGCTGACGTTGCCCCGCGCGGCGGTGGCCGCCACCCGGACCGGCCGCTTGGCCAGGTCGCGGGCCTTCTCCACGGTGGTGAGGATCAGCGCGACGCCGCCGTCGTTGATGATGCAGTAGTCGTACAGGCGCAGCGGGTCGGCGATGTAGCGGGAGGCGAGGTACTGCTCCTCGGTGATCTCCTCGCGCATCACGGCCACCGGGTTGAGGGCGGCGTTACGGCGGTTGTTGACCGCGATCGGGGCGAGGGCACCATCGGGCACGCCGTAGTCGTGCGCGTAGCGGCGGTACATCATGGCGACGTATGCGCCTGGGGAGGTCATGCCGTACATCGCGTCGTAGCGGGTGGTGGGGCTGTCGGTGTAGGTGCCGCCGTAGGTCATCTTCACGGAGCGGCCGTTGTTGCCGTACACGCAGGCCACGACGTCGGCCTGGCCGCTCTCGATCAGGGCGACGGCGTGCTGGACGGCGACGCCGCTCATCCGGCCGGACCCTTCGAGGGCGTTGATGACGCGGGGGTTGGGGAGGCCGAGTACGTGGGCGCCGTGCTCGTAGTGGATACGGGAGGTGAGGAGGCCGTCGACCTCGTCCTTGCGCAGGCCGGCGTCGTCGAGTGCGAGGCGCAGTGCCTCGGCGCCGAGCGCGTAGGCGTCGCGGTGGGCGTCCTTGTTGGCGTAGAGGGCACCGAAGTCGGTCTGGCCGACGCCGGCGATCGCCACTTGCCTTCGTTCAGGCATGGTTGTGTCCTTGGTCGAGTGCGAGAGGCCGTCAGACGTGGTGTGCCGCTGCCCGGCCGTGATCGCGGGAAGGTGCAAGGGAGGAAACGAAGCGGCACAGAGCCGCGGGTGCCGGTCGGCGCACGCTGAGGGGCGCGGATGCGGCGGTCGGTGGGTGTTCAGCCCTGCCCAAAGGGGCACTTGGACGCATCGCCCGTGCCGTCGTGAGGATGATCGTTGGGGCCGTCCAGGAGGGGAAGTGCCTGGATGTCGGCCATGAGGTCGCGCGCGTGCTCCATGGCGAAGGCGCGGCTGTGCGGGTTGGTGGCGATGACCGGTGTGCCCTTGAGGAGTCCGTCGAAGGCCGCCCTGGCGACGTCGGCGGGTTGCTGGGCGAACGGTTCGATGGCGGCGGCCGCGTGCGGGTCGGCGGCGACGAGCGCGCTGATCCGTTCGGTGAGGACCCAGCCGGGGGCGAGGAGGGAGACGGTGATGCCGAAGTGCTGCAGGTCGCGGCGTGCGGTGTCGGTGAGACCGAGCGCGGCGTACTTCGACGCCGTGTAGGTGCTCATGGGCATTACGTGCGGCGGGACGCCGAGAGAGTGCTCGGAACCGGTGTTCAGCAGGTACGCCGGCTCGCCCCGTGCGGCGGCGTCCTTCAGCAGGGGTGCGAAGGCGTGGACGATGTGGAACATGCCCAGCACGTTGACCTCGAAGAGACGTTTGGCCTCACCTGGGTCGACGTCCTGCAGTGCGCCGATCACGCCGATTCCGGCGTTGTTGCACACCACGTTGACGGTGCCGAACCGTTCGACGGTGGCCTCGGCCAGCTTCTTGACCTGCGTGTAGTCCGAGGTGTCGGTGCACAGCCAGTCCGCGGTGGCGCCCGAGGCCCGCAGGCTCTCAACGGCCGCGCCCGCGTCCTCCACATCCGCGATCATCACCCGGGCGCCACGGGCCGCTGCCTCGTGGGCCAGTGCCAGCCCGATTCCGGTGGCGCCACCCGTCACGACGACGACCGCATCCGTCAGCGAGGTCATGAGCGCTCCTCCTGCCGGCCGGTCGTGGTGACGACGACGGGCAAGGACACAAGCTTGTTGATGAACGTGCTCCGACCCCGTATGGGCTCGCCGTTCAGGGCAACGGCGACACCTCGGCGGTGCATCTCCTCGAACAGGATGCGTATCTCCAGCTTGGCGAGGTACTGGCCGATGCAGTTGTGCGGGCCGTTTCCGAAGGCCATGTGCCGGTTGGGGGTCCGGAACGGGTCGAAGCGGTGCGGGTCGGGGAAGACTGCGGGGTCACGGTTGGCAGCGGTGAAGAACAGCTGCACCAGGTCACCCTTGCGCATCTGCGTGCTGTGGAAGTCGACGTCCCGCGTCACTGTGCGGGCCATGTTCATAGCCGGGGTGATGAACCGCAGGTACTCGTCGACCAGCGTGTCGAGGCTTCCGGCGGCGACAGCCCGGGCAGCGGCGTCGGCGATCTCCGGCTCCTCCAGGGCCAGCCGCATCGCCTGAGCAATGGTGGTGTGCGTCGTCTCGAAGCCGGCGGCCAGGAGCAGGGCGGTGTAGGACAGGTACTCGGGCTGGCTGATCTCGCCTCGCTCGACGCACTGGGCGAGCACGGTGGCCATGTCGTCCTGCGGGTCCCGCAGCTTCTCCGTCCGCAACTGCTCCAGATAGGCGAAGACCTCGGGAAGCACCTCCCGCGCGGCCTCCCCGTCGTCGGGCGTCTCCGCGGCCTGGAAGATCGCCAGAGTCCAGTCCACGATGCGCTGCCGGTCTCGGTGCGGCACTCCGAGCACCCGAGCGATGACGCGGGAGGGGATCATGGCCGCTACGTCGTCCACCCAGTTGACCTCGCCGCGGGCGGTGACGTCCTCCAGCACCTCCACGACGATCTCGCGGACCCAGGTGTCGAAGTTGGCAATGACCCGTGGCCCGAAGGAGCGGGCCGCAGCCCGCCGCAGCCGGCTGTGGACCGGCGGGTCGTTGAACATGATGTTGGCCCGGGCGTAGTGATCGGCCGACGAGAAGGTCGGGTAGAAGGCACCCCACTGGGAGCTGAAGGCCTCCGGGTCGCGTTCGATCTCGGCAATCTCAGCGTGCCGGGTGACACACCAGAATCCGCCGTTGAGGGTGCCGGCCTTCGCCGGCTGCCAGTACAGTCCCGGCATCTGCCGGAGCGCGTCGAAGGCCTGATGGGGCACCCCGGGTGCGAAAGTCGCCGGGTCGGACAGATCAGGTATGGCTTGAGTGATGGTCTCCGTACTCATTGCTGCACTTCCTTGTGCTCTTGGTGTGATGGCCGGCGTCCTCAGCGTCAGTCGGCCTCCTGCATCAGCACGCTCATCGCGGTCATCGCGGACGCCCGGGCTGCGGACAGGTGCCGACGGGCCGCGTCCGCCGCGTCGGGGGCCGAACGGCGCCCGATGGCCTCGATGAGCTCTGCGTACTCCTGCTTGGCGGCGGTCATACGGTCCGGCGAGGCAACCGAGATGCGGCGCAGGGAATGGATGCGGCTGTACAGGCCGCCCAGCAACTCCGCCAGCATGGGGTTACGGCATCCGCCCAAAAGGATCTGGTCGAAGCGGTCGAGCACGTCCTTGTTGCCCTCACCCCCCGGCGTCACCTCCTGAGCGACGCGGGCCAGCATGTCCACCTCTTCCTGAGAGGCCCGCTCGACGAAGAGGCGTACCGCCAACGGCTCCAGCTCGGCGCGGATCTCATAGATCTGCTCGACCTCTTCCCGGGTCGGGACACTGACCCGCAGTCCCCGGCTCGGCGACTCCTCGACCAGCCCCTCGGCCTGCAGACGCCTGAGCGCCTCACGCACGGAAGTGCGGCTCACTCCGGTGAGCTCGGTGAGTTCACGCTCGGTAAGCCTGCGACCCGGCAGCAGAGCCCCGTCCACGATGGCCCGACGCAGAGCATCGACCACCTTGTCCCGCACGAGCTTGTCCTGCGTCACCCGAAGATCGAGTCCAGACCCGGCCACCACATCAGCCCCGCTTCCCAGAGTTTGTATGACGGAATACAGAGTGCCGCCGCCCGTATGCCGTCGTCAAGAGGAGAGTCCGCCCCTCGGACCGCCGCTTGCCGCTGCAACACACGCCCGAGGGCCAGAGTCGGCCAAGGTCCGCCTCCCGGCGGCGTACGGACCCATCCGCCCGGCGGGGCTGCTCGGCCGGCGCACGGCCGAAACCCGCAAAAGCTGGCCAGCCCCCGGGAAAGGACGGCCGGCCCGGGTGGAGCGGCGCCGGGCGCCCTTGCCGGACCGTCGCGTCCCGCACCCTGATCACCTTCTGCGCGCACGACCACCTTCAGGAGGGGGACGTATCGCTGCACCTCACAAAGCCACGTAGGTGTATGCGCGGGCAACGGCACGGCGGGGACGTCGATGGCCCTTCAGGGCGGCCCTCTGCGGCAGCGGCGGTGCGCGCGTGGGCGCCGCCCGCTGGCAGGCCGGCAGGCGGGTCAGGTTGCGCACCTTTCGAACGGCGCGGAGCCTGACCCGCGCTTGGCTGACCCCGGCGGGCCGGTAACCGCGGCCGCCCGCGGGCCTTGCGCATCAGGTCCGGCTCACAGGGTCGGGTAGTCCGTGTAACCCTCGGCGCCGCCGCCGTACAAGGTGTTCGGATCGGCTGCGAGGAACGGGCCGCCCGCCTTGAGCCGGGCTGGCAGGTCCGGGTTGGCGAGGAACAACCGGCCGTAGGAGATCAGGTCGGCGATGCCGTCCTCGACAAGGGTGAGTTCCTGCGGGCCGGTCGGCGCTTCGGTGGCCGGGTTGAGCATGAGGGCGCCGCTGAACCGCTTGCGCAGCTCAAGCGTCAGCCCGCGCAGGCCAGGAACCGCCTCCGCAAGGTGCACATAGGCCAGGCCCAGCGGCTCCAGCGCGTCCACGAGCGCGGTGTAGGTCGCCTCCGGCTCGGGCTCGGCGATGTCGTGGAGCGGATTGCCCGGGGAGAGCCGCATGGCGGTGCGCTCGGGGCCGATCGCTTCAGCGACGGCCCGGGCAGTCTCCACGGCGAACCGGATGCGGCCGGTGACGGAGCCGCCCCATTTGTCGGTGCGCTGGTTGCTGCCCGGTGCGAGGAACTGGTGGATCAGGAAGCCGTTGGCGCCGTGGAGTTCGACGCCGTCGAAGCCGGCCCGCACGGCTGCGCGCGCGGCGGCCGCGAAGTCGCCGACGGTTGCACGGATCTCCTCGCCGGTCAGTTCCCGGGGCGTGGTGAACTCCTTCGGGCCGTCGGGGGTGTAGACGGATCCGCGCGCCGCGACCGGGGAGGGCGCGACGTGGAGGAGACCGCCCGGCAGCAGCCCGGGCATGCCGATGCGGCCGTTGTGCACGAGCTGGGCGAAGATGCGGCCTCCGGCGGCGTGCACAGCGTCGGTCACGCCGCGCCACGCGGTGACCTGCTCTTCGGTGTGCAGGCCCGGCGTGCCCGGGAGGCCCTGCCCGACGACGGAGATCTGGATGGCCTCGGTGACGATGAGCCCGGCGGAAGCACGCTGAGCGTAGTACTCGCCGGTCAGGGCCGTGGGCCGGTTCCCCTCGGCCACACGGCTTCGGGTCATGGGGGCCATGGCGATGCGGTTGGACAAACGCAGGCCAGACAGGTCGATGGGGTCGAATGCGGTGGTCATGAGCACACTTCCAGAGTTTCGCTTGGGCGGCCAAGTATTTAGGTGGTCGCCCAACTAGTGTTACCGGAACCCACCGTACACCCGTCTTTGGCCGCCCAAGTAAAGTGCTGGACGGGGCATCCTCCGGTGTCCTGCGGACGGCCGGAGAGGGCCGGGCTTGACGTACGGCCCGCTGTGGCCCGTGGCGGTCCGGTCAGTCATGCGCTGTGCCGGGTGGCCCGGCACAGCGCATGGCACGGCGGCCGCGGCCCTGCTGCGCGATCTCGGGCTGTCATCCGGGGCAGGAGCTGGTGATGATGCACCTGTGGGAGAGCGGGCCGGTCGTGCGCCAGTCGGACCTGGTCCGGATGCTCCGCCTCGCCCCCTCCACACTCACCAAGACGCTCCAGCGGATGGAGCACGCCGGGCATGTGCGACGCGTGCCGGCCCCGGCGGACGGCCGGGCCGTGCTGGTGGAGCCCTCCGACTCCGGCGCCCGCATGCTGGCCGAAGTCGACCGCGCCTGGAGCACCCTGGAACAAGAAAGCCTCGCCGGACTGGAACCCGCCCAGCGGAAGCACCTGCTGACCCTCCTCGGCCAGGTCGAAGCCAACCTCACCACCTACAACACACAACAGCACTGACCCAGCCACCAGGGCATAGTTCGCCCGCAGCTCCTCTGGTGACCGCTTCTACCGCACGCCCGCCCTTGGGCCCCGGGCAGACCAGCGATGGTGCCCGGGGCAGGGAAGCGGAGCCTGCCCGGCTGCCGGCGGCCTACTGTGCGGCTGGTGTCCGAAGCTGGTGCCGCTCGGGCAGCGTTCGCCCCGCGTCGGAGAGTTGCTGACGGGGCGGTTGCGGACGGGGCGGCTTCACTCGTCGTCCGGCTTGAGAAGGTCGAGCATGGGCTGGCGCGCTTCAGGACCGTAGGCGACGCTTCCAACAGGCACCGCGCCACCGATGGCCTCGCTGACCCGGGCAACCCATACGGGGCCGAAACCACCGCACAGTTCGAGCATCTGCGCCCCCTGGCCCACCAGGGTGCGGGCAAGATCGACTACCTGCTCCTTAGCTGTGAAGTCGAGGCCCACCGACGTGAAGAGGCAGTCGCCGACCTCGGTGGTGCGGGTGCTGTTTTCCGGGGTGAAGCCCGGAGAAAGGTAAATGAACGCCCAGTTGTGCAGTGCCATTGCGAGGATCTCCTTACGTAACCATGGCCAACACGCCAGCGTCAGCGACGTCGGCAGCGCACCGCCCGATCACTTCCATGGCGGCATGCCCAGCGCCCAGCAGTTGTGAGACTGCTGCTGCGCTCACCGCGCGAAGGGGACGCGTCAGGGAAAGCGGCGCCTGATAGGACACTAGGGGTATTGCCCTCCGGTCCCTTGATCAGCCCCAGCCGGGTAGGGCCGGGGGCCAACCACGTGACGAGCGGCTCGTGAGCTTGCGTGTGCGTGTCCGCCAGAGACGGGACGGGGTCAGGCCACAGCCAGCGGCGTGACCGAGCAAGGGCGTAGGACTGCTCTTTCGGCACAGTCCCTGCACCTTCACCGGTGCCGGCCGGGCGAGCGGCTAGGGCCTGTCGTTTGGATCACGCCGGCGTCGCGGGGTCTGGCACGCACATCTGCGGCGTTGTCGTCGGTCGCCGACGCTCCGCGTCGACTCCCTCCTCCGCCTTGCAGCTGCACGCGCCAGACCCCGCTCGGGTCGGTCAGGACGAACCGTCGGTCACAGCCAGCCTGATCCAAACGACAGGCCCTAGCGCTCAGCCGGGCGCAGGACTGTGGGGGCGCGCCGGGAGCCGGTTGCTTGTTCGGCTCCGTAGGCGAGGGAGAGGAGGTCTGCCTCGTGGTAGGGCATAGCCATCAGTTCCAGTCCCACAGGCAGACCGTCGGCGGTGAACCCGGCGGGGACGCTGATCGCGGGCATCCACAGCTGGGAGGCGATCACGGTGTTGGTCGGGAACTGCAGACAGCTCCAGCGCGAGTCGAGAACGTCGCTGTGAGTCGGGGCGGCGATGCGCACGTCAGGGAAGCACAGCGCGTCGAGGTCATTGGACGCCATGATGGCGATGACCACGCGCTGGAACGCCTCCCGGGCTTCCATGCGGAGGTGGTAGTCGGGGTCACCTGCGGGCGTGGCAGGGCCTGTCGCGATTCCGGTGAGCAGGTCGAGATTGGGGTGCGCGAGGCCGTCGGCGTGCAGTTGCGCGATGGAGGTGGCCTTGATTCCGGGTCGGCTTGTCAGGAAG
The DNA here is from genome assembly GCF_056435845.1 of Streptomyces sp. NPDC043867. Taxonomy (NCBI): domain Bacteria; kingdom Bacillati; phylum Actinomycetota; class Actinomycetes; order Kitasatosporales; family Streptomycetaceae; genus Streptomyces; species Streptomyces sp. NPDC043867. Next base: position 38,087 of record NZ_JBWKDS010000027.1, on the reverse strand, counting down.
TCGTCGATGTCGGCGCGGGACCGGGAGAAGTAGACAGAGGTGTAGGCCACGTAGTGGTCCAGGTCGGGAATGGCCACGTCCACGAGCTGTGCTCCGGTCGCGGCGATCTTGCCGAGCGCGGCGTTGACCACGGCGTTCACCGCGTTGGCCTCGGTGTCGCCGTCGTCTCCGAATGCCTGGCGCAGCACACCGATGCGGGCATGCGCCAGTGAGCCCGCATCGAGCGCTTCGGCGTAGGTTCCCTTCTGCCGCGCGATCGCCGCGGTGGCGGTGTAGGGGTCGGCCGGGTCGAAGCCGGCGAGAACGTCGAGCAGCACAGCGGCGTCGGTCACTGTCCTTGTCATCGGCCCTGCGGTGTCCTGCATCTTCACAAGGGGCGACACACCGTGGCGGCTGATCAGCCCCGGTGTCACGCGCAGGCCGACGAGGTTACAGAACGACGCCGGCAGGCGGATGGAGCCGCCTGTGTCCTCGCCGATCCCCACCGTCGCAAGGTTCGCGGCCACGGCGGCCGCGGTGCCGCCGCTGGAGCCGCCCGGGTCGTGGTCGAGCGCGTACGGGTTGCGGGTCAGGCCGCTGACGGAGGAGGTGGAGTGCCAGGACGTCGCGAAGTCCGGCATGGTCGTCTTGGCCAGGATGACCGCGCCGGCCTGCTTGAGCCTGGTGACGATCGTTGCGTCGTGGTCGGGCACGTAGTCCGCCGCGGTCTGGGAGCCGAACGTGGTGGTCAGTCCGGCGGTCTCGATCTGGTCCTTCAGGACGACGGGGATTCCGTGCAGCGGGCCGACGAGTTCGCCGGTGGACCGCAGGTGCTCATCGAGCCGCTCGGCGTCGGCCAGCGCGCGGCTGTCGACGGCGAGGATGGAATTGAGCCGGGGACCTGCGGCGTCGACGGCCGCGATCCGCTCAAGGTACGCCTGAACGAGTGCGCGCGCGGTGAGCGCCCCGGTGCGGTAGGCGGCGTGCACGTCGGCGATGGTGGCTTCTTCGAGGGTGAAGTGCTCGTTCACGGTTGCTCCTGCGGGGCTGAGGCGGTGGTGAGGTTGCTGAGGGATCGGACGCTGATGTCGTGCGCGGCCAGGGCGTGGCGCACCGCTTGGGCGGTTTCCAGGGCGTTCGGGGCGTCACTGTGCAGGCAGAGGGTGCGGGCCCGCACCGGGATGCTGGAGTGATCACTCGCCTCGACGAGGCCTTCGGTGGCCATGCGCACCGCTCGCTGTGCCACTCGCTGCGGCGGCCATGGTCGTTTGGTGCGTTCGAGGATGAGCTGTCCGTCGGGCGTGTACGCCATGTCGGGAAAGCCTTCCGGCTCTACGCGGAGGCCGTACTCGGCGGCGATCAGATCGGCGAACCGCCCGTCGAGGAGGAAGAGGCGCAGCCGTCGGTCGAATGCCGCCGTGGCACGGGCGATGGCTTTGGCGATTTCGGCGTCGGTGCTTGCCATCACGTACAGCGCGCCGTGTGGTTTGACATGGGTGAGTCCGGCTCCCGCTGCGTGGGCGAATCCGGCCACGGCGCCGATCTGGTAGAGGGAGATGTCGTATGCCTCCTGCGCGGACAGGTCCATGCGGCGGCGGCCGAAGCCGACCAGGTCCGGCAGCGCGACATGCGCGCCGATGTCCAGGCCGAGGGTCGTGGCCCGATCGATCGTGGTGCGCATGGTGGTCGGATCACCGGCATGAAAGCCGGCGGCGACGTTGACCGTGCTCACCAGGTTCATCAGCTCTGTGTCGAAGGGCATGTCCCATCGGCCGAAGCCCTCGCCGATGTCACAGTTCAGATCTATCTGGATGGCCATCGGGCGTTATCTGCCTGTTCGTCTTGGGGGTAGGGCCCTTGGCGGACTGCGGTGCTCGGCGACAGCCGCGGCCCGCGTCCGTCCCGGAGCTCCGGGACGGCTCGATGGACCGCGAGGCTGCAGGCCGTTTCCTTCTGAGTGGTTCGGTGCCCCTACCGGGGAGGGGGCGGGTGAGAGCTGCCGGGCTGCCCATGGGGTGCAGTGAGGCTCTGCCTGCAATTGCACGGCACCGTCCTCCGGAGAACCGGCGCGAGGCGCATGGAGCAGATCCGGGCCGGTGGCCCGCCCCTGGGCGGACTCTGCTCTGCACACTGGTGCTCCTGAAGAAGGGGGACGTGCGGTAATCTCCGTAGGACCGGTGGTCCAACGTTCAATGTCCAACATTGGACATGAGCTGTCCGGTGGCAGTCAAGGGTTCAGGTGGGTCACAAATAGGTTTCGGAGGAGTGGTTCTCATGGGGGAGGCGAACAGGGCCGTGTTCGAGCCCAAGGCTCTGACCCGGCGCGATGCCTCGGGACAGATCGCGAAGCAGTTGCGCGAGGCGATCGTCCGCGGTCACTTCAAGCCCGGAGACCGCCTGCCGACGGAGCAGGAACTTGCCGGCGTCTTCGATGTCGCCCGTGGAACCGCACGCGAAGCGCTCAAGCACCTCGCTGCCAGCGGGATGGTCAATTCCACGCGGGGTGGTGGCGGCGGGACCTACGTGGTGGTGCCAGCAGCCGAGGATGTCGCTTCACGCCTTAGCGAAGCCATCATGATGTGGTTCCGGGCCGGGGACGTCTCGGTGGGAGAGGTCGACGAAGCCCGCATGACACTGGAAATGCAGTGCGTTGCTCTGGCCGCCGAAAGGCGAACCGAAGCAGACCTCGCAGCAATGGCCAGCACCCTCGCTCACGCCCAGGATCCCGACATCGACACAGCCGCGTGGCTGGCCGCTGACCTCCAGTTCCATACCGCCATCACGCGCGCAGCAGGTAATCGCATCCTCGAGCTGGCGATGACATCGGTGCACCTTGTACGGCCGATGACCAACACCGTCTTCGTCGAGCTCCTCGACCGTGATCTCATCCAGGCGCAGCACGCAGCCATCTTCGAGGCCATCCGCGACCAAGACCCCGGCCGCGCCCGCGCGCGACTGCTTGACCATGTCAATCACCTCGCCGAAGTCCGAGCTCGGGCGCTGGCCGAACGCGGTGCGGACGAAGTGCCGGTCGCCAGCCTGCTCCCCCGCAACGAGACGACCCAGACCTCGCCGGAAAGGCCCTGAGAAGCGGGTGGCGCTGCAGCAACAACTCTCGCGCCCCGCTCCGCCGAAGACCGCGAGAGGGGACGTCATGCCCTTGCTGCCCAGGTGCATGGATCACGGGCGTTCTTGACACCGGCCGGGCCTGCTCGTGGTGAAGCCTTCCGGTGTGGACGCACTACACCGGAGGGCTTCGCGCCCCCCACCGTACTGCCCGGCTGACCGGCGACTGGTGGTCGAACGCGTCTGCGCGGGCCGCCCGATGGCGGATGGGCGGCCGAGACGGGGATCCCGGGCAACGGCCCACAGATGACTGCGCTGCCGACGGACCGAGGGCGAGGCGGGCCATCATCGGCGACGTCCCGATACACAGCGCCGCCGCATGAGCGAGGTCGGCACCGCTCCACCCCCGCGCCGACATCAGCGCCCCGACGAAGTGCACCGACCTCGATCGCGCCTGGTCACCAGATGCCTCTACACCCGCACGTTCGCCTCGACGTCGGCACCGTGCGCCTGACGCCCCGCCGGGCCCCGCCGCTGGGCCCAGCTCCAGGAGCCCGGCGCGGACGGGGGCGGCGTGACGGCGGTGGTCATGGAGAGGAGACACCTCCCCGGGCACTGCGCGAGCGACGTGAGTCGCCTCGCCTGTGCCCCAGGGGGGTCAGTGCCCGAGGATGGCCATGGCGGCGTTGTGACCGGGGATGCCGCTCACTCCGCCGCCGCGTATGGCCCCCGCCCCGCACACCAGGACGTTCTTGTGCGCGGTTTCCACGCCCCACCTCCCGGTCCCCTCGTCGCCGTAGGGGAAGGACAGGTCGCGGTGGAAGATGTTGCCGGATGGCAGTCCCAGGTCCGCCTCCAGGTCGAGCGGCGTCTTGGCCTCGATGCAGGGACGGCCATCCGCGTCGAGGGCCAGGCAGTCAGCGATCGGCTCATCCAGGCAGGCGTCCAGCGCGGCCAGGGTGGCGCGCAGCGCCTTTTCGCGTGCTGTGTCCTTGGCACCTTCGAAGAGGCGAGCCGGCATGTGCAGCCCGAACAGAGTGAGGGTCTGATATCCGTGTTCCACCAGTTCCGGTCCCAGGATCGAGGAGTCGGTGAGGGAGTGGCAGTAGATCTCGGAGGGCGGCGTGCTCGGAAGGCGGCCCGCCGCGGCCTCGTGGTAGGCGACGTCGAGCTGGTCGTACGACTCGGCGATGTGGAACGTGCCGGCGAAGGCTTCGCGAGGGTCCACCGTCCGGTCGCGCAGGCGCGGCAGACGGCGCAGCAGCATATTGACCTTCAGCTGCGCACCTTCGGGAGCCGGCTGTGTCGCCTCCTGGCCGAGCAGGCGGTCGAGCGTGGAAGGTGCCACGTTCGCCAGGACCGAAGCTGCTGCTACCACCCCCTCGCTTCCGAGCGCGCGGTAGTGCACCTCTGCGGCAGTTCCGTCGGTATCGATACTCATGACCTCATGGCCGACGAGGAGTTCGGCGCCTGCGGCGAGGGCGGCGTCCGTCAGCGAACTGGTGAGTGCGCCCATCCCGCCCACGGGGACGTTCCATTCGCCTGTGCCGTTGCCGATCACGTGGTAGAGGAAGCAGCGGTTCTGCCGCAGTGACTCGTCATGTGCGTGAGTGAAGGTGCCGATCAGCGCGTCCGTCAGGACAATGCCCCGCACCAGATCGTGCGAGAACCTTGCCTCGATCGTCTCGCCCAGGGGGCGCTCGAACAGTGCCTCCCAGGCTTCCTTGTCGTCGATGATCCGCTCCAGCTCGGTGCGGCTGGGCAGCGGACCCGTGAGCGTAGGGAAGACCCGCTGGGCGACGCGCAGAGTCGTTCCGTAGAAGCTCCGCCATGCGTCGAACTCGCTGTCAGAGCCGGTGAGGGCGTGGAATGACTGGCGGGTGCGGGTGTCGTCGGCATCCACCAGGAGGCCGGTCGGGCGGCCGCCGAGGCAGGTGGGCGTGTAGGAAGAGATGTGGCGCCGCCGTGTCTGAAACCGCAGCCCGAGGTCGTCGACGATCTTCTTCGGGAGCAGGCTGACCAGGTAGGAGTAGCGAGACAACTGTGCGTCGACGCCGTTGAAAGTCTGAGCTGAGACCGCTGCCCCGCCGGCATGGTCCAGCTGCTCCATGACGAGGACGCTGCGCCCGGCCCGGGCCAGGTACGCGGCGGCCACCAGGCCGTTGTGGCCGGCACCGACGATGACGGCGTCGTACGAAGAACGGGAAGGTCGGACGGACGCACCGACAGGGCCGACAGAGGAATACGGGACAGAGGCAGGAAGTGAGCGCACTGGGATCTCCAAAGACCTGGAACACCGTGATGAAGGGTGGCTCGCTGCTCCCCGCTGAACGTTGCCCGTGGTGGCGCCGGACGGATTCCATCCACCCCTGCGCCAGGGGACGTTGAGCGGGAAGCAGTCCCTTACAGCCCGGACTGCCAGTGCGGCTCGGGAATCACAGGGCACATGACCTCTGACAGGTCGACAACCACCGCTACCGGTACCGTCGCCGCGTCACTGTCCCATCGCCTTTCCACCAGGCCTTTGTAACGCATGGAGCCCCGCCGGTAAATACCCGCCCCGGCAGTCTCCTCGTGAATCCTGGCGCTGGCGGAGGCCACGCTCGCTGTGGAATGACCGAGACGGTCGCCCCACTGGGCAGCGACGGGCGCTACCCGCCGGGGCGGCACCTGCCCACTTCACAACTGCCCCCGCCACGCTCGATGTCGAGCCGCTGCACCTGCATGAGGGGCGCGCCGTCGGCCCAGCGTGCCGGGGGCCGTGCCCGGGAAGACCGGCGAGACAACCTCGCCGGCAGCCGAAGCAGCCCTCCGGGCCGACGGGTCGCAGCCGAAGGGGTCGAGGCCGGTCAGCTCGGACCGGTGCTCATCTCGGGTGGGGGCATGTGCGTCAGACCTGTCCGACGGATCTTGACGGCTGGGTTCCAGAGGCGGGGAACAGGCACTGCACTGCCGACACGATGGCCGTACGGCGGGCGGCCAGGAAGGAGGTGCGTGCTGCCTCATCTGCGGGCATCAGGTCGGCTTGGCCGGCCCAGGACAGGGCGAGCTGGTGGACGAACATCAGGATGTCGACGGGGTCCCATGCCGGGTCCAAGTGGCCGGCGTTCTGTGCGCTGCGCAGTTGTTCGGTCTTGTGGAGCACGGTGGCGTGGATGGGGTCGTCCGGGTCGGGAGGGGCTCCGCCTGCGAGTTCGAGGCGGCCCCAGTTCATGAGGCGGAAGCGGTCGGGGTGTGCGGTGAAGTAGTCGTGGACGCGTCCGGCGTAGCCGGGCAGGTCCGTGGGGTCCAGGCGGGTGGCCTCGGCGACCAGCCTCATCTCGCGGGCGACGACGGTGGAGTAGAGCTCCAGCTTGCCGCGGAAGTGGGCGTAGAGACGTTCCTTGCTGGTCCGGGCCGCTTTGGCGATGCGCTCGATGCGGGCGCCGGCGATGCCGTGCCGGGCGAACTCGGCCGTGGCCGCGTCGACGATGCGGTCGCGGGTGGAGTCCGTTCCGGTTGAGGTGCCCATAGCACCAATTTAGCGGACCGAACCTGGGGGTTTGCCTCCACGGGAAGGCAGGCGTACGGTCAAACCAAACAGTTCGGTTTGGTAGAGGAGTGCCTCATGGAACAGCGGACTCTGGGAACCCAGGGCCTCACCGCCTCCGCGATCAGCTACGGCGCGATGGGTACCGCCATCGGCTACGGACCCTCGGACGACACACAGTCGATCACCGCGATCAGGCGTGCACACGAACTCGGTGTGACCCACTTCGACACCGCGGAGATGTACGGCTGGGGCGACGGCGAGAAGCTGCTCGGCCGCGCTCTCGCGCCGGTCCGCGACGAGGTGACGATCGCGACCAAGTTCGGCTTCACCCCCTCCTTCGCCCCCAACTCGCAGCTCGACCACATCCGCGAGGTGGTCGACAACAGCCTGCGCAACCTCAACACCGACTCCATCGACCTGCTCTACCAGCATGTGCCCGACCCCAGCGTTCCGATCGAGGACGTCATCGGTGTAATGAAGGAGTACGTCGATGCCGGCAAGGTTAAGTACCTCGGTCTGTCCAACGCCGATGAGGACACCATCCGCCGCGCCCATACGGTGCACCCGATCTCGGTCCTGCAGAACGAGTACTCGCTCTTCGCGCCCCGTGACACCGCCCCGCTGTTCCCCGTCCTGGAAGAACTCGGTATCGGCCTTGTCGCCTACTCCCCGCTCGCCCGCGGCTTTCTCAGCGGGGCGGTGAAGTCCCGTGACCACTACACGACCGACGACTTCCGCCAGTACGTGGCCTGGTGGAACCCGGAGAACTTCGACGCCAACCTCGCCATCGTCGGCAAGCTGACCGAGCTCGCCGACAGCAAGGGCGCCAGCCTGGCACAGCTGGCGTTGGCGTGGCTCCTGGCGCAGAAGGACTACATCGTCCCCATCCCCGGCTCGCGCAACCCCGACCGCGTCGCCCACAACATCGCCGCAGCCGACCTCACTCTCACCAGTGACGACCTCGTCCGCTGCGCCGAAATCGTCCCCGACGGCGGCCTCGGCGGCCCCCTGAACTGACACCCGCACCAGGTGCCCCTCACGGCAGTCGGGGCCAACAGGGCTGGCTGCGGGTCAATAAGCCAAGGTCGCTGATCGTGGGAACCAGAATCCGCACGGTGATCGAGTCCCTTCCTTGCTGTTCCTCGGCCTGGCGGTGAGCGTGGCACTTGACAGCGGCGCGAGCCGGTCGGCCCCGCCGGTGCACCATCGCGTCGTCCACGTAGCGTTCGAACCTGGCGGCCGGAAAGCTCCGGGCCATCCAGACGTGCAGGCACAGTGCAGGAACAAATTCGCCAGGTCGGGTGAGACCGCTGAGCCGTGTGGGGTTCTGCGGTCCCGCTCGCGCCGTGCCGCTGAACGACGCTGCGCGGGGCCACTAGGTCCGCGTCCGCGCGCCGCCCGGCGGCCACGGCCTGGTCCCACTCTTTACGCAGCTCCTCGAGCGCGGTGGCGCGATGAGGCAGAGCAGCGAGGTCTCCTCGCGCAGCCGCCGCAAGCGGTCGTGGGTCTTGATCGAGCGCAGCTCGGAGCGCGCCGTCTCCAGATCCTGGCGGAGGGCCAGTCAAGTTCGATGGCGAGTTCACCCGACGCCGCTGAGACCGCCTCCGAACGCACCTGCGAATCCTGCGGCAGCCCCGGCCTCGTACGCCTCCGTGGCGACGGGCCGCGAACCTGGATGCAGGGCAGCCGCTACACCTGCCGCACCCTCCCTATACAAAACACCGCGCCAGCGAACAACACTGAGATCAACCGTCTGGGCGCCTTCCACCCGTAGAGTTCTCCTCGGCCGCCGAGTTCGGCAAGGCGCGATGTCCGCCATACCCGCAGCGGGGAATCGGACACGATGGTCCGTTGTAATGGGACACGCGCCAGGCACTTGGCCCTGGCCCAAAGCGACACGACCTGTTAGGGACACGGTCTCTGCGGAAACAAACCTACTCCGTCCAGTCGGGCCCGACCGTCGTGGGTGCCGCCGTGGCGACCCCCGTCGCCCCGGTCGCCCACTCGACCGCGAAGCGGCTGCCGACCACCACGACGAGATCCGCGTCCTCCTTCCCGATTCCTCGTTTCCTTCTCTGCCACCACTCGTTCCGGTGACTCACGGACACCGTGCAGGCACATGGAGTTACGATCGCCGTACCAACGCGGCTCCAGCAGGTGTCGTGGTGTCAGGAAGAGTCGATCGGCTGGTCGTCCATCGTCATGGCTCGCCTCAAGGAGTGTTCGTGAAGCCCTCCCCCCGTTTTGTTCGCGCCGCCACGGCGGCAGCGTCGAGCGCGCTCACCGCGCTGGCCCTGTTGACGTTCCCGGGACCGGCCCACGCCGAGTCCGGGCGCGGGCCGGAAGTCCGGCAGGCAGGCGCCGGTTCCCTCACCCAGTGCGGCTTCTTCCGGTACCGCGTCCGCGAGTCCCAGTTCGCCGGGTACAACCACTGCGGTGACACGACGGTGCTGGTCCACGTCGATGTCCGAGGTGGCGGCAGCACGAACGACTACCACCTGTGCGTCAAGCCCGGCCCCACACAGCTACCGGGTGCGGGTCCGAACTATCTCAACGCGTACTACATCGGTGGCGCCGGATGCCGAGGCGGAACGCGCACCGGGCACACCCCTCACTGAACTCACACCGGTTCAGGCTGCGCTTCCGCCGGCCGCCGTCCCGACTACTGCGGCACAGCGAGGCTCGGCTCCCACAGCAGCAGGCCCGACACCGTGACCGCAGGGCGCGGAGTCAAGGGGTGGATCATGCGGCCCGGCACCGGACGGGCCGACCGTGAGGTCCGGTGGAAGCGGCGCCACGCAGCGACATGGCGAGGGACATGCCGTGCAGGGCGCCTGAGCGGTGCGGTCCGGCGCACCGCACAGGCGTCGAGATGGGTGCTCAGCGCCGTGCGAGTTGCCGTTCACCTGCGTCCCCCGCCTTGTACGGCAGTCCGTAGTGCTGGAAGATCGCTTCCTCGTGCCCGGCGAGCAGCACGTCGTCGGTGCCGATCACCTCACGGCCTCGCCACTCCCCGACGTCGGCCGCGTGGATCACGCCCGTCGCCTTCCGGTCGTCGCCTCGTCCGTCGGCCCCGAGGCGCACGCGGGGTCCTCGGCATGAAAGTCCCGCACAGCGCGTTGCAAGGCCTGCTGCATCCGACGCGGGAGCGGCTTTCCCTCCCAGGCCGCGACCACGGCTGCGGCCGTCTCCGGGAGCCTGACGCGGCACTGGCGGGAGACCTCGACCAGCAGGTTCCTGGCAGCGGCCCGACGGCACGGCGTCAGCACCATCACGATCCCGCGGGCCTGGTCGATGGCCGCACGGCCCACCAGCGCCCGCCGCAGCCGGACGATCTCGGCGCGCAGGCCGGCGGCACTCTGCCCGGGCGGGGGCGCATTGGTCCACGAGGCTTCGGCCTTCAGGTCCCAATAACCCTCGGGGAGCATGGTTGTACGCGACATGGCTGTACCTCTCGACGGTCTGTGGTCCGCAGTGGTCGAAGCTGCCGGAACCGATGGATGTCAGCGATGCCTCGTGGGCCGGATGTGGTGTTGCCGGTCCTGCCGCTCCTCGCGGATCCACCGCGCCTGGTGCTGCCGGTTGTAGCGGCGCTCCCAGCGGTGCTGCCGATCACGGCGCGCCTCGTACTCGCGGTACTCACCGGCGTCGGCACCGTGCGGTCGCCCCCAGCCGGAGCCATGATCACGCCGGTAGCGGGTGGCGGCGAGGGCCAGCAGCGCTGCGGCCACCCACCAGATGGGGCTGAGGAAGCCGAGACCGAACAGCACCGCGATCACGAGGACAAGCAGAACGAACACGGTGGGCCTCCCGGGGCGGAACAAAGACATCGCTGCCGGGGGCTGGGGCTTCGCCCAACAGCCTAGCCCTGCCCGGAGGTTGTGGATACCTTGCCAGGCCAGGGATCCTGTCCGGACGGAAATGACTCCCTGGAACAAACCCTCGAGACGGCGCGACAGCGCCTGCGCCGCCGGGGAGATCCGCCGTGGGCCCGGGTCGCCGCCGAGTGCGGTCAACGCCCACGGTCCGCGGACACGTGAACAGAGGTATCCGGTTCCGTGCATACAACGGGGCGGCCGACGCCCCGAGGAGGTCCTACGCCGCGAGCGGAAGCGCCATGCGGACCTGGACCTGCTTGCCTCGCGGTACCGGGCTGACGCGGAGGCGGCCGCACAGCGCCTTCACGATCTCCAGGCCGTGCTGTCCCACACGCAGTGGATCGGGCTTGGCCACGGTGACCTCGGTCGGCGACGCGTCCGTGTCCCAGACGGTGATCTCCACCTCGTCGGCGATCAGCTCGAGCTGCAGCCCGCACTCGCCGCCGGTGTGCTGGACCGCGTTGGTCACCAGCTCGCTCACCACGAGTTGCGCCCGCCCCACCGTGTCGGCCGGGATGCGCACGGCCGTGTCGGTGCCGATCCGGGCCAGGAACGCCGTCACCGTCCGCCTGGCCGTCGCTATACAGCCCGGTTGCCCGCTGTAGATCTCACTGAGGCGCAATTCCACCATCTCCATACCTCGCGGCTGCGGCGGCGCTCGATCCCGCTCCAGCGGCCTCCCCAGTACGCACCCCTGTCCGGAGTGCGCCGTTCGAGTACCCCTTCACGGCGCACCCGCACGCGTACATCACGCTGCCTTCACCAAAGTGCTCCCTCCAGTCCATACGGATCCGATCATCGGTAATACTCAGCGCATGGCGACACACGACAGCGCACTCCCTGCGCCCCCCGTCATCGTGCCGCGCGGCGACCTCGATGCGTCGAGCATCGCTCCCGTCGCCGACGAGCTGGAGGCGGCCCGCACGCGGCATCACCCAGTCATCCTCGATCTGAGCGGCGTCACGTTCGGCGACTCCAGCTTCCTCAACCTCTTGCTGCGTTTCCACCAGCTCACCGATCTGCGCCTCGCCGCCACGCCCAACAACCTGGCAAGGCTGTTCGGCATCACCGGCGCCGACACGGTTCTGCGGCTCTATCCCACCGTGGAGGCAGCCCGGGACGCTTCCCCGGCCTGAAAAGCCGGAGCGATACGGACCGGACCCCGGCGAGGTGTACGGGCAGCCGGGGCTTGATCAGAGCGTACTGGCGCACGAACGACAGGCATCAGGAGACACTGGTCGCGGAGGGACTGCGGTCGGTCTGCTTCGGGACCGTCCCCGGCCGCGCCGCCGACACGGCCCGTGCCGCGCCCGACCACCGCCCGGCCCGCCCGGCCAGGCCGCCCACCGCGATGTAGAACCGGTCCGGCAGGAACACGGCGTCCGCGATGATCATCGCCCCGGAGAACAACGGCAGTCCCATGAGGACCGCGATCCCGGTGTGCATGCCGAGCAGCATCGCCAGTACCGGGTACTTGAGCCTGCCGAACAGCACAAAGGGAAACGCGACCTGGAGAAGCACGGTCAGGTAGCCGGCCACCGCGAGGGTCGCCGCCTGGCCGTCCGCCCAGTGGGAGACCGCGGGCCAGGGCTGGAAGAGTTCGAGGTTCAGGACGTAGTGCAGTGCGGTTCCGGCGCCCCAGGTTCCGCCCTGCACCTTGTACAGACCCGCCGCGCCGTAGAGGAAGCAGACCTGGACGGCGATAACGAGGAGCCCGCAGTTGTGCACGGCCGTCACGAAGGTGCGGCGCGCCTCGCGCAGTTCCGGTACGGCGCCGGCCGGCCACCGGACGCGCGAGTTCCCCGCCGCCCTGCGACGGGCTCGTCTGGCGTCCAGGGACCAGATGCGTCCGCACGCGGTGAGGGTGAGGTAGACCGCCATCAGGAGAACGAGGTTGTCGCCGCCGTCCGTCATGTAGATCGCCCGTGCGTGGAAGGACGCGACGACAACGGCGAAGAGTACGGACACCGCACGAGTGCGCCAGCCCAGCAGGAACAGGACGCAGGTGACCAGGGCCGCGGCATAGCAGAGTTCGAAGTAGAGGCGGCTGTCCGACAGCGTGAGCACGCTGGCCCAGCCCGTCTGGTCGAAGAGCTGCCGCGCGAGAGCCGGCGTCCACGGTGAACCGGGCCCCCAGATCTCGTCGCGGTGCGAGAACTCGCGCAACAGGAAGACCAGGTAGAGCGAGCCGTATCCGATGCGCAGCACCGACACGGCGTACAGGGAGACGGGGCGGTCGGTCAGCAGGGCCCAGGCGCGGCGGACCGGGCCGCCGAGCCGACCCTGCACGATCGCGAGCAGGTGACGCCCGGACGGCTTGCCCCAAGAGGCCTCCGCGGGCGGCGAGGTGGGCGAGGACAGCGAGGGGTGCCGTCCTGGAGCCGTCTGGTGACGCATCGGGTCATTTCCCATCGGGGGCTACCTTCCACCAGGGCAGAAGCCGTGTCTCGGCGTGCGCGGAGGCGGCACGGCGGTCGCTGTCCGGGGTGCCGGGAGCAGCGACGGGCAGCGTGGCGACCCGGAGCTGGATGGACTCGAACGGCTTGCCGCTCAGCTCGGCCACTCGGTCGGCGGCGACGTTGCGCAGGTACTGCCGCATCATCACGGCCCGGGCCGAACGCGAGATGTCATCGCTTCCGTGCAGTTCCACGTAGGACGTCCAGGACCGGCGCAGAAGGTTCTGCGAGGTGTGGCTCGGAAAGGGATTGTGCTCGATGGCCGCTTCGTCCACCGCGGTCAGATCGAACCAGGGACTCACTCGGACCGAACCGTCGCGGGCGGTGTGCGCGGTCCGCGCGGACACCGTCCGGTTGACGGAGTCCGGGTCCGGCGCGAAGAGCCGCCAGTTCTGTTCGAAGAGCGGATAGATCCAGGCGTCCACCTGGGACTTGTAGCGCTGCGAGACGACGTTCGGGGGTGCCACGTGCAGGAAGACCAGCACGACGTGTGCCAGGGCCATGGCCAGACAGAGAGCCACTCCGGTGTTGAGAATCCCCTTCACCGTCCGCCTGCGCGCACCAGGTGCCTCCCGTCTCTCACCTGTTCCGTGTTGCCCTGCCCCTTCAGCCGTGCCGCCGACGGCCGGCTCCGAGCCACCGGCCCGCTCACTCTTCCGCTCGTGCTCTGCTTCGACTCCGCCCAGCACTGGCCGCCCTGTCCCTCTCGTCCGCCGTACGTTCACTCCGGTCCGCCCCGTGAACTGAACTGGGGCGGTGCGCGGCGGGCCGGAGAGAGTCCCCGCCGCGCACCGCTCAGCCGGCAGCGCGTGCGTCGCGCCCTCGGCTATCCCTCGTGCTTGCCCGGAGCCTTGGGCCGTTCGCCGTACCCGCCGTGCTCCTCGGACTTGCCGTACCCCTCGTTGCCGTACCCCTCGTCGCCGTGACCCGGCTTGCCTCCGTGACCGCCGCCCGAGTCACCGCCGCCGTGGCCGCCGTGGCCGCCACCGGTGTGACCGTCACCGTGGCCGCCACCGGTGTGACCGTCACCGTGACCGCCGCCCGGGTGACCGCCACCGTGTCCACCACCCGTGTGGCCGCCGCCGTTGCCACCGCCGTTGCCGCCGCCCGTGGTGCCGCCGGTCGTTGTGCCGCCGGTGGTGGTCCCGCCGGTGGCTGTCCCGCCGGTGGTTGTCCCACCGCCCGGAGTACCGCCGGTGGTGCCGCCGGTCAGGACTCCGCCCAGCACGCCGCCCAGCACGCCACCGAGCGCGCCGCCCGTAGGAGTGCCGCCCGTCGTACCGCCCGTCGTACCGCCGGTCAGGACACCCCCGAGCACACCGCCGAGCACGCCGCCCGTGGTACCGCCGGTGGTCGTCCCCGTCGTCGTGCCGGTGGTCGTGCCGGAGGTGGTGCCGCCGGCGCACGTGGCGCGGGTGATCCTGTTCGTGTCCAGGGTGACCGACCCCTCACGCGCCAGCGCCCGGCCGTCGATGCTCGCTCTGGTGTTGGCACTGATCGAGGTCAGGGCCATGATGTTGCCGATGAACGTCGAGTCGGTGCCGAGGGTCGCCGAACTGCCGACCTCCCAGAACACGTTGCACGCCTGCGCGCCGTTGATGAGGGAGACGTTGCTGCCGGACGCCGTCGTCAGCCCCGAGCCGACCTGGAAGACCCAGACAGCGTTGGGGTCGCCCTGTGCGTCGAGGGTGAGGGTGCCGGTGAGGCCCAGGGTGGAAGAGGCGGTGTAGACGCCGGGTACCAGCGTCAGCCCTCCGGCGTCCGGCGGGAGTGCCCCGTTCGTGGCCTGGCCCGCCGCGTTGTTGAACGCCGCCACCAGATCGGATTTGGCCTGGAGCGCGACGGCGTCCGCGGCGTGCATGACCCCGTTCACCATTCCCGGTGGGAACCCGCTGATCGCCGTGCCGGGGCTCACACCGACGTCGCCGGTGATCACCGAGGGCCCGGTGTTGGTGACCGATTGACCTGCCAGCACCGCGAAACTTGCCGCCGTGCCCAGCGGTACGGGAATTGCGGCGAACGCCTGGGTCGGTGCCACGACGACCATTGCTGCGGAAACAGCCGTGGTGAAAGCCGCCGTGAGCCAGGTGGAGACGGTGCGGCGTCGTGCGACATCAGGAGATCTGAACTTCATACGAAACCGATTTTCTGTGCGAAAGCGGCGGCTCCCGTACCGTTCACGGTGTTCCGGAAGCCCTGATTGCGCCGTCCGCACATTACTCATCAAACCACCACGGAAGGCATGACACGCAGAGCGAGTCAAATTCCCCAAAGATATTCATTTCGCAACACGGAGGCTGAATCGAATAAACATTCGCATGCCCTGATGTCGATTCAACGGGGTGCAGAATTGTTTCTTTTATCGCGGACCCGCTTCCTACAGAAAGGATTCTTTTGTAATTTCTCAGTCGGGGTGCGGGGAAAGCGGGGCGGGCCCACCGGGGGGGGTGACTTCCCTCCACCCAAGCAGGTCTCGGCGCTACCCGGAGCACAGCGGGAGAGCGAGTCGGCCCGGGAAAGCAATAACTCCGGCTAGATGGGGCAAGCCCCGGGTTCAGAGGCGGAGGACGAGTGATCCTTTTCTTTGTTGGAATGATGGCCTGGACGCCCCCTGCCACCTCGGATAAATCGTTTCGCCTACCGTCTCACCGGGTGGCCGGAAACGGCCCGACCGTACCGGAAATCGTCGGCAAAAAGGGGGGCCGGCCGCGACGAGCCGAGGCGGCCGGAAAGCGCCGGCCGCGGTCGAACCCGGGACGCGAGGCAGCGGCGATCGCCGGGCCGGCCGGGCGATCGGTGGAAGGCGCGCAGCGGCGTCAGGTCCACGTACGACGTGATCTGCTTCACACACTGTCACAGCCTCCCTGAGCGCGGTGTCTCAAGGCCGAACGCACTCGGAATGAAGGAGACACCATGGCTGAGAAGACTGAAGTCGTCGTGATCGGCGGCGGATACGCCGGCGTCCTCGCCGCCAACCGCCTCACGCAGCGGGACGACATCACGGTGACGCTGATCAACCCGCGACCGTCCTTCGTCCACCGGATTCGCCTGCACCAGCTGGTGGGCGGGTCCGACAGCGCGGTCGTCGGCTACCGCGAGGTCCTGGCCGGGGGCGTCGGCCTGCTCGTGGACACCGTGACGCGGATCGACGCCTCGGAGCGCCGCGTGACGCTGGCGACAGGCGGCGCGGTCGGCTACGACTACCTGGTCTACGCGGTGGGCAGCGGCAGTGCCGACCCGGGCGTCCCCGGAGCGTCCGAGTTCGCGTACCCCATCGCCGGCCTGGAGGACGCGCAGCGACTGCGGCCTGTTCTCGACGCGGCGCAGGTGACGGCCGCGGTCACCGTGGTCGGAGCCGGTCCGACCGGCATCGAGACCGCAGCCGAGCTGGCGGAGCAGGGCCGCCGGGTGACCCTGGTGTGCGGTGGCGTGCTCGGTCCCTACCTGCACCCGCGGGGACGGCGCTCGGTCGCCAGGCGCCTCGGCAGGCTCGGCGTGACGGTGCTCGACGGCGCCGGCACGAAGGTGACAGCCGTGACTCGCGATGCCGTGCAGCTCGGCGGCGGCCGCACCCTGCCGAGCGCGGTGACCATCTGGACCGCCGGATTCGGCGTGCCGGACCTGGCCGTCCGCAGCGGGCTGAGCACCGACGCCCTGGGCCGTCTGCTGACGGACGAGACACTGACCAGCGTGGACGACGTGCGCATCGTCGCGGCCGGGGACTCGGCGGCGCCGTCGGACCTGCCGCTGCGGATGAGCTGCCAGGCCGCGCTCCCGCTGGGGGCACGGGCCGCGGACACGGTGCTGGCCCGGCTCGCCGGTGAGCAGCCCGCTCCCCTCAACCAGGTGTTCGCCGGTCAGTGCATCAGCCTGGGCCGAGGCACGGGCATCTTCCAGTTCGCTCACCGGAACGACGTCGCGCGGCCGTTCCACATCGCCGGCCGGCCTGGCGCGAAGATCAAGGAGTACGTGTGCAAGGGCGTCGTCAAGTATCTCGTCGACGAGGCAGGCAAGCCCGGTACGTACGGCTTGCACCGCGTCTCGGGAGGTACGACGCGAAACGCGGTGCTGGAAGCCAGGAGCGGCGGGTTGCCGGCCGGCCCTCAGCAAAGGGAAGCGCAGGCACGCGTCGATTCGGTCTGAGAGAGCGGAGCCGGAGCGCAGGTCGTGCGGTGACACCCCTTTCACGGGGTGCCGCTGCACGCACGCGTTCCTCAGCGGCCGTTCAGACGGTGGATCATCATCGGCCTGCGTGTCGCAGTCGTACGCCGGGCGGTCTCCTCCTCGGCCGCGCCGGACAGGCGGGGCACGGCGAACGGCTGTTGGCGAACAGGTCCCAGTTGCAGACGCGCTCGGAGGCTTCCGGCAGGAAGGCCGAGGCGACGGAAGGATGCCGAGACATGAGTAACCGTCCCACCGACCCGGCGACCGAGGCGTTCGTCGCCCACCGCAACCTGCTCTTCACCGTCGCGTACGAGATGCTCGGGTCGGCCGCCGACGCGGAGGACGTCCTCCAGGAGACCTGGCTGCGCTGGGTCGGGGTCGATCTGGAGCAGGTGCGCGACCAACGGGCCTATCTGGTGCGGATCACGACCCGGCAGTCCCTCAACCGGCTGCGCACCATGCGGCGTCGCAGGGAGGCGTACGTCGGGCAGTGGCTGCCCGAGCCGATGCTCACCACGCCGGACGTGGCCGACGACGTCGAACTCGCCGAGAGCGTCTCCATGGCGATGATGCTCGTCCTGGAGAGACTCTCGCCGACCGAGCGGGCGGTGTTCGTGCTGCGCGAGGTCTTCGAGGTGGGCTACGACGAGATCGCCGAGGCCGTCGGGAAGACCCCGGCTGCCGTGCGCCAGATCGCACACCGCGCCCGGCGGCACGTCGATGCCCGCCGCCCCTCCAAGATGACCTCCCAGCGTCAGGCCCGGGCGGTCCTGGAGTCGTTCCGGCGCGCGCTCGAGACCGGGAACCCGCAGGACCTCCTCGACGTGCTCGCCCCCGAGGTCGTCCTCGTGAGCGACGGCGGTGGCATCAAGCGGGCCGCGCTGCGGCCGGTCGTCGGCGCCGAGAAGGTGGTCCGCTTCTACCTCGGCGGCGTCAGCAAGACCAAGGGCACGATCACGTGTGACCCCACCGTGGTCAACGGCAACCCGGCACTCGTCGTACGCCTGGACGGCGAGCTCGACGGCATCATGGGGATCCGTGTCGAGGACGACCGCATCACGAGCCTGTACTACGTCCGCAACCCGGAAAAGCTGACCCGCGTCGAGTCCGAGACCCGGCTCACCCTGCGGTGACACGGAGGACGCGCACGCGCGGGCGTGGCCCGCGGACCAGCCGAGGCCGCCGGACCGGTGGGCCGCAACCCTCGTGGTCCGGAAGGCCGTGAGGGGGCCCGGCTCCGCGGGCGGTGACCGCGGAGCCGGCGGGTGTCACTTGGTCGCGCCCTGAGCGAAGCCGTTGTAGATGTAGCGCTGGAGGAAGAGGAACACCAGCAGGGTCGGGACGATCACCAGGATGGTGCCGGCCGAGATGTCCTCCCAGTGCGCCCCGAAGGGTCCCTTGAAGCGGAACAGGGCGGTCGAGATGGTGCCGAGGTCCTCCGAGGGCATGTAGAGGAAGGGGATGTAGAAGTCGTTGTAGACCGTGATCCCCTTGATGATCACGACCGTGGCGATCGCCGGTTTCAGCAGCGGCAGGATGATCTTCCAGTAGATGGTGAACGCGTTGGCCCCGTCGAGGCGGGCGGCCTCGTCCAGGGAGACCGGGATGCCCCGGATGAACTGCAGGAAGATGTAGATCGAGACGATGTCCGTCCCCATGTACAGCAGGACCGGCGCCCAGAGACTGTTGAACAGGCCGAAGCTGTTGACCACTTGGAAGGTGGCGACCTGGGTGGTGACACCGGGGACCAGGGTGGCGATCAGGAACAGCGCCATGACCGGCTTCTTCGCCCGGAACGCGAAGCGGTCGACCGCGTACGCCGTCATCGACCCAATGAGGACCGTTCCGGTGATGGAGAAGAGCAGGATGAACGCGGTGTTCCCGAAGGCGGACAGCATCTTGCCGTCGGTGAACGCCGTCGCGTAGTTGCCGAAGTTGAGCCAGTCGCCCGGCAGCGTCATGGCGCCCCCGTCGGTGACCTCCTTGGAGGTCTTGAGCGAGGTCAGGAACACGACGACGAGCGGCACCAGGATGACCAGCGACGCGACGATCAGCGACAGGTAGGTCAGGGCCGGTGCGATCCGGCGCCGGCGGGCGGGCAGGGACGTGGTCATACGAGGTCCACCTTCTCGTCGGGCACGAGGCGGCGCTGGATCCAGGTGATCAGCAGGATGATCAGCAGCAGGACGACGGCGGCGGCCGACGCCAGGCCCGTCTTGTTGAACTGGAAGGCGAGCTTGACCGTCTGGATGACGAAGGTCGAGGTGCCGGTCGCGCCGCCGGTCATGATGTAGGGGATCTCGAACACCGACAGGGACCCGGAGATCGCCAGGATGACGCTGAGACTGAGCACCGGCCGGATGCTCGGGGCGATGAGGTGGCGGAACTGCTGCCACCGGGTGGCTCCGTCCAGTTGCGCCGCTTCGTACTGCTCGGCGGGGATCGACTGGATCGCGCCCAGGAACAGTACGAAGTTGAGCCCGGTGTAGCGCCACACGGACACCCCGGCGAGCGAGGTGTTCGCCGACTCGGGGTCACCGAGCCAAGCGTGGTCGGATCCGGTGCCGAACCAGGACAGCACCGAGTCCAGCGTGCCGCCGTCCTGGAAGAAGTAGAGGAAGACGAACCCGATGGCCACGCCGTTGATGAGGTACGGGAAGAACAGGATTCCCTTGAAGAGGTTCCGGAAGCGCAGGTCGAAACTGAGGACGGTCGCGAAGTACAGGGCGACCACGATCTGCACGGCGGAGGCGGCGAGGTAGTAGAAGCTGACGAAGAACACCCGGAACAGCTCGGGCCGGGTGAAGAGCTGCCGGTAGTTGTCGAGGCCCGTGACGTTCCGGTCGGGACTGACGCCGTCCCAGTCGGTGAAGCTGTAATAGATCATGTTGCCCACGGGCACGTAGGTGAACGTGACCAGCAGGATCAGGGGGAACGCGAGGAAGAGCCACGGAGTGAGGCGGCGCAGCAGGGGGCCGCTTCGCAGGCCGCCGCCCGGAGTCACGGGGCGGCGTGCCGTCCTGCGGGGTGGGGCGGCGGTGCGGGGCACCTTCGCGGGCGCCGTGTCGGTCGTCTCGGTCATGTCGGGCCTTTCGTCGTCCGCTGATCTGCGACGGGCGGTCGGCCCCGTCCGCCTGTCCGGGCGGGGCCGTGGCTGCTTGGCGGCAGGGGCCGGCGGTCAGGAGCCCGCGGCTTCGGCCGCCTCGTTCCAGCGCTTGTCGAGGTCCGCGAAGAAGTCCTCGAGGTTGCCCTTCTGGGCACCGCGAGCGAGGTCGACCAGCTTCCGGCGGTAGTCCGGCTTGTTCAGGCCTATCTCCGCCGCGTTGTCGATGGTGTTCACGTCGCCGGTCTCGGCCTCCGAGCGCTCCAGGAAGGTGACATCGTTGTCAACGAAGTCCTTCAGTGTGCTGGGCATGGCAGCGGACTTCAGTGCGGGGACAGCGCCTTCCTTCGCCGAGAAGCCGGACTTCTCCGTGAACCAGTCGATCCAGGCCCGCGCCGCCGTCTTGTCGTCGGAGTGGATGTTGACCGCCTGCTGGTAGTCGGAGGCGAGCACGGCGCAGTACTTGCCGTCCTTCTGGGCCGGGAAGGGCATGAAGCCGATGTCGTCGGGGTCGGCGCCGGCCTTTTGGGCGGCGTCTCGCATCTGCGTGATGGCCCAGGATCCCAACTGCATGCTGGCGACCTTGCCTTGGGCGATCATCCCCTTGGACGCCTCCCAGTTGGTGGTGTTGGGGTCCTTCTCGGACAGGCCGCCCTTGACGATGTCGTGGAGGAGCGAGTCGATCGTGTGCAGTTCGCCGCCCCGCTTCCACGGGGAGACGGCGCCGGCGAGCTTGTCGTTGGCCTTGGCGTCGCAGGTGACCGAGCCGATGCTGTTGCTCCAGGCGGTCAGCGGCCAGCCGTCCTTGAAGTTCGTGTAGTACGGCACCGCGTCCGTCCGGGACTTGATCGCCTTCAGGTCGTCGTAGAACTCCCGCGGCGTGGTGGGCCAGTCAGTGACGCCGGCCTTCTTCCAGACGGCCTTGTTGTAGAGGAAGCCGTTGGCGGTGCCGAAGGTGGTGATGCCGTAGACCTTGCCGCCGACCTCCGTCTTGTCGCTGAAGCGGTACTTGCCGCCCAGGTCCGCGGCGCCGCCCAGCGGAGCGAAGAACTTCGGGTAGTCGTTCTTGGCGATGGCGGCCGGGATCATCAGGACGTCGCCGTAGTCCTCGGTGTTCATCCGGATCTTGACCTCGCCCTCGTAGTCGGTGAGGGCCTCGAACTTCACCTTCACCTTGGGGTAGGTCTTGTTGAACTCGGCGGCGTACTTGTCCATCGTCCCGTTCTGGACGAGGTCGGTCCGGTGTGTGAGGACCTTGATGGTGCCCGATGCGTCGGCGGGGTCGGCGGGCGCCTTCGCCGTCTCACCGGAGGCCGCGCCCTGGCCGCTGCATCCCGCGACGGTCAGGACCGTGACGGCCAGAAGTGCTCCCGTGAGCGTCTTCTTGTTCCCCATGTGCCCAGCTCCTTCAAGTGTGCGGCTCAGCTCTGCGGGTGGGATGTCGGCACTATGTCAGCCGCGGGTTAACCGGTAAAGCTCAGATTTCCAGCACGATGCTTAATCGTTACCAGGCGGCACTCAACTCCCGGACACCGCAGGGGTCAGACCAGAACCTACGAGCAACAAGAGGGACTAGACCGGTTTATGGACAGGATCTGATCAGGGGGTTAGGTTGTCGGCCGTTGTCCATCCACAAGCCTGAGTCAGGCGATTGGAGCCGCACCATGAAGGACGTCACCCAGCTCACCGAGGGCTGGAGCCTGCGCCATGGCGGGGAACTGCTGGAGGCCGCGGTGCCCGGCTGCGTCCACACCGACCTGCTGACCGCCGGGGCCATCCCCGACCCCTTCATCGGCCACAACGAGACCGACCTCGCCTGGGTGGGGCGCCGCGCCTGGACGTACACGCGCCCCCTCGCGCACGCCGCCGGGCACGAGCGGACCGATCTGGTCTTCGACGGCCTGGACACCGCCGCGGACATCACCCTG
This sequence comes from Streptomyces sp. NPDC043867, assembly GCF_056435845.1. NCBI lineage: Bacteria > Bacillati > Actinomycetota > Actinomycetes > Kitasatosporales > Streptomycetaceae > Streptomyces > Streptomyces sp. NPDC043867. The sequence goes on along the minus strand of NZ_JBWKDS010000027.1, from coordinate 15,981 downwards.
GACGGCCGGCCGCTCGGGACGGCCCGCAACATGCACCGGCGCTACCGGTTCGACGTCACGGGCCGCACCGGGGAACTGGAGGTCCGCTTCGCCTCCGCCTACGACGAGGCCGCGGCCGTGCGGGCCGTCACCGGAGAGCGGCCCAACGTCTATCCGGAACCGTCGCAGTACATACGCAAGATGGCCTGCAACTTCGGCTGGGACTGGGGGCCGACGCTGGTGACGGCGGGTCTCTGGCGGCCGGTCCGGCTGGAACACTGGTCCACCGCCCGCATCGACGACGTACGCCCCGTGGTCACCGTCGACCAGGACCGCGGCCGGGTCGACGTGCACCTCGGTGTGGAGCGGACCGAGCGGGGGCAGGGGCGCGCGCTGCGCGTCGAGGCCCGGATGGCCGGCGCCCATGCCGAGGCCGTCCTCACCGGTGACGAGGTGACGCTGCGGCTGGAGGTGTCCGGCCCGCGCCTGTGGTGGCCCCGCGGCTACGGCGAACAGCCCCTGTACGACCTCCACATCGCACTCAGTGACGACGAAGGGCGCCCCCTCGACGCCTGGGAACGGCGGATCGGCTTCCGGACGGTCGAGCTCGACCGCTCGGCCGACGAACACGGCACCGGCTTCACCCTGGTCGTCAACGGCGTACGGATCTTCGCCCGCGGCGTCAACTGGATCCCCGACGACGCCTTCCCCTCCCGGGTCACCCCCGAGCGCTACCGGACCCGGCTCACCCAGGCCGCCCAGGCCAACGTCGACCTGGTGCGGGTGTGGGGCGGCGGCATCTACGAGGACGACGCCTTCTACGACGTCTGCGACGAACTCGGCCTGATGGTCTGGCAGGACTTCCTCTTCGCCTGCTCCGCCTACCCCGAGGAACAGCCGCTGCGCGGCGAGGTCGAGGCGGAGGCCCGTGACAACGTTGTCCGGCTCATGTCGCACGCCTCCCTAGTGCTGTGGAACGGCAACAACGAGAACCTGTGGGGCTTTCGCGACTGGGACTGGGAGGGCGCGCTCGCCGGCGACTCCTGGGGTGAGGGCTACTACCTGGGGCTGCTCCCCCGGATCGTCGCCGAACTCGACCCGACCCGCCCCTACACCGCGGGCAGCCCCTGGTCCGGATCCTGGGACCACCATCCCAACGACCCGGCGCACGGCACCCATCACTCCTGGGAGGTGTGGAACCGCCAGGACTACGCCGAGTACCGCGCGAGCGTGCCCCGGTTCGTCGCGGAGTTCGGCTGGCAGGCGCCGCCCGCGCAGGCCACCCTGCGCCGCGCCCTGCCCGGCGAGCGGCTCGCCCCCGACTCCCCCGGCATGCTCCACCACCAGAAGGCCGAGGACGGCAACGGCAAGCTCGACCGGGGGGTGGCACGCCACTTCCCGCTGCCCGAGGGCGACTTCGACCGCTGGCACTACCTGACCCAGCTCGTCCAGGCCCGGGCCGTCGCGGCGGGGATCGAGCACTGGCGCTCGCACTGGCCCGTCTGCGCCGGCACGGTCGTCTGGCAGCTGAACGACTGCTGGCCCGTCACCTCATGGGCCGCGATCGACGGTGACGGCCGCCTGAAACCGCTGTACCACGAGCTGCGCCGTGTCTACGCCGACCGCCTCCTGACCGTGCAGCCGGACGCGGACGGTCTCGTCCTCGCCGCGGTCAACCAGTCCGCCGCCCCCTGGCGGACGGCGGTGACACTGCGGCGGTGCGCGGCGGACGGGACACTGCTCCGCGAGAGCGTCCTCGACGTGGCGGCCGCACCCCGTTCGGTCGTCCGGCTCCCGGTGCCGCGGGAGGTCGCGCCCGCCGAGCGGTCCGCCAAGGAGTTCCTGGTCGCCGACGCCGATGGGCTCCGCGCGCTCCATTTCCCCGTCGCGGACAAGGACTTCGCCTGCCCCCGGCCGGCCTACGACGTCGGTGTCGAGCCGGTGGAGGGGCGGGAGGATAGAGTCGATGTCGTGGTGACCGCCCGTACCCTCGTCCGAGACCTGCTGCTCCAGCCCGACCGGCTCGGCCCGGCCGCCGTCTGTGACCGCGGCCCGCAGACCCTGTTGCCCGGCGAGCGCACACGCATCCGGGTCACCGAATGCGGCCCAGTCGGCGAGCAGGACGTCAGGGCCGCCCTGTACTGCGTGGACGCCACGTGAGCGGCTCGGCGGAGCGGGTCACGATCAAGGACGTCGCCGCCCGGGCGGGAGTGTCCAAGGGTGCGGTGTCGCTCGCGTTCAACCACAAGCCGGGCGTCTCGGCGGCCACCCGCGAACGGATCTTCGAGGCGGCGAGAGAACTGGGCTGGGCCCCCAGCGCCACCGCGCGCAGCCTGTCCAACCAGCGGGTGGACATCGTCGGACTGGCCCTGTGCCGGCCGGCGCGGCTGCTCGGCCTCGAACCGTTCTACATGGAGTTCATCTCCGGCATCGAGAGCGTCCTCGCGGAGCGGTCCTGCTCGCTGCTGCTGCGCCTGGTGCGGGACCTCGACGAGGAGATCGCTCTCTACAAGGCCTGGTGGGGCGGCCGGATGATCGCCGGGGCGATCCTGGTGGACTTCCGTGAGAACGATCCCAGGCTGCCGTCGCTGCAGGGCACCGGTCTGCCCGCCGTCGCGGTCGGCCATCCCTCCCTGACCGGGCCCTTCCCGGCGGTATGGACCGACGACGCCTCGGCGGTCGCCGAAGCCGTCCGCTATCTGGCGGCTCTCGGCCATCGCAGGATCGCCCGGGTCGGCGGTCCTGCCGACCTCGGCCACAGCGCCATCCGGGCACGCGCGTTCGCGTCCACGACCCGTGAACTCGGGCTGGAGGCGGCCCGCCAGATCGCGACGGGCTTCGACGAGAAGGAGGGCGCCCGCGCCACCCGCTCGCTGCTGCTCACCGCCGACCGGCCCACCGCCATCGTCTACGACAACGACATCATGGCCGTCGCGGGCGCGGGCGTCGCGGCCGAGATGGGGTTCTCGGTTCCCGACGACCTGTCGCTGATCGCCTGGGACGACTCCCAGCTGTGCCGGATCACCCATCCGACGCTGTCGGCGATGAGCCACGACGTGCACCACTTCGGCGCCGAGGTGACGCGGGTCCTGTTCGATGTCATCAACGGGACGCACAGCGGTGCGCATCAGGCGCCGACTCCCACGCTGACGCCACGGGGGTCCACCGCCCGGGCACCGGAGGCCAGCTCGTAGCCGGGGGCGCACGCAGGGGCAGCCGGCCGCCGCGGTGCCTTCGGGGGACGCACGCGGCACCGCGCCCGCGGGGACCCACGCAGATCCATGACGACATGAGCAACGTATGCAGGGCCGCGTCCACGGGGGATGCGGCCCTGCGCACGTGCACGTCCGTCAACTCTTCGCGCAGCCGGTGCCGTTGAGGGTGAAGGAGGCGGGGACTCCGTTGGTCCCGGCGGAGGAGCCGTTGAAGCCGAAGGTCACTGAGCCGTCGGCGGGGATCGTCTCCGTCCAGGACTCGTTGGTGGCGCGCACCTGACTGCCGTCCTGGGTCGTGCGGGCGTTCCAGGCGGAGTTGACCTTCTGCTGCCCGGGGAAGGCGAAGTCGAGGCGCCAGCCCTTGACCGCCGTGGTGCCGGTGTTGCGTATGGTCACGTCCGCGTTGAACGAGTTGCCCCAGTCGCTGAGCCGGTAGCTGACGGCGCAGCCGCCGTCCGCGGGACCGGTGGCGAAGACGCTGGCCTCCCGCGAGGTCTGCTTGATGCCGTTGGCGCCCTCGAAGAGACGCCGGCCCCAGGCGGTCAGCCGGGAGGCGTCGAAGTCGGTGGCCAGGTCGAGGTATTCGACTCCGCCGCCGTTGCCGCTCCAGGACCAGCCGAGGTAGCCCACGCCCTGCTGCTGGGCAGCGGCCATGATGGCGTCCTCGTCGGGGTCGCCGTCCGAGTGGGCATTGCCGAACTCGCCGATGACAAGGGGCAGGTGTTGTGACGTAAACCGGTTCAGGTAGTCGTTCACCTCGGTTGCGGTGTCGAAGACGCCGTACATGTGGATCGAGAACACCGTGTTGCGGTCGGGATCTCCGGCGAACACCTTTGCGGCGTTGTCCCGCATGGTGAACGCCCAGTCCTGGCCCCAGTTGGGTGCGTCGGCCATGAGCGTGTGGTCGAATCCGGCGTCACGCATACGCTTGATGGCGTTCTGCGTGTCCGAAGTCCATGCGGTGTAGCCGGAATTGCCGTGGGGCTCGTTTCCCAGGTTGAGGATGACGTACTTCTCCTGGCCCTTCAGTGCGTCCTGAATGCTCAGCCAGTAGTCCACGGCGCGGGACAGCGACACCGCGCCGGCCTGCTCCCCGTATCCCGTGGTGTCGTGCGCCTCGAGAACGCAGACCAGGCGGCTCTGTTTGCACTGGGTGACGACCGCGGCGACGTCGGCTGCGTCGTTCTTGGTCCAGCGGTCTCCCGTGGCGAGGACCACCCGCACCGAGTTGGCACCCAGCGCCTTGATGTCCTTCAGCGCCTGCGGGGTCCTGGTGGGGTACCAGGCGTGGGCGTGGTTCACGCCGCGCAGGACGAAGTCCTTGCCGTTCGCGTCCAGCAGGCGGCCGTCGCTGACGTGGAATCCCTGTTCCGCCTGTGCTTGCGCGTGCGCGGTGGACGGGACGGCCAGTAGCGAGGCCGCGATGGCCAGCAGCGCTCCCGCCGCGGTGGCCAGTCTTCTTCTCATTGTTGCTCCCAAGGTGGTCGCTCGTGCCGGCCGCGTCCAGGACGTGTTCGTCCCGCGCGGCATGGCCGTTCAGTGCAGGGCCGTTCTTCCGGCTCGTCCGTCCGGCCCACCGGGGCACGGACACGCTCATTCCCGTTCCTGGCTTGTGGCGAGCCCGGTGAGGAAGTGTGCGGGCCGGTGGAATCCCGCTGCCCGGGGATGCGGTGTGCGGCTCACACCGGACAGCGGGACGGCAAGCCGTCGCCGAAGGCCACCACTTGTTTCCGTGACCGGGGGTGGGGGGTGGTGAGGAATGCCTTCGTAGCGGCTGGGAGAGAGGCTAGAAGGAGACCTCCACGAGAGCAACCGTTGAAGCCAAACCGGTTAAGTTTAGCTGTAGTTCAGTTGCCGGGAACGATATCGGGGACTGATCGGATGTGTTCCGGCCGGGGCACGGGCCTTCTCGGATCGGCGGGGTTGTCGAGCACAGGTCTGGGCGCGGGCCACGCCATGTGCCCCTTCCTCAGGCGTAGTTCAGCCCGCCGAAACGGTCAGGTCGTCGGCCCTGTGCCGTATCCGGCGTGACCGACGGCCTCTTCGCTTCCGCGGGCGCGGGCTTTTCCGGCCTGCGGGCCGCCCGTCCCCCCGGCGCCCGTCCCCGGCGCGCCCGTGGTGCCGGCTGCCGCCGCCGCCGCGCCGATCAGGCCTGCGTCCAGGGCCAGTTCGGCGGGCACGATCGGCACGTCCCGGGCGAAGTCGAGGACCGCGTACTCCGACATCCACCGACGCAACGGTGCGAACAGTGTGTCGCCGGCCTGCGCCACTCCCCCGCCGATGATCACGAGGTCGAGTTCGACCAGGGCGGCCGTCGCGGCGATGCCCGCTGCCAGCGCCTGCGCCGCCTGATCGTATGCCGCCTGCGCGAGGGCGTCCCCCTCCCGGGCCGCCGCTGCGACGGCCGCGGCGGTCGGCGCGACCCCGGCGGGTGGTGTCCAGCCCGCCGCGAGGGCGTGCGCCGCTATCGCCGTGCCGCTGGCCAGCCGCTCCACGCAACCCCGGGAACCGCAAGGGCACTTGGGTCCGTTCAGGTCGACCGAGATGTGGCCGATGTGACCGGCGTTGCCCGACCGCCCCGCATGCAGCCGCCCGTCGAGGACCAGCCCGCCACCGACGCCGGTCGAGATCACCATGCACAGGGCGTTGTCCACACCGCGAGCAGCACCCAGCCAGTGTTCTGCGGCGGTCATGGCGACGGCGTCCCCGATCAGCACCGGGGTCGTGCGAGCGGGCACGCATGGGTGTGAGCGGACTCTGTCGACCAGTGGAAAGCCGCGCCAGCCGGGGATGTTGACGGGGCTCACGGTTCCGGCGGCCGTGTCGACCGGGCCCGCGCTCGCCATGCCCAGGCAGGTGAGAGCTCGCCAAGCCGGGTGCCCGGCGAGCTCGTCCAGCACCGTCGTGACCGCGTCCATCAGGGTCTCGGCCGACTCGCCTGCCGGCGTGGGCCGTTGCGCGCGAGCCAACAGCCGGCCCTGCGGGTCCACGAGCGCCCCGGCGATCTTCGTACCGCCGATGTCGAGTGCTCCGTACGCGACCATCACGTCAGCCCTTCCCTGAGTGGAGCCGGAATCCGCATTCCGGGAGGGACACTCTGCCCGGATGTTGACAACGTTGTCCAGAGGCAATGAGCCCGTTAAGTATGGGTTTAGTCAAATTCGTTGTCCGTACTCGCCGCTAGCTGCACGAAACCGGTTCAGGACTGTGGTTCCGCGCCGCCCGTCGCCGCCGTGCCGCCGGGCGAGGTGGCCTGGTGGATGGTCCAGGCGGCGTTCACCAGGCCTGTGTGACTGAAGGCCTGCGGGAAGTTGCCGAGGAGGTCCCCGCCGGACGGGTCGACCTCCTCGGCCAGGAGCCCCACGTCGTTGACGCAGCCTGCCGCGCGTTCGAAGAGGTCACGGGCCGCTCCGGTGTCACCGGCCAGCGCGAGCGCCTGGGCCAGCCAGAAGGTGCACAACAGGAAGGTGCCTTCGTCGCCCGGCAGGCCGTCGTCCATGGCCAGATATCGGTGGACGAGGCCGTCAGGGCCGGTCAGCCTGTCGCGTACGGCGTCGATGGTGGCCCGCATCCGCGGGGCGTCCGCCGCGACGAACCCGACGATCGGCATCATCAGCAGCGACGCGTCCAGGCGGTCGGAGCCGAAGGCCTGCACATAGGCGCCGGCCTCGTCGCTCCAGCCGTGCTCCTCGATCGCCGCGCGGATCTCGTCACGGGTCCGGGACCAGTCGGGGATCCGCTCGGTGGCGTCGAGTTCGTCGGCCAGCTCGATCGCGCGGTCGACGGCGACCCAGCACATGAGCTTGGAGTACACGAAGTGCTGCGGAGCGCTGCGGACTTCCCAGATGCCCTGGTCGGGTGACTGCCAGCGGGCGGCCGCGGCATCGGCGCAGCCGGCGAGGAACGCCTTGGTCGGAACGTCGAGGCCGCCGAGGTGCCGGCGGAGCCGGTGGGCGGCGCCCAGGAGTTCGCCGTACACGTCGAGCTGGCTCTGCTGCCAGGCACCGTTGCCGACGCGCACTGGACGGCTGCCGCGCCAGCCGGGCAGATGCGGCAGTTCACGTTCGCTGAGGTCTCGTTCGCCCCGGATGCCGAACATGATCTGCATCGAGGCGCAGTGGTGGGGGTCGGTCGCGGCGGCCCGCGCCATCCACTGGAAGAAGGCCTCGGCCTCGTCGGGGCAGGCCGCGACCCACAGCGCGTCCAGGGTGAGCGAGGCGTCCCGGACCCAGGCGAAGCGGTAGTCCCAGTTGCGTACCCCGCCTACGGTTTCCGGCAGTGAGGTGGTCGGCGCCGCGACGATCGCCCCGGTCGGCTGGAAGGTGAGCCCCTGCAGGACGCGACCGCTCAGCTGGACAAGCTCCGCCCAGGGTCCGTCGTACGACTGATGGAGTTCCGACCAGGAACGCCAGCTGCGGACGGTGTCGCGCAGGTGCCCGCGAATCGCCTCCTGCGTCGAGAGCTCAAGGCTGCTGCCGGCGGGCACCTGGTGCAGCGCGAACGCCGCGGTCTCCCCCGCACGCAGTACGCACCGGCCGCGCGCCATGTCGGTGATCTCCAGCGGCACCGGTGAGCAGAACCCCAGGGTGTCGGGACCGCCGTGGCAGTGCAGTCCGCCCTCCTGTGGGCTCAGCAGCGGGCGGACCACCCCGTACTCCGGTCTCGGCGCGAACTCGATGTCGACCTCCACCTGGCCCTCGACGCACTCCACCACGCGCAGGAGCAGGTGCGGGGCCCGGCGGCCGAGGTCGTGGCCGCGCTCGTTCAGCCCGGAGGCCAGAGCGTCCGTGACCGTGACCAGACCTCCGGCGGTGCGGAACTCCGTCCGCAGCACGAGGGTGCGGTCCAGGTATGCGCGGCGTGCGGTGTACGGGCCGGCGGGGCGGATCGACCAGTGCCCCGCCTCGGGGCCGAGGAGCCGTCCCAGCACGGAGCGGGAGTCGAAGTGGGGGAGGCACAGCCAGTCGACGGAGCCGTCACGGCTGACCAGCGCGGCGGTCTGGCAGTCGGAGAGCACCGCGTAGTCGGCGATCGGGCGGTCGCTCTGGCCGGTCACTTCTCCAGTGTGCGGCGATACTGACCGCCGGGCAGCCCGGAGCCGACGTGCCCGGTCTCGCGGCGCGGACGGCCGGCCGGCCCGGGAGAGGGGCCAGGATCCCCGGCGGGCCGCCAACCGGCCGCCACGCGGGTGCGAGTGATCGTTTTCCGGTGTTTTGCGAAGAGGGTACAACCATCCGGATGTCTCGCAGGTCACACCAGACAGGAGCAAGCAACTCCTTCGGTTACAAGGGGGAAATATGCGATTCACCCGTTCCGCTCTGGGCGCCGCCACGTTGGCGGTTCTGTCCCTGGGGGCCACGACCGCGTTGGCTGCACCGGCCTCCGCCGCACCCAACACGACACCGCAGAAGATCTGTGGGAGCAGCTACCGCACCGTGAACTCCGCGGCCATCGGCTCGCTCGGCACGGTCTACCTCACGTACAACGCCTCGAACGGCAAGAACTGCGTCGCCACCATCCGCAACAACCCGGGCACCCTCAAGGAGATGTCGGCCTGGGTCTACATTCCCGCCACCGAGCAGGGGGACGAGGACTACGGGCAGTACACCTCGTACGCCGGACCGACCTACGTCTACGGCAAGGGCTACTGCGTCGACTGGGGCGGCCACATCGCCAACGTCTACGTCCAGGTGAGCGGCTCCAACTGCGCCGCTCTGAAGGAACACCGGGTCACCTCGACCCGCTGACCGGCACCCGCGCCGGTCAGCGGCGCGGGATGTCCTGGTGATGTGCTCGCCCCGGCGGAATTCGCGCGGTTCCGCCGGGGCGGGTGCGCGCCGCGGTTCCCCCGGGGCGCGTACGCGTGGCGGGCGGCTCGTGGAGCCGTGAGGAGCAACTGGTGGGCGTGGGACGCACCGTGTGACACGCCGAGCCCCGATTACGCGCCGTGTGACACGCCGAGCCCCGATTACGCGCCGGGTGACGAGCGGGCGGCGCCGGACTCAGGCGCTCGCGTGGCGGCCGGCGGCCATCCCGCGCGCGCCGGCATGGCGGCCGTTCGCACTCGCACGCCGGGTCCCCTGACGCCACAGCCACAGGGACGTCACGGACAGCAGCCCGGCGAAGACCGCGACGAAGAGGACGGACACCCACATCTGCCGGCTCCCGGGATGCTCCCGTCCGAGCCAGACCGCCGACACCGCCCACAGAAGGGCGCCCGCCGCATAGAACATGCGGATCCGGCGCAGCTGGCGCATCGCCCGCAGGGGAATGGGGTGATCGTTCTTCGTTGCCATGCGGCCCGTGTACCCACAAATTCGTAGTCCAGCGGACCGCGAACGAAGAGGCGTGAAAACGGGGGTGCGGCAGTCGTTCCCCGTGCCCGGAGGCCAGAGTGGTAGCCGGGTTCTCAGCCCGAGTGATCCCCGCGGCCCTCGAAGTCCCGCCGCACCACGGCGCCTTGGTCCTCGACCAGGCCCGCGTCATCGGGCAGGTGCAGCACCTCGCCGCAGCGCTCGCACAGCCTCCCGTTCTCGGCAGGGGTACCGCACGCCTTGCAGAACCGATTGACCTGCTCGCCTTCGCTCTTCTGCGTCACGGCGTCTCCCTCGCGGTAGTGAACTGTGCAGAACGCCGCCTACCCGCCCCGCTCGCACTGATTCACGACCCGCTCCGATCCGGGGGCCACCGCACGCCGTCTTCGACGGCCCGCAGCGGCCCGTGCCGACGCAGTCCCCCGGGCGGACTCAGCGCGCCAGCGCCGCCACTCCCGCCGCGGCGAACTTCTCGTCCAGGGCCCCGGACGGCGCGCCCGCGACACCGACGCCCGCGACCGGGGCCCCCTTGACGGCGACCGGTACGCCGCCGGCCAGGAACAGCGTGCCGGGGATGTCCTTCAGGTTCGGCGTCTGCTTCAGGCGCTCGGCGAGCTGTGAGGTGGGCGCGTTCCAGGCGACGGCCGTGTACGCCTTGCGCTGCGCGGACTCGTAGGACTGCGGCCCTGCGCCGTCGCCGCGAAGGGTGACGACGGTGTTGCCGTTGCGGTCGACGACCGCGACGGTGACCTTCTGGTTCTCCTGCTCGGCGGCGTCGAGGGCGGCCTGCGCGGCCTCGGCCGCGGCGTCCACCGTGAGATGGCTGGACGAGACGGTGCCGCCGCTCCTCACGTCCGTCGCGGGCGCCGCGCCGGTGGAGGCGGGCGCCGAGGCGTTCGCGGACACCGTGCCGAGGGTGCCGGCGGCGACGGCGGCGATCACGGCGCTGCCGGCGGCGACGCGGGCGCGGCGGGAGAGCTTCTTCATGGCATGACTCCTGGTGGTGAGGGTGGTTCGCTTCTTCCGCTCTCCAGCCTGGTGCCGCCCGGGGTCCATGACCGTCGGCGTTTCGGCGGGTCCCGGCGTACCGACCGGCCGACGCCGGGGTCGACCGATCGGATGACCCGGGGATGGCCTGAGCTGGCGACAATGGGAACGTTCGGGCAGGCGGGAGCGGTGAGGGAGGTGGACGGCATGGACACGGGCACGGACCGGACGTACGCCGGGGAGGCGGGCGCCGGCGAGGCGTACGGCGCGGACGCCGGTCCTACCGACGGACCGGGCACGAGCACGGGCACCGCCGGCGTCGACGGCATGGGTGCGTCCACGGACGAGAGGTACGCCGCGGACACGCGCCGGCTCGCGGCCGTGATGCACGTGGCGTTCTTCCTCCTGCTGGGCGGTGCGCTCGCCCGCTTCCTGCTGCGCCATCCCGGGGAAGCCCGCACCCCGTGGATCGTCGCGCTCAGCGTTCTCCTGGCGGTCCTGTACGCCATCCCGCTCCCGGGGGCCGCACTCGGGCACCGGCGGCCGTTCGCCCGGACACCGCGGCCGACCGGGGCGGACGCGGAGCGCTCCCCGCTACGGCTCGTCCGGCTGGCCGGGGTCGTCGTGGGGTGGATGGCGCTGGTCGTGCTCGCGCCCAGCTTCGCCTGGTGCGCGGTGCCGCTTTTCTACACGGGGCTGCGCGTCCTCCCGTCGCGGTCCGCACTCGCGCTGGTCGTCGTACTGACGGCCCTCGTCGTGGCGGCCCAGCTCCGGCTGGCCGGCGGCTTCGACCCGAACCTGCTGCTCGCGCCGCCCGCCGTCGCCGCGATCGCCACCGCCGTCTTCCTCCAGATGGAACGGCAGACGGTGCGGCAGCGCGTGCTCATCGACGACCTGGTCCGCACCCGCCGCGAGCTGGCCGCCTCCGAGCGCCGCGAAGGCACCCTCACCGAGCGGCAGCGGCTGTCGATGGAGATCCACGACACGCTCGCCCAGGGGCTGTCGAGCCAGCGGATGCTCCTCCAGGCAGCGGACCGGGTCTGGGAGTCCGACCCGGACAGGGCGCGCACGCACCTGCGGACCGCCGAAGCGGTCACCGAACACAGTCTCGACGAGGCCCGCCGCTTCGTGCACGACCTGGCGCCGGCCGATCTGGCCCGCGGCGGTGACCTCGGCCAGGCGCTGCGCGCGCTGGCCGCACGCGAGTCGGGCGAGCACCTCACCGTCCAGGTGCACATCGACGGCGGCGACCGCGGGCCACGGCTTCCCGAGCGGGTCCGTTCCGCACTGCTGCGGATCGCCCAGGGCGCGCTGGCGAACGTACGGGAGCACTCCGGCGCGCGTACGGCCACGCTCACCCTTACGGTGCTGGACGACCTGGTCGTCCTGGATGTCGCCGACGACGGCCGCGGTTTCGCCCCCGAGGGTCCGGACCGCCGCGCGTCCGGTGTGCGCGGCCACGGGGTGCCCGCGATGCGTGCCCGTGCCCGTCAGCTCGGCGGCACCCTGACCATCGAGTCCGCGCCCGGAGAGGGTGCCGTCCTGTCCGCCGCGATCCCGCTGGAGCCCTCCCGATGACCGGTGCGACCGGCACGTCCCGCCCCGTCCGCATCCTGCTGTGCGACGACCATGTCGTCGTACGGGCCGGGCTGCTCGCCCTGCTCGACAGCACCCCCGACATCGAGGTCGTCGGCGAGGCGGGCACGGGAGAGGAGGCGCTCGCGCTGAGTGCGAAGCTGCGTCCGGACGTGGTGCTGATGGACCTCCAGCTCGGTGCCGGGATCGACGGCGTGGAGACGACCCGCCGCCTCACGGCTCCCGGGAACGGCCCGCGCGTCCTGGTCCTCACGACGTACGACACGGACGCCGACATCACCCGCGCCATCGAGGCCGGAGCGACGGGCTACCTGCTCAAGGCCGAACGGCCGGAGGAGCTCTTCGCCGCGATCCACGACGCCGCCCAGGGCCGTACGGCGCTCTCGGCGCCCGTCGCCGGCCGCGTCATGGCCAACCTGCGCAGCCCGCGGCCCACGCTCACCGCCCGCGAGCGGGACATCCTGACGCAGCTCGCGCGGGGACTCGGCAACCGGGAGATCGCGAAAGTTCTCTTCATCAGCGAGGCGACCGTGAAGACCCACCTCGGACGCATCTACGGCAAGCTCTCCGTCGACACGCGGGCCGGCGCGGTGGCCGTGGCCAAGGAACAACGCCTGCTGCCGTGACCGGAGCGGGACACCCACGGCCTCCTCCTCCGGGCCGGTCAGCTGCCGCCGGCCAGTTCGCCGCTGAGCCGGTCGTGGATGCGCGCGCTCGGCGAGTTCAGCCCGACGATCTCGACGGTCTTGCCGCGCTGCGCGTACTTGGTCTCTACGGCGTCCAGGGCGGCGACGGAGGAGGCGTCCCAGATGTGGGCGGCGGACAGGTCGATGACGACCTTGTCGGGGTCCGTGGCGTAGTCGAACTGGCCGACGAGGTCGTTGGAGGAAGCGAAGAACAGTTCGCCGGTCACGGAGTAGACGACCTGGCCGCCGTCCGGTCCGGTGACCGAGGTGACGGTGGCGAGGTGGGCGACGCGCTTCGCGAAGATCACCATGGCGGTGACGGAGCCGACGACGACGCCGATCGCGAGGTTGCTCGTGGCCACCACGCAGCCGACGGTGACGACCATGACGGTGATCTCTCCGGCGGGCATCCGCCTGAGGGTCTTCGGGGCGATGGAGTGCCAGTCGAAGGTCGCGAGGGACACCATCACCATGACGGCGACCAGGGCGGCCATCGGGATGTCGGAGACGACCGGGCCGAGACCGATGCACAGCACCATCAGGAATGAACCCGCGAGGAAGGTGGACAGGCGCGTACGGGCAACCTGACACCTTCACGTTGATCATGGTCTGGCCGATCATCGCGCACCCGCCCATGCCGCCGAAGAAGCCGGTGACGATGTTGGCGACGCCCTGTCCGACGGACTCACGGGTCTTGCTGGAGTGCGTGTCGGTGATGTCGTCGACGAGCTTGGCCGTCATCAGCGACTCCATCAGGCCGACCAGCGCCATCGCCAGCGCGTACGGAGCGACGGCCGTGACGGTGTCCGTCGTGAACGGAACGTCCGGAAGGCCCGGCACCGGCAGCGAGGACGGCAGGTCGCCCTTGTCCCCCACGGCGGGTACGGCGATGCCGGCCGCCACGGTGACGACGGTGTGGATGACGATCGACACGAGCGGTGCCGGGACCGTCCGGGGATCCGGGGGAAGAACACCATGAGCACCAGGCCTGCGGCGAGCAGCGGGTAGACGGCCCAGGGCACGTCGTGCATCTCGGGCACCTGTGCCACGAAGATCGGAGGGGGCGTCGTCGATCCCGGGACGGCTGACGGTCGCGGGACCGGCCCGCCCCACACCCTGTGCCGGACGCGGCGGAGCCGATCCGGCGATCAACCACCTTACCGTCGACGTCACCGGGCACCGGGGTCGCGATTCTTCGCTACCGAGGGGCGTTCGGGGTGAGCCGCTCGTCAGAAGGGCGGTGTCGGCGAGGGGGAGGCGCCTGTGAGGTCGGCGCCGGTGTCGGCGTGCCGCTCGGACTGCCTGACGCCGTGCCAGTCCAGGCACATGATCGTCGCATCGTCCTGGAGGTGCCCGTCGTTCGAGGCGATGACCTGCGCGATCATCGTGCGGGCGGCCTCCCTCGGATGCAGGTCACTGGTGCGCTCTATCAGGCCGTTCAGGTCCACGCCGCTCGCACTGCGTTCGAGCATGCCGTCCGTGACCATGATCAGGCGGTCGCCGGGCTGCAGATCCAGGTGCTGGAGCCGGTAGCTGTGCGGGAAGTGGAAACCGAACGGCATGTCGATGTCGACGCTGAGTTCCTCCACCTTCCCGTGGCGCAGTCGCAGGGGCCAGGGGTGTCCCGCGTTGACGAACTCGACGCGGCCGTCGACCAGGCTTATGCGCAGCAGCTGGCCGGTGACGTACTTCTGCCTGCCGTGCTCCAGCATCGCCCGGTGGGCCTGTCCGGCCTGTTCGACGAGTCCGGCGCCCGCCCGCCGGGCCCGGCGCAGCGCCCCCACGGCCAGCGTGGCGAGCAGCGCGGCGTCCACGTCGTGCCCCATGGCGTCGGTGACGGACAGCTGCACGGTGTCGCGGTCGATGACGTAGTCGAACGTGTCGCCGCCGACGAGGTCGGCGGGCTCCAGTGCCCCGGCGACCGTGAACTGCGCGGCCTCGCAGGCCAGGGAGTCGGGCAGCAGGCGGTGCTGGATCTCGGCGGCCAGGCTCAGTGGGCTGGTGCGGCGGCCCCACTGGTACACGTCGGTGAACGAGCGGTTGGCGATGACGATGTACGCGAGCGCGTGCGCCGTCTCGCCGATCTCCCGCATCGCCGCCGTGTCGGGCGCCGTGGGGAGGAAGAGTTCCAGGAGGCCTATGGCGTCCCCCCGGTTGGTGACCGGCGCGACGACCCGCACCGTGCGTCCGTCGTCCTTGGTCTCCGTGGTCGACTGCTGGGTGCGGATCACTTCGTCGTACAGCGTGCCGGGCAGGTCGATGCGCCGGGCGGGCTCATCGGTCTCGACGGTTCCGGCGGCACCGAGACGCACCACCGACCCGCCGGTGAAGTCCGTGATGAGGAAGGACACCATCGTCGCGTTGATGCGCTCCTTGAGCATGCGGGCGACGACGTCGAGGGATTCGACGGGTGCCGCGGTCTCCGCGGCGGCCAGTACCCCGGCGAGCCCGACGGCCCGGCCCTTGCCGTGGCTGTCCGGGGAGGGAGGAGCCTGCGGTCCGGGCTCGGAGCTCGGCTCGTATGCGCTCACTGATGAGTCTCCCGTCGTCCGAGCACCCCGGATCCCTCTCGCCGGAGAGGACGCGCGGCGGGCGAGCCCCGCCGCGTTGAGGGCGACCGGAAGCAACCCGGCAGCAGCAGTCTCCCATCCCGGTGCCCGCGTGCGCCCTTTTCACTCGACGACTTCCGCCTTGATCGGCTTCGTGCGGACGACCCGGCAACGGGTTCCCTTCCGTACGGCTCCGTCCCGGGGAGACCCGGCCACTCCTCGACGAGCCGGCCCGCGATCGGCAGGAGCCCGCCCGTACGCGGCTGTTCCTCCCGGGCATCCGGCCGGACAGGCGCGAGCCGGCCCGGCGCCCGAGGCGTCCGGCCGGCTCGCGCCTGAGGCGTCCCCCGTCGGGGCCGTCCTCGGCATCGCGTCGGTCAGTCCGTGCCCGACTCCATCGCGGCGCGGTCCAGCATCTCGTCCTCCGCGGAGACCTCGCCGCGGGAGGCGATGGCCTCTGCGCCGCCCTCGGGCATCGTGCCGATCAGTCCGGTCGCGGCGGCCTGGGCGGCACCGATGGCCGGATTCGCGGTCCCGATGAGGCCGAGACCGGCGTACTGCGGCCTTGGGGAACATCGGTACAGCCGTTGGCGCTGAGAACGATCATGGTCGGCTAGCACAGAGGTCGTCTCCAGAACGGGGGTTCGCCGAAAGA
>NZ_JBWKDS010000026.1:86123-122845 GCF_056435845.1 Streptomyces sp. NPDC043867 | reverse complement strand
AGGCATTTCACCCAAAAAAAAAAAAACATTTCGGGCATGGATCCCCGGACCTGGGGGGGGGGTGCCCCGTCCCCCCGCCGGTTTCTCCTTTTTTGGTGGTGTTTTCGTGGCGCCCACCCCCCCCACGACCACGGGCTACGCGAAGAAGGCCGGCGTCCACTACCCGGTCGGCAAGAAGGCCGCCGGCGTCGCGGCCGTGGCCGGCGCCGCCAACGCGTTCCTGAACACGCTGGACGCCGACCAGCAGGCGGCGACGGTCCTGGACTTCTTCCAGGCGAACGCGACCTCGCGGTCGAACCTGCCGTGCGGCTCGTCCTGAAGCGCGCCTGCGGGTGCAGCCCGCGCTGCGGCTGGCCGGGGCGGGGCTCACCGGCACGGCGGCCGTCGGCTGGCTGGCCGACCGCCTCGGCCTGCCCAACCCCTTCGCCCGGGCCGCCGACAGCGCCGGATCCCACACCACGCTGATGCTTACCGTCCTCACGGTGACCGCGCTCGTAGCCACCGCCTGTACGCTCGCCGCCCGCCGGCAAGCACGGCCCGCCCCGGCCGAGCCCCCCGCAGCGGCATGTCCCGGGTGTGCAGGGCGACACGCGGCGACAGCGTGTGAGCCGGCGGCGTGGGCCACCGGCGGAGGGACCGGTTGAGCGGCGGATGAGTAGCCCCGGCGCGAGCGGAGTGCCGGCGGCGCCGGCGCTCCGCTCGCGGGGTGAGGCGTGCTGACGGGAGATCAGGTCGACTCGCGCACGACGAGTTCATTCGGCATGATCACCGGCCCGGTGGGGCCGCCGTCGACCAGGCCGAGGAGCAGGTGGACGGCGGCGGTCGCCTGGTCGGCCATCGGGCTGCGCACCGAGGTGAGCGCGGGACTGGTGTAGGACGCGGCTTCTATGTCGTCGAAGCCGACGACCGCCACGTCTTCGGGGACACGTCGGCCCGCTTGATGGAGGGTGCGCAGAGCTCCGATCGCCATCAGATCGTTGGCTGCGAACACCGCATCGAGGTCGGGATCGTCCTCCAGGAGCTGCCGCATGGCTTCGGCGCCGGAGGCTCTGGTGAAGTCGCCCAGTGCCACGATGGAGCGACGGCCGGTGTCACGCAGCGTCTGACGGTAGCCATCAAGACGCTCACGCGCTTCGTACAGTTCGAGCGGCCCGGTGATGGTGGCGATCCGGCGCCGACCGCGCTCCAGGAGATGACGCACGGCCAGCGCCGCTCCGCCGGCGTTGTCCAGCGCGACGTACGGGACGTCCTGTGCGGAGGTGCGGTTGAAGGACACGACAGGCAGGCCCTGCCGGGCCAGTGCGGCCGGCAGCGGATCCGTACCGTGCAAGGCGACCAGGAGCACGCCGTCCACATGCCCGCCGGCGATGTACTGCACGACTCTGGTCCGGCTCCGGTCCGATTCCGCGAGCATGAGCACGAGCCGTTTGCCGGCCGTCTCGAGCTCTCTGCTGATGGCGCGGACCACGGCGGAGAAGAGGGGGTCGTCGGAGACGACTCCTTGAGGCGGGTCGGACACCACCACGGCGAGGGTGTCCGTGCGGCGGGTGACGAGATTGCGTGCCGCGCCGTTGGGCACGTAGCCCAATTCGTTCACGGCGCGCATGACGACGTCTCGGATCTGCGGGGCGACCGTCGTCTCACCGTTGATGACCCGGGAGACGCTCGATTTGGACACGCCCGCTCGGGCGGCCACCACATCGAGAGTGGGGCGTTTCATACCTGTCCGTCCCCTGTGCCGCCGCCCGGGTTCGTGCGCGGGGCGGGTTTTCTCATCGGGGCGACCTCCGGCTCTGCGTCATGGCGATGCGAGCAGCGTATCCGCAGGCCGGGGCGACATGAGCGTGCCCGGAAAGGCGTCTCCCTCAGCGCGACCCCCGTGGCCGTCGACGCGCCGCGTAGACCATGAGAGACCGCTCCCTCCACGCGTCGTAGGTGTTACGTCGCTGCTTTTTCGAGGTGAAGGATCCCTTGACAGCCTTCATGAGTCGCTCCATTCTCCCTTTCAGGGAGCGCTCCCTGACCTCCCCCACTGGAGGAGTCGCCCATGCAAGCGCCGCTGCGTCGCCTCAGCTTATTTTTGGCCCTCGCGGCCGCACCGCTCGCTTTCATCGCCCTCCCTGCCCCTTCCGCACAGGCAGCGGAGGTGCCGCTCCCTCAGGGAAAGCCCGCCACCTCCTCGAGTACCGAGGGAAACTCCAGCGCTCGTAGCGCCATGGAGGTATCGAGCGACGCGGTGAGGTGGACCGTCGTCCGCCGGACGGCCGCGGGCACGGGCACGGGCACGGGCACGGGCACCCAGAACCTGGCCGTTTCCGGCACCGGCCGCCATGTGCGCATGTACGGGACGCAGCGCGCCCCCCTTCGCGGCTACTCGCTGTGAGAGTCCCAGGTGTACGGCACCGGCGGCGATCCGATACAGGCTCCGCCGCTGCCGAGCGACCCCGCAACTGTCCGGCTCCTGCTCTCCCATCGCTGCGCTCCAACAAGAAGCCGGCCCCTCACCCCATACGTCCGAAAGGGAGTCAAATGCGCAGATATCGCGTCCCTCTGTACACACTGTTGGTGAACGCTCTGGTGGTCGTGCTGGCCGCTGCCCTGAGCTTGACCGTCTCGGCCCAGCAGGCGCAGGCCGCGACGGTCACCGTCCAGGCCGAGTCCAGCACCGCCCAGTCGGGTGTCACGTGGGAGGGAACCGCGGACACCGGAGGCGGTCAGAACGCCGCGTTCCTCGCCGACGGCGACTGGATGCGGTTCGACAACGTCGACCTCGGCGCGAGCGGCCGGCTGACGGTGTCGGCCCGGATCGCTTCCGCCGTCGGCTCAGGCACGGTGGAGTTGCGCACGGCCGGCCTGACCGGACCGCTGCTCGCCGTCATACCGGTCTCCCAGACGGGCGGTTGGCAGAACTGGGCGACCCAGGCCACCGAAGTCACCACCCACCCCGCCGGTTCACAAACGGTGTTCGCCGTGCTGCGCAGCACGACGCCCAACGACTTCGTCAACATCAACTGGTTCTCCTTCGTCGGCTCGGGGGATGACGCAGCAGCTGGATGGGTCCCCATCGACCAGGCCAAGTGGAACGCTCAGCTGACGGAGTTCCGTGCGATGACGCCGGCCGCGGTGCCCGCCGGTGTGGTCCGGGTTCCGGAGTTCAACGCAACCTGCACCTACAGTCACTCCAAGCCGGACGACCCCATCGTCCTGCCGGGCCTTCCCGGCGCGTCCCACATGCACAGCTTCTTCGGCAACAAGAGCACCGACGCGTTCTCCACGACCCAGTCGCTGCTGGCCAACACGCCGACCAGTTGCACCCCTGCCAAGGATCTCTCGGCGTACTGGATCCCCACCCTCTACGAGCGCAACACGGCCGTGGAACCCGAGGGCATGATCGTCTACTACGGTTCCCGGCTCCCCGACCCGTCCGTGACCGTGCCCTTCCCGCAGGGATTCCGCATGATTGCCGGGAGCGCCAAGACACAGACACCCACTCCGGCGGGATCGCCCGGCCAGTTCTGGTGCGCCGGCGAGGGCGGCGAGATCGGCCGCAGCGCCGACGGCAACTGGCCGGTCTGCGCCCCGAAGGCCCACCTCACCCACCAGCTCGTCTTCCCCGACTGCTGGGACGGCAAGCATCTCGACAGTCCCGACCACAAGTCCCACGTGGCGTTCACCTACGACGGCAAATGCAGTGGCGCCTACCCCGTCGCCATCCCCAACCTCTCCTTCGTCACCAGCTACCCGACCAGCGGCAGCGCCGAAGGCTTCAAGCTGGCCTCAGGCATGGCATCGTCCATCCACGGTGATTTCTTCAACGCCTGGGACAACGCCGCACTCGGGCACCGCGTGAGGGACTGCATCAACCAGAAGGCAAAGTGCAGCTCCGCCGGCACGTTCTGACCCTGTGGTCGGTATGCGGCGTGGCCGTGGCGCTGCTGGCTGTCGGCTGCACCGCGCAGCCGGCAGCCGACGCGTCGCCGCGATCGGCCTTCAACGCCACCGACACCGCCTGGATCCTGTTGATGATCCCCATGGCCGAGCGTGCGCAGCGCCTGACCGATCTGGCTCCCGCCCGCACGGCGGACCCGAGCCTGGCCGAGCTGGCGGCGAAGACCGGATCGACACTGCGTGGAGACCTCCGCCGACTGCGCGCGGTCCTGCGTCTCTCGGGCGTCCCCGATACCCACCCCCACGAGGGGCACGACATGCCGGGCATGGTGAGCCTCGGCACCCTCGAAAAGGCGGCAGCCACGAAGGGCCAGGCGTTCGACCGGATTCTCACCGACGCGCTGCGCGCCGGCTTCACGCAGTCCCGGTTGCTCTGCGCCGACGAGCAGACCCATGGCCAGGCCGACGAGGCAACGGAACTGGCCGCAGCCATGGCGAGGAGCTCGGCCGAGCAGAGTTCCCGGCTGGACAAGCTGGGAGCAGCACAGCCTGCGCCCTGACCGGCGACGCCACGCGCGGCTTCACACCGTTGACGCCGGCACGGCCGCCGGAGCCTGGGAGCGTGTCGGACCACGGCTGGGCACGGCTGCGGCTGCGACTGCGGCTGCGGCTGCGGCTGCGGTCGGCATGCGTCACTGCAACCACGTGATGTTGTCGAGATCGGCCTGTCGGCAGCCTGGTACGGGCCTCAGGGGCCGTGGCCGTTGGGGCGACCGAGGACTGCTGGTTCCTCTTCGGCGGGATCTCCAGCACCGGCCACGCCGGCTTCCGGGGCGCCTGGCGGCCGGGCAGGACGCGACGCGGCACGGTGCCGGGCCACCTGAACGGGTATCAGTCCGCGCACGTCATGATCCAACCACCAGTGCGCCACATCACGGTGCAGGAGGGGTCGCCGCTCAGGCGTCGTTGGTCCTGACGTAAGCCATACGAAGGAGCCTGCGGCGGGTCGGTGCGGCGTTCGTGCAGCGAATGCCCTGACCCCGACTAGCGTCACAACGGCGTGTGCGCAGGTCATGACGTTTCTGCTGGGGTGGGGCGGGTGGGACTCGAACCCACGGCCGACGGATTATGAGTCCTTTTCGGATCTTCCGATCTGGTCCCACTCTCGCCTCGATCTCCCTATAATCGCAGGTCAGATAACCTTTCCCGTTCTGGCTCCGCGTCGGCCTTCCTGATCCTTGCGGGTCCTTCCGTCCCCTGCGCGTCCCCTGGCGGTCCCCCGAGAGCCCTCCCCCTGGGAGCAGCTCGGGGACGCCTGACTGCATCAACGCAGGTTGAGCGACAGGGCGGTTGAGGTCTCGAACTTTCACGCAGCGGATGACCGACCGCACTGGGCGCCGGCCGTCGCACGTCAGTCGGGGCCGCTCCAGTCGAAGGGGAAGTACTTGCTGGACTTGCCCCTGCGGCTCCATCTGAAGCCGAAAGCATCGGCCTGGTCGGTGGTGGACCGGCCCCAGGTGGCAATCTGTCCTGGGCCGACCTCGGCACCGGGGGCGTTGTGGACCTGGACCCGTGCGCCCTCGGCCGTGGTGGGACCGGCGAGGGCCTCGGCACCGGCGGTCACCCGGCCGGGGATCTCGGCGCGCCACGCCCCCAGGTCCTCGTCGACCTCGACGGTGATCGGAGCGATGTCCATGCCGCGCATCTCGGGTCCGAAGACCTCGACGAACTGCTGCGGCCAGCCACCGGCCTCACCGCCGAAGATCGCGCCGAGTGCGGCACGCTGCTGGTCGTCGGCGCGCTCGTCGACGAAGACGGCGGCGCACGGGTCCGAATGCTCGCCGGCCCACACGTTGCCGGTGAAGGACGCGAGCATGAGGACATTCAGACCGTCGAGCCGGACTTCCCCGAACCGTCCCTCGCGTATGTGCCAGGCAAGCACTCCCTCGCAGTCACCCTCGGACGGGGGCTGGGCGAATGTGCATGGGCACGGTATGGCGCACTTGCATGTGTCGAACCAGTCGCCGACCACGCGCCAAGGCGGGCTGCTGGTGATCTGCTCGGCCATCTCGCCGTTCCTCTCCCGGTGCACGAACCGGGGCCACTTCCAGGATGCGCCTCGCCTGGCACGGAAGCAAAACCTCCCGCCGAGGCGCGGGGGCCCGGCATGCGTACATCGCCATGGGTCGTCATCCGTCGCGGTCGTCGACGTATCGAGGGGGCCCGGTCGCCGGCACAGGGGCTGCCACCCGGGTCTCGACCCTCCGCTTTTGAGGCCTGCGATTCTGTGATCTCCTAAAGATGTCTTCGGAGTGCTCATCGTGACCACGAAAGCGGCGGGCGTCCTTGGGAGGCATGTCATGCCGCATCTCCGGTTCGCCCCGCCGGCGCCCACCCGGCCGGGGCTCCTGCTGCCGAGGCGTGATCTGGCCCTCGGCTGGTCTCTCCTTATTCTGATCGCCGCTCTGGCGTGGGTGCTCACGGCCGCGCAGTCCCGCGACACGAGGATGGAGCCGGGCACCGTGGGCCTGGCACTCCCGGTCTTCCTGCTCCTGTGGGTGGTCATGATGGTGGCGATGATGCTGCCGTCGCTGGCACCCGTGGCTCTCACCTGGGTACAGGCGATCAGACGCAGCACCGCGGGCCGCGTCCGTGCGCTGCGCCTCACCGAATTCGTCGGCGGCTACCTGCTGGCCTGGGCCGGGTTCGGACTGCTGGCGTACGGGGCCCTGGCGGCGGCGGGGCACCTGGTCGGCGGCCACCCCGAGGCGGGGCGCTGGATCGGCGCGAGCGCATTCCTGCTCGCGGGAGTGCAGCAGTTCGGGCCGCTGAAGCGGGTCTGTCTGCGGCACTGCCGCAGCCCGATGTTCCAGCTGCTGCGATACGCGCGGTTCCGGCCCTGGGCGAAGGATCTGAGGGTGGGCGTGCACCACGGGCTCTACTGTGTCGGCTGCTGCTGGGGGCTGATGATCGTCCTGATCCCGCTCGGCGTGATGAACGTGGCGGCGATGGCGGGAGTGGCGGCGGTGATCTTCCTGGAGAAGCTGTGGCGGGGCGGTCCCTGGCTCAGCTGGGCGGTGGGCGTCGCCCTCTTCGTGCTTGCCGTGCTCGCCCCGTTCCAGGACTGGTTGCTTCCGGGCCTTCAGATGTCGGGTCCGTTGATGGACCGGATGCTTGCCCTGGCGCTCTGACCGGTTGTCGATCCCGCTAGATGGCCATCGGCAGCCGAGGTACCCGGCGCTCGCGGCGCAGAACCGCGCACGAAGTTCACCGCCACGCGCATGGCCGTGGGAGCGCCGACGTCTCCGGGCGCGATGACGAAACCCTGGTCGACTCGACACCTCGGCCCCTAGGGCCTCGCCGTGGCTGCGTACATCACTTCCACGACCGACTCACTCAGCGTGCCGACCTTGGGTTCCGTGAGCCCCTTCTCCCTCAAGCGTAGGCCGCCGAAGCACCCGAGACATACCGCCTGGGGTTCGGTCTTCGCCGACACCAGAAATAGGAAGAGGCCCCGCCCTGTTCGCCGAGACCCGCGCACATCGCGCGTCGGCCCAGCGACCGACTGCCGGTGTGGTGGATGGCGGGCCCAAGCCGCTGGGCAGGTCAGTTCTACCTGGAGCGCGGCCCTTGGGCCGTGAAGTCGTCAGGCGCGGACGTCGCGCTGCTGCACTTCCTTGAGAACCGCCGCCACGGTGGCGAAGTCATTGTCCACGTGGAGCACCGTGTGACCGTGGTGAACCGCTGTCGCGCACACCAGGAGGTCGATGACTCCCGCGGCCCGGTGCTGCCCGCGTTGCGTGAGCTTGTACTGGGCGGTGTCGACCCAGCGCCAGGCGTTCTTCGGGACCGGCGAGAGCTGACACAGAGCATCCAACTCCCCTGCCAACTCGTCGCGATGAGACGGGCTGGTGGCCGAGTACAGAAACTCGGTGCGCGTGGGCTCGCAGATGCGCAGCACCCCGGCGGCGACGTGTCCCTCCCAGGGATTCAGTGCCCCAGGGGTACGGAACAGGTGCCACAACGCAGAGGTGTCGAGGAGATACGTGATCACTCAAACGCCGCCCGCCGTGCGCGCTTGGCAGCCTCGTACGCGGCTGCGGCCTCCTCGAACTCGCCGCGCTCGCCCCGCTCGACCAGCTTCTCCGCGGCCTCAAGCCTCCTGATGCGGGCCACATAATCCCGCAGAGCCGCGTTGACGGTCTCCTTCTTCGTCGTCACGCCCATCAGGCGCATCGCCTCGGCCAGCGCCTCGTCGTCAAGGTCGATCTGGGTAACGGACATGCTCACCACCCCAACGAGAGTCCACGATGTACACACTTAAGATACATCACCAACATTCACTTCACCACAGGAGCTCCCGAGAGGAGCGGCGGCACGAAGCCGGATCAGCGAGCCCGCCCAAGACTCCAGGCCCTCATTCGCACCGCACGCGACGACATCCACCGGCCTCCCTGATCCATCCGGGTCCTTCCGTCCCCTGCGTGTCCCCTGGCGGTCCCAAGAGCTCTCCCGTGCGGGGAGGCGGGGGAGGTCCGGCTGCATCAGTCCAGGTTGAGCAATGGGGTGGTTCGCTTCGCACCCTCCGGCAACGGAATCGCCTTCCGACGGGCAGGCGTTCGCACCACCCCAGGTGAGGGCCCTGCGCGGTCCCGGACACGCGATGAGACGGCTACGGCGCCGTAGCCACCCCCGCTCGCTGGCCGAGGTCGGCCAGCAGGTCGTCTAGTACCGTCTCCTCCTCGATGCGCACGCCCAATCCGGTGAGGGCCGCGGGCAGGTCCGGGTCCCACGCTGCGGTGGTCGGCGTACCGGTCAGGGGCGAGGCCAGTGGGGTGGCGGCGACCGCTCTGCGGTAGTCGGCGGCCGTGTAGCGCCAGGGGTGCCAGGAGACGCGGCGCAACAGGGCGGAGGCGATGCGCAGACCGCCCCAGTCGAAGTCGCCGTGGTAGAGCAGGGCCGCGTCGTGGGTGTGCAGGTGCCGCAGCAGGGTGAGGGCGGCGGCCGAGGGCTGGCCCTGGAGGCAGACCAGGGGCGGGCAGGCGGTGCCCAGGGTGTCGGCCGCGGTGGCCAGGACGGCCGGGTTCTCGCAGACGTACGCAGTGCCGGGTGCCGCACGGGGCGGAGTTCGGCTGAGCTGGCGCAGGGTGAGCACGACGGGTTCGCCGGCGTCGGCCGCCCAGTCGAGGGCGGGGGTGCCGCGCAGGCCGAGGGTGAGGACGGTGGAGGACAGGGCGTCCTTGAGGAGCCCGGCGGAGGCCCATGCCTCGCGGCGCCACTCGGCTCCGCTGCCCTCCGGGAACCCGGTCAGGGCGCGGACGCCGGACAGGACGAGGGTGGCGAGCGGAGTGCCGTCGTCGAGGGCGTGGGCGTCGCCGAAGGTGCCCGCGGCGAAGGCGGGCAGGGACACGGCGGGCTCGGCCGGCAGCCGGCGCAGGGCCTCGGCTGTCTCACCCAGCAGGCTCTTCGCCGCCTGCGGGGTGCGGGCGAGCCGGCGTGCGAGGCCGTCCGCGCGCAACCGCTCGGCCCAGTCGGCCAGTTCGGGCCTGTGGATGCGGATGAGCTCGTCGAGCGGGGCGTACGCGTCCCGCCAGGCGCACTTCTCCCGCTCGCGTACGTCGGCCAGCCGGGCGACAGGTCCCGTGAGGGCGGTTACAGCTGCTGCCAGGCCGTCGGGGCTGACGCCTGAGCGGCGCAGGACGGCGTCTACGGCATCGAGGCGGATGCTCAGTGCATGCCCGGTGCCGGGGGCGCGGCCCAGCAGCCGTTCGGCGGCGATCCGTTGCCGGGCGGTGGGGGCGCTCAGGGTGACCGGGCCGCTGAGAGGTTCGTCCCGTGCCATGCGGCGGCGTACGCGGTCGACCAGCCAGGCGAGATCCGGTCCCCCGAGCAGGCGAGCCAGGCGGTCGCGGTCGACAGGCGCCGAGGGCTGCCGGGGCACGCTCACGCCGTCGTTCACGTCCACAGGCCGTCCCGGCTCTCGGCAGCGGGGGCAGCGGCCTGCGCCGGGAGGGACACGAGCCCGTGGCCCGGCTCGGTACCCCGCACCCGTTCGGCGCCGTCCCACTCCCAGCGGGTCACCAGGACTGCGGGGATCTCGTCGACGCGGGAGAGCTGGGCGATGGCGATGCCGGGGACCTGCGGGTAGCAGGCCCATTCGCGTTCACTGGTCATGACGACGTCGAGCTCGAAGGCGTGCAGCAGGCCCAGGCACTTGGCGCGGGAGTCGTCGTCGACACCGGCGAACGCCTCGTCCAGGGTGACCAGGCGCGGGGCGTGCGGGGCGGCCGTGGCGTAGTGCGAGGAGGCCGCCGCGAACAGCGGCACGCTCACGGCGAGGACGCGTTCGCCGCCGGAGGCGGGCCCGGTGGCCGGAACCCACTTGCCGTGCTGGTGCCGCTCGATACCGAACTCGTGCCAGCCGCGGTAGTCGAGGGCCGCGGTGAGCACCTCCAGCCAGCTGCCCGCGGTGTCGTCGGCCTGGCGGCGGGCGATCTCGGCCTGCAGGAACTCACCGACCGCGGCCCGGTCCTCGGCCGTCCAGGCGTCGGCGGACTGGCGCAGCCGCTCGCGGGCCTGCGCGAGGCCCGCCGGGGCCTTGCGCGAGGCCCGCCAGACCAGGCGCAGCCTCATACCGGTGGAGGTGGGCCGCTCCTCGAGCTCGTCGTTCATGGCCCGCACCTGGCGCTCAGCGGCGCCGATCAGGTCCTGCAGGGTGCCGGCGACCTCGGTGAGGAGGTGGGTTTCGAGGATCTCGCGTTCGTGCGCGGACAGGATGCGAGTCAGCTCGGCGACCTCCGCGGCGAGGGCCTCGGCGAGCTCGGGGACGGCCCGCTGACGGCCCTGGTAGACGATCTCGACGACCATGCCCTCCTCGGCCATCTGGGCCGAGGCGCTGTGGCCGCCGCGGGAGAGGGCGTCCTGGAGCTTCTTGTACTCCTCGCTGAGCCGCTTCTGCACCCGCTCCCATGCGCCGTCGGAGTCGTCGGTACCGGACAGTTCGGCCTCGATGGAGCGGGCGAGGGCGACGGCCGGGGTGGCGGCCCACGGCCCGGCGTCGAGCGGGGGTACCGCAGCCTCGGGCAGGGCGACGGACAGCAGGCCTGTTCCCGCGAACCGCTGAAGGGCGGCGATGGCCTCGGCACGGGCCGCGGTCGCCTCGCGGACCTCCACCTCCAGGCGTTCGATGTGCCCCTGAGCACGGTGGGCGCGCCGGTCGGCGGCCGTGTGGTCCTCGCGGGCCCGCCGCCGGTCGCCCTCGCAGGCGGCCAGCGCGTCGGCGGTCCCGGCGAGGCGCCGCTGAAGCTCCGCCACGGCGGTGCCGACGGTGGAGCGCACCGTGGTGTGCCGTGCGTCGGCGGCAGCGGCGAGCCGGGCGGAGTCCTCGGTACGCAGGGACAGTTCGGCCACTCGGGCGCCGGCCCGCTCGGTCTCGGTCCGCTCGTCGGCCAGGGCGCGCGCCGCGTCGGCGCGCTCCCGCAGGGCGGGCCAGAGGGCTGCGAGGACGGCACCGTAGTCGGCCAGGGCCTGGCGGACGCCGGCCAGGCCGCCCCGGTCCGCGGGCAGGTTCACCGCCGCCGCGGTCTCGGCGAGCTCGCCGGCGGCCTCGGATTCCTGCCGGGACAGGGCCGCCAGTTCGGCCGAGTGTTCGTCACGGCGGGCGCGGGCCCGGTGGGCGGCGTCGGCAGCGGCGGCGGCGAGCGCGTGCTCCTGCCGCAGGGCGGCGTCGTCGGGAAGGGCGGCCAGCTCGGTGTCGAGGGTGTTGCGGCGCCGGTCCACGTCGGCGCGCTCGGCGTCGAGCCGGTCCATCTCGCCCGCCAGGGACCCGAGTTCGTCACGCAGGGCGGCGATCCGGGTCCGGCGCGCCTCCTCGCGGGCGCCCTCGCCGACGTACACAGCCGCCGGTTTCGACCAGCTGCCGGTCAGCGCACCGACACGGAAGCGGCCGTCGACCGCCACCCAGGTATCACCGGAGCCGCCGGAGCCGAGACCCACAGCCGCCAGCAGCCGGGAGACGGTCTCCTTCCCCACCGACAGGGCTCGGGCGTCGCCGTGGTCGACTGCGGACCGCAGCACGTCGGAGAGCGTCGGCCCGGTCAGGGGAGCACCCGGCGACAGCAGAACGTCGTGCCCGTCCGCGTGCACGACGGTGCCGTCCGGGTGCACCCAGGCGTCCAGCAGACCCGATGCCTCCAACGCGGCCTCCAAGCAAGCCCGTTCGGCGGCCGGGACGCGCTCGCGGAAGTCGACCAGCCGCCACAGCGGCGACCCCGGCGCCTGGTCGCGGACGCCGGACGTACGGGTGTGCGGTGCCGTGGGGCCGCGCTGGCCGCCCGCCTCCAGTTCGGCCAGTTCCCGCTCGGCCTCGGCGGACCGGGCCCGGAGCCCGGCAAGTTCCTGCCCGAGGGCGGCCGTCCGGTCGGCCAGGTGTGCCGCCCGTTCGCGGTGGGCATGAGCCGCGTGTTCCCGTGCGGAATAGAGACCCTGACAGTGCGTCACCCAGTCCTGGAGCTCGTCCAGCAGCCCGTCCGGGTCGGCGACGGCCAGCTCCTGGCAGGCGTCCAGATGGGCGCGGACGCGGGCCACGAGATCCCGGCCCGCCTCGGCGGCCCGCCCCTCGGCCTCGGCCTGTCGCCCCACGGTATGGCCGACCTCGGTCTCGGCCTCGTCCAGCCGGCGGGCGGCGGCCCGCCGTTCGGCGGCGGCCTCGTCGGCGCGGCCCGCCAGCTCCTCCACGTGCTCGACGGTACGGCCCCTGCGCGCCACGGACTCCTCGGCCGTACGCCGCAGTTCGCTCTCCGGCATGCCGTCGGTGCGCAGCTCGCCGTCGAGACGGGCCGCGGCTGCCGCCTCCCGCTCGCGGATGAGCGTGTCGGCGGCCTGCTCCTCGGCCGCGTCGAGGCGTCGGCGGGCCGTCTCCAAGCGGCCGAGCGCCCGGGTGTGCGCCTGGGCCGCCTCGTCCCGGTCGGCCCGGGTGCGGGCCAGCTCCCCCGCGGTGCGGCGGGCGTCGGCAGCCGCCTGCTCCAGCTCCCGGGCGCTGCGCATCTCGGGGCCCGCGCGCAGGGCCGCCTCCTGCGCCTTCAGACGGGTGGCGGTCTCCTCCAGTTCGGCGATCCGCTCGGCGGCCGCTGCCCGGTCGCGCTCGGCGTCCTCCCGCTCGGCACGGGCCTGGGCGAGGTCGCGGTGCAGCTGCTCGTAGCGGGCGTGCTCGCTGCGGGGCAGCCGGGCCCGGCGCCTTGTCGCCACGCGGGCGTAGCGGCGGTAGTGGTCCAGGAACGCGGAGGCGGCCCGCTCCGCCTCGGCGGCGGCCCGCAGCTCCTCCTTCTCCTCGTCCAGGGACCGGAACGCCTCGGCCACGTCCGCGACCACCGCCTGGTCCATCGGCGGCAGGGCTTCGGTCAGCGCCCGGGACAGTGCGGCCTCGTTGGGCCGTTTCGACAGCTGCGGCTGGCGCAACTGGATCAGCAGGTCGACCAGGGCGGCGTAGCGCCGCTCGCCGAGCCCGAACAGCGCCTCGTCGACCGCCCTGCGGTACGCCGTGGCCGTGTCGTACACCATGCCGCGCCCGGCCACCGCGTCCGCGAGCCGGTCCCGGGACAGCGCGGTGCCGGTGGCGTCCAGCAGGCTCAGCTCCTCGCCGATGCGCTGGTCGGTGACCGCGTACCAGTGACGGGCGACGCCTCGGCCCGCCACCGCCTTCAGCCCGCACGCGAGCGTGCGGAAGCGGGCCTGCCCGGTGTCGGCGTCGACGCGGCCGAACTCGATCCAGGTGTAGCCGAGCCGCTCGGGGTGCGGGTGCTCCCCGCCGAGCAGCAGATTCCACTCCATCCGCTTGTTCGGGTCGGCGTCCGGCTCCACGCGGCGCGCGGACAGGTCGCCGTCCAGCAGGAACGGGAGGGTCAGGGCGAGGACCTTGGACTTGCCGGTGCCGTTGTTGCCGCGCAGCAGCAGCCGGCCGTCGCGGAACCAGAACTCCTCGGTGTCGTAGTAGAAGAGGTCGACGAGGCCGATGCGCAGCGGCCGCCAGCGGCCGGGAGCGGGCTGGGGCAGAGCGGTCACGGCTGTGGTGCCTTTCGTCGGGCGGTGCGGGGACTGCGGACACCCGGTTCCACGACGACGGTCTCGCCGACCGCGTACCGGGCGAGCGCGGGCAGCGGAGCCACGCCCTGGGGCGTGCGGGTGACCAGGGCGAGCGCGGTCAGCTTGGCCAGCGCCTGCTCGACCAGCTCCCCTTCCGCGCCGGGCTGCTTGGCGCTCTTTGACCAGAACCCGCCGTGCTCGGCGGCCAGTTCCCGCACCCGGCGCTCCAGCTCCTCGCGGCTCACCTCGCCGCCCGCCGCCGCGAGGTGCTCGGCGAGCAGCAGGGTGACGTGCCCGTGGGTGCCCTGCTCCGGCATCCGTACGTCGGTCAGGTCGTCCTGGGGGTCGACCATGGCGATGCCCTCGGCGCGCACCTCCGCGACCAGGCCGGTCAGTTCACCGACGCGGGTGGTGAGGAAGGCGCGCTGGCGGGTCAGGTAGGCGAGTTCCTCGTCGCTCAGCTCGTCGTAGTACAGCACCGGGTCGTCGAGGAGGCGGCGGGTGAGCTTCTGGCGGATCGCCCGGAACCGCAGTTCGTCGCTGTCCAGGGCGCTCTCCGCGGTGAGCCGTCCCAGCCGCTCCTCGAAGCCGTCGGCCGTGATCGTGGAGGGGCCGTGGCGGGCGGCGAGCAGTCCGGCCAGGACGCGGCGCTGGACGTCGTAGAGCACGTCGCCCGTCCCGCTGACATAGGCGTCCTCGTCCCCGGCGACCCGCCGCAGCACGCCGTGGCGCAGCAGCAGCCGTACGACGGCGGCGAGGTCCCCTCGCTCGTCGCGCCGCTCCAGCGTGAACTCGATCCCGGAGGCGGCCAGTCGCGGGTCGGCGGCCTCCAGCACCACCTGTTCGGCGAGACGGCCGAGCGCGATCTGCGCCTCCCCGCGCTCCAGTACGGCGAGCGCCAGACACAGCAGCACATAGCGGCGGCGGGTGAACGGCGCACCGGCGCGGGACGCCTCGCGGGCCGGGTGGGTGGCGTCGGCGAGGGTGCCAGGTGTCTTGCGCAGCCGGGCGACCTCCGCGTCCACGCGAAGCGACCACCCGGTGTTGCGCTCGAACCAGTCGCGCAGCTCGCCGGCGTACTGCCTGACCAGGCGGTACGCGTCGGCGTCCGGGCCGTTCGCGAGCAGCAGCGGCTCTTTGAGCAGGGCGCGTGCGGCTTTCTGGAACTCGGCGGTGCGCCGGCCGTCCAGGACCTCGCCCAGAGGTGTGGTCATCGCGCCTCCCGTGCGGGGACGCCCGCGGTCAGGTCGGTGATCTCGACGAGGTGGTCGGGGCCGCGGAACACCCCGCCCGGCGTGCGGATCTCGGCCGTCGTACCGTCGTCGAGCGCGGTGAGCCGGATGTCCATCGTGCCGTCGTTGCTGGTGGTGACGGTCGTCGTCAGGCCGGGCCGCCAGGTGGCCAGGGCGTCGCCGAGCAGCCGCAGGAACAGGCCGAAGGCCATGGGGTCGAGCTCTCCCAGCGCGGACAGCCGCGTGGTGCCGTCCGTCGCCAGCCGGGCGCGGGCCGCGGCGATCTCCTCCGCCTGCTTGGCTGCGATCTCCGCCAGCTGCCGCCGCTGTTCGGAGCGGTCCTGCACCTTGCGGGGTTTGCCGCGCCGCTCGTAGCTGCCGGTGCGGCGCAGCTGCGGGCTGATCCGCAGCGGCTCGGCCTCGGCCCACGGGGTGGACGCGGCCACCGGGTGGGCCGCGCGGTCGGCGAGGGTGTCGGCGTCGACGGTGAGATGCCGGGCGGGGTACAGCCCGAACGCGGCGCGCCACAGCCGGTGCCGCGCCTCGGCGTCGGGGGCTTCAGCGAACCAGCGGGCCAGGGTGCGGAAGTCCGCCGACCGGTCCGAACGCCCGGCCCGCCGCTCGTTCAACTGCCGTACGACGGCGAGGAGCTGCGGGATGGCGCCGAGGGCGCGACCGCGCAGCAGCCGGGCCTGGGACTCGCGGCCGTCGGCGGACACGAACCAGGCGGACAGGCCCGCCCACTTCGCCACCCACCGTGCCTGCGCCCGCGCCTCGGCGCTCTCGGCCTCGTCCGGGGCGGCGTCGGCCGCCTCACGCGCCGCCGCCAGCCGCAGCAGCACGCCGACCCGTCCCTGCTCCTCCAGTTCGCCGATGAGCCGGGCGATCCGCCCGCCGAGGGCGATCAGGTCCTGGATGAACCGCTCCAGGTACTGGATCAGCCGGTCCTTGTAGGCGAGGAACACCTCGACCTCGACGCCGTGCAGGTCGATGGTGCGCTGCAGCGACCCCATGAAGGCCCGCGCGTTCTCCGCCAGCGCCTCGAACCGGTTCGTCAGCGTGGACAGCACAAGGTGGGCCTTGGCCGGATCCGGTTCGTCCTCGGCGGCGATCACGAGCAGGGCCCGCAGCTGCGTGACGATGTCGTGCAGCGCCACCGCCTGCAGCGCGCCGCGCCGCCCCAGCGCCTCGTCGTACACGGACAGCGCCTGTTCCGCGGCCTCGCCGGCCTGGGTGAGCTGGTAGATGAAGCGTCTGCGGTAGAAGTCCTCGACCGCGGTGACCCGGGAGGTGTCCGGGTCCGCCCGCAGATTGCCCCACCCGACGAGGCTGTCCAGTGCCTTGACGACGGCGTCCGGGGCGGCGGGGCGGTGCTCCGACGGCAGCGCGGCGTGTACGTCCTCGGGCCGCAGATGCACCGCGAACCGCTCCTTTGCCGTCAGGAACGCCCTCATCACGTCGCGGTACAGGGCGCTGTTGGGTGCGGTGAGGTGCGCGAAGGGCGCGTGTGCGGGGTGGCCGGGCGGCTCGGTACGTCCGGAGGAGTCGGCGGGCTCGGCGCGGTCGGGCTCGGCGGGCTGCGGCGTCATCGTCCTGGCATTGTCCCTGAGGCGGACGCCGCACCGAAACCACGGCCCAACCTTCACGGAGAGCTGTCGGGGCCTCTGCGGCCGTTACCGCCACCACCGGACAACGCCGGTGTAGTAACATGTAGAACATGGAGACGACCGCCCGCGAGTTCAATCAGAAGTCCTCCCAGATCCTCGCCGCGGCGGCACGCGGTGAGATCGTCACCGTCACCAAGAACGGCACCCCTGTCGCCCGGGTCGTGCCGATCACCGAGAACGACATTCCCTCGTTTCCGACCGACCCCATGGGAGACATGGAGCTGCCCGACCTCGGCCTACCCGATCTCAGCGATGACGAGATCGAGGATGTGCTGAAGGGGATGGGCTCGTGAGCCTGGTCGCCATCGCCGACACCAACGCTCTGTACCGTCTGCTCGACCCGAGCCTCACAGGCCACCAGCAGCACAAAAAGGCTCTGGCAGCGGTCAGTCATCTCGTCATCTCCCCCATGGTCCTGGCCGAACTGGACTACCTGATCACCGCACGTGCGGGAACCCGCAAGGCACTGACCGCAGCCCGGTTCATCGAACGCAACACGGCCACCCGACGCTTCGAAGTCCCCTCGATCAGCGCGCACTTGAGTGCCGCCATCGCTGTCGCCGAGGGGTACGCGGACGCGGACGGCGGCAAAGGCATCGGCCTGACAGACGCGATGAACGTGGCCCTGGCCGCCGCTTACCGCACTGACGCCATGTTCACCACCGACCGCCATTTCCGCATGATCCGCCCACTGACCGGCCATCCGGCCTTTCGTCTTCTGCCCGACGATCTGTAGCGGCTCATCAGGCACGCGACGGCCAAGCGCGAGCACCGCAGTGCGGGTCCGTCGACCTGCTGGTCGCCGCTGCCGTTGAAGCGCGGGCACCGGACCCGCACGCCCTTCACAGCCCGTACCGGTCGAGGATGCTCATCAACTTGCGCCGGCGTTTCAGTTCCGCCCGCAGGTCGGCGAGATAGTCGGTGAACGCCTCCTGCGTCCCCAACGCACGATGGCAGTCACGGGCACCCAGCAGCAGCCGCGCCAAGTGCTCGTAGGCGCCGTCGCCGGTCGGCTCCTTCTGCCGCTCGACGCGCCGCAGGTAGACCGAGAGCGCCTCGGCCGGGTGCGTCTCGCGCGACAGGTCGGCAAGGCACTCCCACTGCCGGTCGTCGGCAAGGCCGGGGGCCTCGCGCCAGGCCGCGTCCACATCGCCGTCGTCGAACAGCGCGTCGATCAGCACCGGCCGCCGTACCGTCGGCCCCGCGCACGGCGGGCGTCCTCCCGCAGAGCTGCCAGCGCGGCGGCGCGCTCGGCCTCAGCACTCCGCCGCCTGAGAGGCAGCGCGCAGCTGCTGGTAGCCGGCCAGGGACCGCTCGGTCCCGAACCGGTCCCGCCGCACCCCGACCACGTCGTCCGGCCGCCCCGCCTTCGCGTAACAGGCACACACGTAGTCGACCAGGCGGCCCTCGATGTACGTCTCGGCGGCACAGTCCCGAAGTCCGCGCTCCGCCCACGTGAGCGCCTCATCCGCGCGGCCCGCCGACTCCAGCTCCTCGACGATGCGCAGATGCGTCGCACCGGACGGGTCGAGGTCCTGTGCATACAGGGCTACCAACGCGTCGACGTCGCCCTCCGCCTTGACCAGGCGCTCCATCAGATACCGCTCCGCCCACCCGGACGGCCTGCGCCGCCGCGCCTCGGCCGCCAGCTGCCGCATGCGGGCAAGCCCGCTCGGCCCCAGCACCCCGGCGTAGTTGAGCGGGTCCAGGTCCGTCACGTTAATCCCGTCGCCGAGCCACTCGGCCAGCCGCTCCGGATCGGTGCGCGCAAGTCCGCACGCCTCCAGACGGCAGTGACAGCATCAGCGCGGGAGCTGTCGCCGCCCCGACGCGCGGGCCCCGGCGCCGCGGTTCTGGAACCTTGTGTCCCCTGAGCGTCCCCTGGACGCGACTCGGCCTCAGCCCGCCGCACGTCCAGTTCACCGCAGCACCGCAGGTCACAACCCGGAGAACAAAACCAGAACCATACGTGTACCGAAGTAACGGCGAACGGAGTCAATCCGTTGGGCCAGAGTCCCGATCTCGAGGGATCGAAAGGACGTTTCCCCAGTTCAGAACGTTTCTCTGACCTGCTCTTGGTGGGGCGGGTGGGACTCGAACCCACGGCCGACGGATTATGAGTCCGCTGCTCTAACCGGCTGAGCTACCGCCCCGATACGGCGCGTCGCGCACATGTGTGCGCGCCGTCTGCCGCAGCATAGCCGCTCATACGATCTCCTGCTTCGGATGGTCGGCTTCGCATGACCTTGAGGACCGCGACGCGGAGCGCACGGTTCCCCCGGACATGAAAAAGGACCCCTGAGGGGTCCTCTTCCACTGCTCTCCCGACTGGACTCGAACCAGTAACCTGCCGGTTAACAGCCGGCTGCTCTGCCAATTGAGCTACAGGAGACCGAGCTCCCCCGACTGGACTCGAACCAGTAACCTGCCGGTTAACAGCCGGCTGCTCTGCCAATTGAGCTACAGGGGAATGTCTCGTTGCATCGAACGCACCCACCTGGGTATTCGCCAGGGAGCGCGCGTTCGCTGCGACACATACATTAGCGCAAGCAGGGGGGTGCTCCGCCAATCGGTACTCCCCTGCACCGATGCCGACGCAAGGAAAGGGTGGCTGCCATGCGCTACCGGCTCATGTTCATCACCGGACTGGCTCTGGGTTACGTGCTGGGCACGAAGGCCGGCCGTGAGCGCTACGAGCAGTTGAGGAAGAGCGCCCGACAGGTGGCGCAGAACCCGGCGGTGCGCAACACCGCCGAGACCGCCGCCCAGCAGGGGCGGCAGTTCGCGGGCAAGGCGTACCACGCGGTCAGCGAGAAGGTGGGCGACCGCATGCCCGAGACCGTGGCGGACCGCGTGCGGTCCCTGCGGGAGCGGAACGCCCGCCCCGGTGCGGACGACTGGGGCACCACGAACACCTGAGGTCACACGCCTCACGACCGCCGGCGGACCGCTGTCCGCCGGCGGTCCGGCATGTCCGGCCGCGCCCGCCGCCCCGGGCCCTGCGCGCCCACCCCCCTGCGTACGGCAGAATTTCCGCCATGGGGATAGTCGCCGGGTTGGACAGTTCGCCCGATTTCACTCGTATCGTCGTCTGCGACACGGACACGGGTGCCGTGCTCAGGCAGGGGTATGCGCCGCACCCGGTCGACAGCGCGGAGGGCGGCCGCCCCTCCGACGTCGATCCACAGGCCTGGCTGCTGTCCCTGGGCGAGGCCGCGAGCGGCGGCCTGCTGGAGGGCGTGCAGGCCATCGGCGTCTCCGCCCAGCAGAACGGGCTCGTCCCCCTGGACGCCCAGGGCAACACGGTCCGCCCGGCGCTCGTCGGCGGGGACAAGCGGGCCCAGGTCGCGGCCGCGGACCTGATCGACGCGCTCGGCGGGCGCGAGGCCTGGGCGCAGGCCGTCGGGTGCGTGCCGCAGGCGGCGCAGCCGGTGACCAAGCTGCGCTGGCTGAACAGGACGGAACCCGACGCCGCGCTGCGCACCGGCGCCCTGCTGCAGGCGCACGACTGGCTGGTGTGGCAGCTGCTCGGGCGTCCCGCGCGACGGACCACCGACCGGGGCGGGGCCTCAGGGACCGGCTACTGGTCGGCGGCGACGGGAGCGTACCGGCCGGATCTGGTCGAGCTGGCGCTCGGGCACCAGGCCCTGCTGCCCGAGGTGCTCGGGCCGTCGGACGCCGCGGGCACCACGCCCGAGGGGCTGCTGATCTCCGCGGGGACCGGCGAGACCATGGCGGCGGCCTTCGGCCTCGGGATCGGACTCGGGGACGCGGTCGTGTCCCTGGGGGCCTCCGGTTCCGTGATGGCCGTGCACCCCGAGGCGCTGGTCGACTCGTCCGGGATGATCACCTCGCTCGCGGACGCCACCGGCATGCACCTGCCGGTCGTCACCACCCTCAACGCCGTACGGGCCCTGCGCGGCGCCGCCGAACTCCTCGGGCTGCCGGACCTGGAGAGCCTGTCCGACCTCGCGATGAAGTCGACGCCCGGCTCCCACGGCCTGGTCCTGCTGCCGTATCTGGAGGGCGAGCGGACGCCCAGCCTGCCGTACACGGCGGGCACCCTGGCCGGCCTGCGGCGGGAGTCGATGAAACCCGAGCACCTGGCGCGGGCCGCCTTCGAGGGCATGCTGTGCGGGCTCGCGGACGCGCTGGACGTGCTGCGCGGCCGCGGTGTCGACGTACAGCGGGTGTTCCTGCTGGGAGCGGCCGCCGAGCTGCCGGCCGTACAGGCCGCCGCCCCCTCGCTGTTCGGCGCGCAGGTCGTGGTGCCGCAGCCCGCGGACTACGCGGCTCTCGGCGCGGCCCGGCAGGCGGCCTGGGCGCTCGGAGCGTCGCAGGGCACGCTCGACCCGCGGCTGCCCCCGGTCTGGCAGGGCGCCGTCGCGCAGGTGCTGGAGCCCGGCGAGGAGCTGGCCGTGGGCCAGGCGGTACGGCAGCAGTACGTGTCCGTACGGGAACAGACGCATCCGGGGGCGTTCCAGGTCTGAGCGGGCGCCGGGGCCCCAGGTCCCGCGACCGGGGCCGGGGCGGGCCCGGTCGGGGTTCTCGCCGGACCCCGGACCGCTCCTGGGCCAAGACCTTGGGCCGCTCTTGGGTTAATCAGTTGAGGTAACACCGGGCGAGTGCCCGACGATAGGGGGTGGGGCACCATCCCCTCCCTGCCGTCGACGACTCCGAGAGACCCCGCGTGCTCATACGACTTCTGCGGACCCACCTCAGTCCGTACCGAAAGCCCATCGCCCTGCTGGTGCTGCTGCAGTTCCTGCAGACCAGCGCCACGCTCTACCTGCCCACCCTCAACGCGGACATCATCGACAACGGTGTCGTGAAGGGCGACACGGGCTACATCCTGTCGTTCGGCGCCCTGATGATCGGGATCTCCCTGGTCCAGGTCGTCTGCAACATCGGCGCCGTGTACTACGGCGCCCGGACCGCCTCGGCGGTCGGCCGGGACATCCGGGCCGCCGTCTTCGACCGCGTGCAGTCGTTCTCCGCCCGCGAGGTCGGCCACTTCGGTGCGCCGTCGCTGATCACCCGCACCACCAATGACGTGCAGCAGGTCCAGATGCTCGCGCTGATGGCGTTCACCCTGATGGCGTCGGCGCCGATCATGTGCGTGGGCGGCATCGTCCTGGCGCTCGGACTCGACGTTCCGCTGTCCGGGGTGCTCGTCGCCGTGGTGCCCGTGCTCGGCATCTGCGTGACCCTGATCGTGCGCCGGCTGCGACCCCTGTTCCGGACCATGCAGGTGCGCCTGGACACGGTGAACCGGGTGCTCCGCGAGCAGATCACCGGCAACCGCGTGATCCGCGCCTTCGTCCGCGACGGCTACGAGAAGGACCGCTTCCGCAAGGCCAACGCCGACCTGACCGAGGTGTCGCTGGGCACCGGGCGGCTGCTGGCGCTGATGTTCCCGATCGTCATGACCGTGGTGAACCTGTCGTCGATCGCGGTGGTCTGGTTCGGCGCGCACCGCATCGACAGCGGCGGCATGCAGATCGGCGACCTGACCGCGTTCCTCGCCTATCTGATGCAGATCGTCATGTCCGTGATGATGGCCACCTTCATGTTCATGATGGTGCCGCGCGCGGAGGTCTGCGCCGAGCGCATCCAGGAGGTCCTGGGGACGGACAGCAGTGTCGTGCCGCCGAAGGCGCCGGTGGTCGAACTGCGGCGGCACGGGCATCTGGAGATCCGCGGCGCCGGCTTCCGCTTCCCGGGCGCCGAGGAGCCGGTGCTCAGGTCCGTGGACATGGTGGCGCGGCCGGGCGAGGTGACCGCCGTGATCGGGTCCACCGGCAGCGGCAAGTCCACGCTGCTCGGGCTGGTGCCCCGCCTGTTCGACGCCACCGAGGGGAACGTCCTCGTCGACGGCGCGGACGTGCGGACCCTCGACCCGAGGCTGCTCGCGAGGACCGTCGGACTGGTGCCGCAGAAGCCGTACCTGTTCGCGGGCACGGTCGCCACGAACCTGCGGTACGGCAATCCGGACGCCACCGACGAACAGCTGTGGCACGCGCTGGAGGTGGCGCAGGCCAAGGGCTTCGTGGAGCAGCTCGAGAACGGGCTTGACTCCCCCGTCGCGCAGGGCGGCACGAACGTCTCCGGCGGTCAGCGGCAGCGGCTCGCGATCGCGCGGACCCTGGTGCAGCGCCCGGAGATCTACCTCTTCGACGACTCCTTCTCGGCGCTCGACTACGCGACGGACGCGGCGCTGCGGGCGGCCCTCGCGGAGGAGACCGCGGAGGCGACCGTGGTGATCGTCGCGCAGCGGGTGTCGACCATCCGGGACGCCGACCGGATCGTGGTCCTCGACGAGGGCCGGGTCGTGGGCACCGGCCGGCACCACGAGCTCATGGCGGACAACGAGACCTACCGGGAGATCGTGCTCTCCCAGCTGACGGAAGCGGAGGCCGCCTGATGGCCGGGCCCATGGGACGGATGATGGCCGGGGGCGGCCCCGATCAGCGCTCGATGGATTTCAGGGGGTCGGGGAAACGGCTCCTCACCCACTTCAGACCCGAGCGCGGCACGATGTACGCGATGCTGGTCGTCGTCGTCCTGAGCGTCGGTCTGTCCGTGGTCGGGCCGAAGATCCTCGGCCGCGCCACCGACCTGGTGTTCGCCGGGATCATCGGGCGGCAGCTGCCCGCGGGCGCCACCAAGGCCGAGGTCCTGGAGTCGATGCGCGAGCGCGGTGACGGCGGGATGGCCGACATGCTCTCGGGGACGGACTTCACGCCGGGCCAGGGCATCGACTTCGACGCGGTCGCCAGGGTGCTGGGGCTCGCGCTCGTGGTGTTCGTCCTGGCCGGGCTGCTGATGGCGGTGGCGACGCGCCTGGTGAACCGGGCGGTCAACAGGACCGTGTACCGGCTGCGGGAGGACGTGCAGACGAAGCTGTCGCGGCTGCCGCTGTCGTACTTCGACAAGCGGCAGCGCGGCGAGGTGCTCAGCCGGGCCACCAACGACATCGACAACATCGGTCAGACCCTCCAGCAGTCGATGGGCCAGCTGATCAACTCGCTGCTGACCATCGTCGGCGTGCTGGCGATGATGTTCTGGGTGTCGCCGCTGCTGGCGCTGGTCGCGCTGGTCACCGTGCCGCTGTCGTTCGTCGTCGCCACGCGCGTGGGCAAGCGGTCGCAGCCGCACTTCGTGCAGCAGTGGCGCACCACCGGCAAGCTCAACGCGCACATCGAGGAGATGTACACCGGGCACACCCTGGTGAAGGTGTTCGGTCGGCAGGACGAGTCGGCGGCGCAGTTCGCCGAGCAGAACGAGAAGCTGTACGAGGCCGGGTTCAAGGCCCAGTTCAACAGCGGCATCATGCAGCCGCTGATGATGTTCGTGTCGAACCTGAACTACGTGCTGGTGGCGGTCGTCGGCGGCCTGCGGGTCGCGTCGGGTTCCCTGTCCATCGGTGACGTGCAGGCCTTCATCCAGTACTCGCGGCAGTTCTCGATGCCGCTGACGCAGGTCGCGTCGATGGCGAACCTGGTGCAGTCCGGGGTCGCCTCCGCCGAGCGGATCTTCGAGCTGCTCGACGCGGACGAGCAGGGCGCGGACCCGGTCACGGCCGAGCGGCCCGCCGAGATCCGGGGGCGGGTGGCGCTGGAGAACGTGTCCTTCCGGTACGACCCCGACAAGCCGCTCATCGAGGACCTCTCGCTGAAGGCCGAGCCCGGTCACACGGTCGCGATCGTCGGGCCGACGGGAGCGGGCAAGACGACGCTCGTGAACCTCCTGATGCGGTTCTACGAGGTCACCGGCGGGCGGATCACGCTCGACGGGGTCGACATCGCGAAGATGTCCCGGGACGGCCTGCGGGCCGCCATCGGCATGGTGCTCCAGGACACCTGGCTGTTCGGCGGGACGATCGCGGAGAACATCGCGTACGGCGCCTCCCGGGACGTCACCCGGGGGGAGATCGAGGAGGCGGCGCGGGCGGCCCACGCCGACCGCTTCGTCCGGACACTGCCCGACGGGTACGACACCGTCATCGACGACGAGGGGTCCGGGGTCAGCGCGGGCGAGAAGCAGCTCATCACGATCGCGCGGGCGTTCCTGTCCGATCCGGTGATCCTCGTGCTCGACGAGGCGACGAGCTCGGTGGACACCCGGACGGAGGTCCTCATCCAGAAGGCGATGGCGAAACTCGCGCACGGGCGTACGTCGTTCGTGATCGCGCACCGGCTCTCCACGATCCGGGACGCGGACACCATCCTCGTGATGGAGGACGGGGCCATCGTCGAGCAGGGGGCGCACGAGGAGCTGCTCTCCGCGGGGGGCGCGTACGCGCGGCTCTACCAGGCCCAGTTCGCCCAGGCGGTGGCGGAGGTCGACTGACCGGCCTCCGCGTACGCCGGAAGCCGGACGCCGGACGCCGGACGCCGGACGGGCTGGACATGCCCGGCCCGTCCGGCGTCCGCGTCCGTCAGTCCAGGTAGCCGCGGAGCTGGTCGGCGAAGGCGTGGTCCCTCAGCTTGTTGAGCGTCTTGGACTCGATCTGGCGGATGCGCTCGCGCGTGACGCCGAAGATGCGGCCTATCTCCTCCAGCGTGCGGGGGCGCCCGTCGGCCAGCCCGTACCGGAGCTGGACCACCTTCCGCTCCCGCTCGCCGAGCGTGGACAGGACCGCCTCCAGGTGCTCGCGCAGCAGCAGGAACGCGGCGGACTCCACCGGGGACGCCGCGTCACCGTCCTCGATCAGGTCGCCGAGGGCCACGTCGTCCTCCTCGCCCACCGGGGCGTGGAGGGAGACCGGTTCCTGGGCGAGCCGCAGGACTTCGCTGACCCGCTCGCCGGAGAGGTCGAGCTGGGCGGCGACCTCCTCGGGGGTCGGCTCGTAGCCGCGTTCCTGGAGCATGCGCCGCTGGACCCGTACGACCCGGTTGATCAGTTCGACCACATGGACGGGCACGCGGATCGTGCGGGCCTGGTCGGCCAGCGCCCGCGACATGGCCTGCCGGATCCACCAGGTCGCGTACGTCGAGAACTTGTACCCGCGGGCGTAGTCGAACTTCTCGACCGCCCGGATCAGACCGAGGTTCCCCTCCTGGACCAGGTCGAGCATGGTCAGGCCGCGGCCCACGTACCGCTTGGCGACGGACACCACCAGCCGCAGATTCGCCTCGATGAGACGGCGCTTGGCCATCCGGCCCATGACGACCAGCCTGTCGAGGTCGAGGGCGAGCCGGCTGTCCAGGTCGGAGGCGAGCCGCAGCCTCTCCTCGGCGAACAGGCCGGCCTCGACCCGGCGGGCGAGCTCGACCTCCTCGGCGGCGGTGAGCAGGGGGATGCGGCCGATCTCGCGCAGGTACTGGCGGAACAGGTCCGAGGAGGGGCCGCTGGTGTCGGCGGTGCGCCTGCGGGGCGGCGGGACGGGCTCGACGCCCTCGGCCCCGGTCGCCTCGCGCTCGGGCGCGCCGGCCCCGGGTGCTCGGGCCCCGGGCTCCCCGTCGGCGTCGGCGCCGGGCTCGTCCGCCCCGGGCGGGCTCTGCGGCCGCGCCTCGGGATGGTGCGCGGCACGGCTCTGCGGGGGAACCGCCGTGGTGGTGCCGTCGCTCTTCGCGTCCGTGACCGTGATGTCGTCGGTCTGGGTGAGGGTCCGGGTCTGCACGGGGGCGACCTCCAGGAATGTCGCTGCTGAGGCGTGCGGCAGCGGTACGTCCGGGATGGGTCCGGCGGCCTCGCCGCAGTCCATCCCGAAGTCGTTTGGCGGAACCGCGGGAATGGGGGACCCGTCGCGTACGGGTCGGCCGCGCTCCGAGGACTCAGGCACCGGGACCCAGTGTGGAGTACGACACATCACTGTCACGAGGGGCGTGCGGTGACTTTTTGCGTCCGGACCGTGACGGCACGCTCACCGTGCCGCACGCGTGCGCGGCCCGGGAGGTCCGGGAACGGGGGAAAGCCGCACGTGCCGGGTGCGGGCAGCGGACTACGCCCGTCCGCCCAGCCCGGCGGACCGGCCAAAAGGTCAGAGAGCGGCCGCGCCCCGCTCGCGCAGCGCCTGCCCGTACTGCTGGAGCACCCACAGCTCGTTCTGCACGGCGGCCAGCCGGGCCGGGTCGCCCTGGGCGCTCGCCCGGGCCAGCGAACCCTGGACCTGCTGGATGCGACGGTCCACGGCACGGCGGCGGACCATGACGAGCTGGTCGCTCGCGTAGGCCTCGTCGACGGTCCTGCGCAGGATGGCCTCGACGGCCAGCTCCGTGACCATGGCGCGCACCACGTCGTCCGGGGCGGTGTCGCGGACCCGGACCAGGTACTCCTGCGGGTCCTGGACTCCGGCCTCCGCGCCGCCCGCGTCCATGATCGCCTGGCGTACGGCCGCGTACGGCGGGGCGGTGAACTCGTCGATGCCGTACGCGTCGAAGGCCGGGGAGACCAGCTCGGGTCGCTGCAGGGCGAGTTTGAGGAGTTCGCGCTCGGTGGCGAACACGGGGTTGCGCAGGTTGAGCGCGGCGCCGCCGGGGGCCGACTGCACCGCCCCGTACGCCTGCTGGGAGCGCTGCCGGTCGGGGGCCGGGCCCCTGCCGCCGCGGTCGCGGGCCCAACGGGCCAGCTGCGCCACCCGCTTGACGACGAACTGGGTGTCGAGGATGCCGAGCATGCCCGCGAGCTGCACGGCGACCTCGT
Organism: Streptomyces sp. NPDC043867; assembly: GCF_056435845.1. NCBI lineage: Bacteria > Bacillati > Actinomycetota > Actinomycetes > Kitasatosporales > Streptomycetaceae > Streptomyces > Streptomyces sp. NPDC043867. The sequence goes on along the minus strand of NZ_JBWKDS010000026.1, from coordinate 95,331 downwards.
GCTGGGCGCCGCTGTTTTTGATGCGGGCGACGACGGGCGCGGCCTCGTCGAGGGCGGCGGCGCGGCCCGCGGGGGTCTCCAGGTCGTAGCGCAGGACGATCTGGCGGAGCGCGAACTCGAAGAGGGGGGTGCGCGGTTCGACCAGGTCGGCGACGGCCTCGTCGCCCTTGGCGAGCCGCAGGTCGCAGGGGTCCATGCCGTCGGGGGCGACGGCGATGTACGTCTCGGCGGCGAACTTCTGGTCGTCCTCGAAGGCGCGCAGGGCCGCCTTCTGGCCCGCCGCGTCGCCGTCGAAGGTGAAGATCACGCGCGCCGAGCCGTTGTCCATGAGGAGGCGGCGGAGGATCTTGATGTGGTCGGTGCCGAAGGCGGTGCCGCAGGTGGCGATGGCGGTGGTGATGCCGGCCAGGTGGCAGGCCATGACGTCCGTGTACCCCTCGACCACGACCGCGCGGCTGGTCTTGGCGATCTCCTTCTTGGCCAGGTCGATGCCGTAGAGGACCTGCGACTTGCGGTAGAGCGCGGTGTCGGGCGTGTTCAGGTACTTGGGGCCGTTGTCGGAGTCGTAGAGCTTGCGGGCGCCGAAGCCCACGACGTCGCCGCCGATGTCGCGGATGGGCCACATCAGACGGCCGCGGAAGCGGTCGATGGGGCCGCGCCGGCCCTCCTGGGAGAGGCCGGAGAGGACCAGCTCCTTGTCGGTGAAGCCCTTGCCGCGCAGGTGGCGGGTGAGGTGGTCCCAGCCCTGGGGGCTGTAGCCGACGCCGAAATGGGCGGCGGCGGCCTGGTCGAATCCGCGCTCGGCGAGGAACTTGCGGCCCGCGTCGGCCTCGGAGGCCGTGTCGAGCTGCTCCACGTAGTACTGGGCGGCCGCCTTGTGCGCCTCGACCAGGCGGATGCGCTCCCCGCGCTGGTGGGAGGGGTTGTACCCGCCCTCCTCGTACCGCAGGGTGATGCCCGCCTGGCCGGCGAGGCGCTCGACCGCCTCCGAGAAGGTGAGGTGGTCGACCTTCATCACGAACGTGATGGTGTCGCCGCCCTCCTGGCAGCCGAAGCAGTGGAAGAGCCCCTTGCCCGGGCTGACCTGGAAGGACGGTGACTTCTCGTCGTGGAACGGGCAGAGGCCCTTCAGGTTGCCGCCGCCGGCGTTGCGCAGCTGGAGGTACTCGGACACCACGGCGTCGATCGAGACCGCGTCCCGAACAGCCTTCACGTCCTCGTCGTTGATCCGTCCTGCCACGCGTGAATTCTACGGGGACGGTGTGACAGCCGGGAGCCGCGGGCGGTCACGGTACGAGGCTCGCCAGCGGGACGTGCGGGTCGGCGAGCGCCTCGGTGTCCACGCGGGCCCGGGACCGGATCAGTGACTGGATCGGATCCGTGACGTCCCACACATTCACATTCATCCCGGCCAGCACGCGCTGCTCCTTGACCCAGAAGGCGATGAACTGCCGCTTGCCCGCGTCGCCGCGGATCACCACCTGGTCGTACGTGCCCGGCGGCGCCCAGCCGGAGTACTCCAGCCCGACGTCGTACTGGTCGGAGAAGAAGTAGGGCACGCGGTCGTACACCGTCTCGCGGCCCAGCATCGCGCGGGCGGCCGCCGGTCCGCCGTTGAGGGCGTTGGCCCAGTGCTCGACGCGCAGCCGGGCGTCGAAGAGCGAGTGGTGGAAGGAGGCCACGTCCCCGGCCGCGTAGATGTCGGGGTCGGAGGTGCGCAGCCGTTCGTCGACCGCGATGCCGCCGCCGTGCGCCGGGCCGGCCAGGGTGAGGCCCGCCGTCTCGGCGAGGGCGGTGCGCGGGGCGGCGCCGATCGCGGCGAGCACGTCGTGCGCGGGGTGCTCCTCGCCGTCGTCGGTGCGGGCGGCGAGGACCAGGCCGTCCTGTCCGGTGATCTCGGTGAGCCGGGCGCCGAAGTGGAAGCGGACGCCGTGCTCGCGGTGCAGCTCGGTGAAGAGCTGGCCGAGCTCGGGGCCGAGGACGCCGTGCAGCGGGGTCGGCTCGGGCTCGACGACGGTGACCTCGGCGCCGTACTCGCGGGCCGCCGCGGCGACCTCCAGGCCGATCCAGCCGGCGCCCGCGATGACGATGTGCCCGTTGTCGCGGCCGAGGGTGGCCAGGACGCCCTTGAGCCGCTCGGCGTGGGCGAGGCGGCGCAGGTGGTGGACGCCCGCCAGGTCGGTGCCGGGGATGTCCAGCCTGCGGGGCTCCGCACCGGTGGCGATCAGCAGTTTGTCGTAGTGCACGAGGGTGCCGTCGTCGCCGAAGCGGACGGTCTTGGCGATCCGGTCGACGGCGTCGACGGTCTGGCCGAGGTGCAGCTCGATGTCGTGCCGCGCGTACCAGCCGGGTTCGTGGACGAAGACGCTGTCGCGCTCCTCCTTGCCGAGCAGGTAGCCCTTGGACAGGGGCGGCCGTTCGTAGGGGTGGTCGCGCTCGTCACAGATCAGTATCACCCGGCCGGTGAACCCCTCCGCGCGGAGCGTCTCGGCCGCCTTCGCGCCGGCCAGGCCGCCTCCGACGATGACGAATGTCTGATCCGCGTCGACCACTTGATTCCTCCTCGTAAGGATGTCGCCACATGCGAGCGTCCCGCACGCGGCGTGGTGCGGGAAGAGGGAGTGGCCCGATCAGGCCACCCGGTGTCACCGTCCGGCGCCGCCACCGGGCCGGGTGGTGAGGCTGAGACGCAGGGAGCGTGCCGAGGCGTCCGTGAGCGAGGCGATCTGGTCGACGATCACCCGCTTGCGGGCCCGGTCGTCGGGGGCCTCGTCGAACTGGGCACGGAACTGCGGCTCCAGGCCGTCGGGGGCGCGGGCGGTGAGGGCCTCGGCCAGTTCCGCGACGACGATCCGCTGGTCGGCGCGGAGCAGCTCCTGCTCGGCGCGCTGTATGACGTACCGGTCGGCGACCGCCTTGAGGACGGCGCACTCCAGGCGGGTCTCGCGGGGGACGACCAGCTCCGCCGTGTACCGCGTGAGGCGCCCGGTGCCGTACTCGGCGCGGGTGGCGGCCTCGGCGGCCAGGCAGAAGCGGCCGATGAGCTGGCTGGTGGCGTCCTTCAGCCGGGCCTGGGCGACGGCCGAGCCGTCGTATCCGTGCGGCCACCACTCCTGCTCCAGGAGGCGGTCGAGGGCCGCGGCGAGCTCGGCGGGGTCGGTGTCCGCGGGCACGTACCGTCCGACGGCGACGGCGAAGACCGCGTCCCGTTCCGGGTCGGCGTGCAGGCAGTTGGGGTCGAGGTGGCCGGCGTGCAGGCCGTCCTCGACGTCGTGCACGGAGTAGGCCACGTCGTCCGACCAGTCCATGACCTGGGCCTCGAAGCACGTACGGGTGCCGGGGGCGCCCTTGCGGACCCAGTCGAAGACGGGCCGGTCGTCCTCGTAGACCCCGAACTTGGGAGACGCGGGGTCGGCCGGGTGGCCGCCGCGCGGCCAGGGGTACTTGGTGGCGGCGTCGAGGGCGGCGCGCGTGAGGTTGAGACCGACGCTGACCAGCTCGCCGCTGTCCTCGCTGCGGACGAAGCGCTTGGGTTCGATCCGGGTGAGCAGCCGCAGCGACTGCGCGTTGCCCTCGAAGCCGCCGCAGTCCTCCGCGAACTCGTTCAGCGCCTGTTCGCCGTTGTGCCCGAAGGGCGGGTGGCCCAGGTCGTGCGAGAGGCAGGCCGCCTCGACGAGGTCGGGGTCGCAGCCGAGGGCGGCGCCGAGCTCCCGGCCGACCTGAGCGCACTCCAGGGAGTGGGTCAGCCGGGTGCGGGGACTGGCGTCCCAGGCCCGCGTGCGGGTGCCGGGGGTGACGACCTGGGTCTTCCCGGCGAGCCTGCGCAGGGCCGCGGAGTGCAGGACGCGGGCGCGGTCGCGCTGGAAGGCGGTGCGGCCGGGACGCTTGTCGGGCTCGACGGCCCACCGCTCGACGGCCGGCTCGTCGTACTCCCCACCGACGGCGAGGTGTTCACGGACCAGTCGCGGGTCGCCTCCGGTCTCGAACGCGGTCGTCCCGGACGGGGTCTTCGGTGCGGTGCCTTCCATGCCCCGACAGTAGACGCAGGCGGTGACGGGCGGGACGCGGCGGGGCGCGAGGCGGGGCCTTCGCGGGGCGGGACCGGCGGGGCCGCGGGGCGGGGGCCTTCGCGGGGCGGGGCCGGCGCGGGGCCGGTGGCCGGGGGGCGGGACCTCGCCGGGCCGGTGGCCGCGAGACGGGACCTCCGCCGGGCCGGTGCCCGCGAGGCGAGACCGGCGCGAGGCGGTCGGCGCCAGGCCGGTCGGCCACCAGGCAGGACCTTCGCGGGGCGGGACCGGCGCCCGGCCGGTGGCCGCAAGGCGGGACCACCCCTGGCCGTTCAGCCGCCAGGCCGGGCCCTCGCCAGGCCGGTCGGCGCGAGGCAGGACCTTCGCGGGGCGAGACCGGCGCCCGGCCGGTGGCCGCAAGGCGGGACCACCCCTGGCCGTTCAGCCGCCAGGCCGGGCCCTCGCCAGGCCGGTCGGCGCGAGGCAGGACCTTCGCGGGGCGAGACCGGCGCCCGGCCGGTGGCCGCCAGGCGGGACCACCCCTGGCCGTTCAGCCGCCAGGCCGGGCCCTCGCCAGGCCGGGCGGCGCGAGGCAGGACCTTCGCGGGGCGGGACCGGCGCCCGGCCGGTGGCCGCAAGGCGGGACCACCGCGGGGCAGCGCCTTCGCGGGGCGGGTCAGCCGCCGGACCGGACCCTCGCCAGGCCGGGCGGCGCGAGGCGAGACCTTCGCTATGCGAGACCCGCGCGAGGCGGTCGGCCACCAGGCCGGTGGCCGGAGGGCAGTCGGCCACTAGGGCCTGTCGTTTGGATCAGGCTGGCTGTGACCGACGGTTCGTCCTGACCGACCCGAGCGGGGTCTGGCGCGTGCAGCTGCAAGGCGGAGGAGGGAGTCGACGCGGAGCGTCGGCGACCGACGACAACGCCGCAGATGTGCGTGCCAGACCCCGCGACGCCGGCATGATCCAAACGACAGGCCCTAGGTCCGGTGGGCGGGACCTTCGCGAGCCGGTAGGCGCCAGGCCTGTCCGGGCGAGGCCGGTTAGCCGCCAGGCAGGACCTTGGCCAGACAAGTGGCCGCAAAGCCGGTGGCCGCCGCGCGGGTCGGCGCGACGCGAGTCCAGCACGAGGCGCTCGGCCGCCAGGCAGGTGGCCGCCACGCCGGTGGCGGCCAGGCCGGTGGCGGCCAGGCCGGTGGCGGCCAGGCCGGTCGCCGCCACGCCGGTGGCGGCCAGGCCGAACCCCCGTGGTCAGGCCGGTCGCCGCCGCGCGGGTCGGCGCGACGCGAGACCGGCGCGAGGCGGTCGGCCGCCAGGCCGGTGGGCCGGTGCCCGCCACGACGGACCCCCTGGTCAGGCCGAGGCCAGGGCGTGTTCCGCTGCGGACTCCGTGCCCGCTACCGCGCGGTCGTAGCGGTGCAGGACGAGGCGGGCCATCGCCGGGTGGGCGCCCAGTGGGGCCGCGGCGATCCAGGGCGCGGCCGCGGCGCACTCCGTGGCGAAGCGGCCGGGGGCGGTGAAGTAGGAGGCGACGGCGACCCGGTGGCGTCCCCGGGCGGCGAGGGCGCGCACCGCGGCGGGGACGGTGGGCGCGGCGGCGGACGCGTACGCGGGGACGACGGGGACGCCGAGCCGCTCGGCGAGCAGCCGGGCAGTGCGGCGGGTGTCGACGGCCGCGTCGGGGTCCCGGGAGCCGGCCGCGGCGAGGACGACGCCGCCGGCGCGGCGGGTGGCGTCGCTCATACGCGTCCGCCATCCCGCCTCGACGAGCCGCGCGTACAGCGTCTCGACGAGCAGCGGGTGCGGGCCGAGCGGGGCGGCGACCCGGGTGGACAGCTCCGGGAAGGAGGCCGCGGCCTCGGGGATGTCCTGCTTGACGTGGTAGCCGCGGCTCAGCAGCAGCGGTACGAGGACGGCCTCGCCGGTGTCCAGGGAGGCGAGCGTGCCGGGCAGCAGCGGCTCGTTGAGCTCGATGTGGCCGAGGCGCACCGGCAGCAGGGGCCGCAGCTCGCGGACCCGCTCGGCCAGGGCGCGCACGGTGGCGAGGGCGCGCGGGTCGCGGCTGCCGTGGGCCACCATGACGAGCGCGGGCGGCGCCGGGCGGGGGCCGCCGTCGCGGGGGACGAGACTGAGCTGGCTGCTGATCCGGTTCATGAGGTGCGCCGTACTGTCGGGGTGGACGCCGCGGAGCGGCCGGCCGCCGGGGCGGGTCTGGGGCTCGTCGTGCGGGGATCTCGACGCCGTCATGGACCGATCCTGGCGGCGGGAGGTTGCCGTGCCGTTGCGCCGGCATCACGGGTGTTTTCCGGCGGTTCACCGCGGGCCGGGGGCGGGTGTGAGGGGCGGACGAGCCGCCGCGGCCCGCGGTTTCGGGCGTCCGGGGTGAGCCCTGTCACGGCCCGTCCCCTGAACCGTACCTCCGTGCGGCGCGTCCCCACCTGTCGAGTGCCGACGTCACCTGGGGGACCTTGATCATGCGCCTGCCGCGCCTTCGCCGACCGCCGCCGCGTCTCCCGGTGCCGGCGGTGCGTCCGCGCCGGCCGTCCCTGCCGCGCACCCGCGCGGGACGGCGGCGGGCCGTGCAGGCGCTCATGCTGCTCTGCGTGCTCGCGCTGCTGCCCGCGACCTGGATGTACGTGACGACGGGCGACCGGCTGCGGACGACCGCGGACGTGCCGCCGACCGGGGTGGCGGTGGTGTTCGGAGCGGGGCTGTGGGACGGCGAGCCGTCGCCCTACCTCGCGCACCGGCTGGACGCGGCGGCGGAGCTGTACCGGGCGGGGCGGGTGAGGGCCGTGCTCGTGACCGGGGACAACAGCCGCGAGGACTACGACGAGCCCGACGCGATGCGGGCCTATCTCACCGGGCGGGGGGTGCCCGACCGGCGCATCGTCAGCGACTACGCCGGGTTCGACACCTGGGACTCGTGCGTGCGCGCCAAGAAGATCTTCGGCGTCGACCGGGCGGTGCTGATCAGCCAGGACTTCCACATCCGGCGGGCCGTCGCGCTGTGCGAGGCGGCGGGCGTGCGGTCGTACGGCGTCGGGGTCGCGGCCAAGCACGACGTGACCTGGTACTACGGGGGTGCGCGGGAGGTGCTCGCGGCGGGCAAGGCGGCGGTGGACGCTATTTTCGAACCTGATCCCCGGTTTCTGGGGCCCCGGGAGCCGGGGGTGGACCGGGCGCTGGGGAGGACGGGCCCGTGACCGGGGCTGATCTTCAGCCCCGGTCGGCGTTCGAGGCCGCGCGCGTCGGCGCGATACGGGGGTCCGGGGGGCGGATCCCCTGGGCCGGGACGGCGCCCTCACGGTGACGTCCACCCCGCCGGGAGGTCCCCGTGCCGGGGGCGTAACGGGGTACGTCCCGGTGCGTAACACGGCCGACGCACGCTGGGCGGCATGCAGATCTCCGCGACGCCCACGCACTGCCCGTACTGCGCCCTGCAGTGCGGGATGAACCTGACGCCCACGCCCGACGGGGGCGTCGAGCTGACGGAGCGCGCGGACTTCCCGGTGAACCGGGGCGCCCTGTGCGGCAAGGGCCGTACCGCGCCCGCGCTGCTGTCGTCCCGGGTACGGCTGACCTCCCCGCTGGTCCGCAGGGCGGGCGTCCTGGAACCCGCCGGCTGGGACGAGGCCCTCGACCGGATCGCCGAGGGCCTGTCCCGTACGCGTACGGAGCACGGCCCGGACGCGTGCGGGGTTTTCGGCGGCGGCGGCCTGACGAACGAGAAGGCGTACGCGCTCGGGAAGTTCGCGCGCGTCGTCCTCGGCACCTCGCAGATCGACTACAACGGACGCTTCTGCATGTCGTCCGCGGCGGCCGGCGGGCTCAAGGCGTTCGGCCTCGACCGGGGGCTGCCCTTCCCGCTGGAGGACATCCCGAAGACGGGCTGCGTGATCCTCGTCGGCTCGAACCTCGCCGAGACGATGCCGCCGGCCCTGCGCTACCTCACGGAGCTGAAGGAGAACGGCGGCACGCTGATCGTGATCGACCCGCGCCGGACCCGCACGGCGGAGCAGGCGGACCTGCATCTGGCGCCGCGGCCGGGCACGGACCTGGCGCTGGCGCTCGGGCTGCTGCACCTGGTGGTGGCCGAGGGGCGCACGGACGAGGAGTACATCCAGGACCGTACGAGTGGCTGGGAGGAGACGCGGGCCGCGGCGATGGCGCACTGGCCGGAGTACGTGGAGCGGATCACGGGGGTGTCCGTTCCGCAGCTCCGGGAGACGGTGCGGATGTTCTGCGAGCCCGCGTCCGCGATGGTGCTCACCGCCCGCGGGCCCGAGCAGCAGTCCAAGGGCACCGACACGGTGAACGCGTGGATCAACCTGTGCCTGGCGACCGGCCGCGCGGGGCGGCCGCTGTCCGGCTACGGCTGCCTGACCGGGCAGGGCAACGGGCAGGGCGGCCGTGAACACGGCCAGAAGGCCGACCAGTTGCCGGGCTACCGCAAGCTGACGGACCCGGCGGCCCGGCGGCACGTCGCCGAGGTGTGGGGTGTGGACCCGGACTCGCTGCCGGGGCCCGGGCGCAGCGCGTACGAACTGCTCGACGCGATGGGCACCGACATCCGTTCGCTGCTGCTGATGGGCTCCAACCCGGTGGTGTCCGCGCCGCGCGCCGCGCACATCGAGGAGCGGCTGAAGTCGCTGGACTTCCTGACGGTCGCGGACGTGGTCCTGTCCGAGACGGCCGCGCTGGCCGACGTGGTCCTGCCCGTCACCCAGTGGGCGGAGGAGACGGGCACGACGACGAACCTGGAGGGCAGGGTCCTGCTGCGCCGCCGGGCCGTCCCGCCGCCCGAGGGGGTACGCAGCGATCTCGACGTCCTGCACGGACTGGCGGGGCGGCTGGGTGTGGAGAAGGGCTTCCCGGCGGATCCGGAGGAGGTCTTCGAGGAGCTGCGCCGGGCGAGCGCGGGCGGGCCCGCGGACTACTCCGGGATCACCTACCGGCGGCTGGCCGAGGGGAACGGGGTGTTCTGGCCCTGCCCGGCACCGGAGGCCGCCGGTGGCCCCGAGGACTGCGAGGACGCGGCGTTCGACGCGCTGCCCGACGACCCGGCCGGCGAGTCCGGCGAGTCCGGCGAGTCCGACGACCCGGCCAGCGAGTCCGGCGAGTCCGACGACCCGGCCAGCGAGTCCGGCGAGTCCGACGACCCGGCCAGCGAGTCCGGCGAGTCCGACGACCCGGCCAGCGAG
>NZ_JBWKDS010000026.1:64129-86024 GCF_056435845.1 Streptomyces sp. NPDC043867 | reverse complement strand
GTCCGGCGAGTCCGGCGACCCGGCCAGCGAGTCCGGCGAGTCCGGCGACCCGGCCAGCGAGTCCGGCGAGTCCGGCGACGGGGTCCACCCCGGCACGCCGCGCCTCTTCCTCGACCGGTTCGCCACCGAGGACGGGCGGGCGCGGTTCGTGGCCGTGTCGCACCGGGCGATCGCCGAGGAACCGGACGCCGAGTACCCGGTCCTGCTCACCACCGGGCGGGTGGTCGCGCAGTACCAGTCGGGCGCCCAGACCCGGCGGGTGGACGAGCTGAACGCCGCCGCACCCGGCCCGTTCGTGGAGATGCATCCGCGGCTCGCCGAGCGGCTCGGGGCCGTGGACGGGGACCCGGTGGCCGTCGTGTCCCGGCGGGGGCGGGCCGTCGCACCGGCCCGCGTCACCACCGGCATCCGGCCCGACACCGTCTTCATGCCCTTCCACTGGCCGGGCGAGGGCCGCGCGAACACCCTGACCAACCCGGCCCTCGACCCGACCTCCCGCATGCCGGAGTTCAAGGCGTGCGCGGTGCGGGTGGAGGCGATCGGCAAGAGCTAGGGCTCAACGGCGGGTGTGCCAGTCGCCGCTCTCGATGCGTCTGCCGCGGGCGCGCAGCCGGGCGGCGACCGCGGGCGCGGCCACGTACACCCAGGCCCGCACGGGCGTGCCGTCCGCGCGTGTCACCTCCCGGGCGACCCGCTCGTAGAGGTTGCGCGGGTCGCCCCGCGCGTGGGTGTACTCCTCCAGCCGGTCCAGTTCCGCGAGCAGTTCCCCGTACGCCTCGGGCAGCGCGGTGACCAGCTCACCGCTCACCGCGGCGCCGGGCTCCGGGACCGCGTACGGGTACCCCGGCCCGTCGTAGAGCGCCGCTCCCCGCATCCGGCCCGGTTCCCCGGAGCGGGTCCGGCCGCGCAGGAAGAGGCCGTGGTTGGGCTCGCCGGGGCGCAGGGTGCCGTAGACGAAGAAGGGCAGCGGCGGCCGGGTCACGCGCCGGTCCCCGTCTCCTCCGCGACCCACCGCAGGTAGTCCGCGCTCCCCCGCACGACGGGCGTCGCGATGATCTCGGGGGTGTCGTAGTCGTGCGCCTCGCGCAGGTACGCCTCCAGCGCGTCGTACCGGGCGCCCGTCGTCTTGAACAGCACCTGCCACTCCTCGGCCGTCTCCACGGCGTCCTGCCAGCGGTAGACGGAGGTGACCGGGCCGGAGATCTGCGCGCACGCCGCGGCCCGGGCCTCCACCGCGCCCCGGGCGAGCGCCTGCGCCTTCCCCGCGGTGCCGGTCGTGGTCAGGACGGTCAGCCAGTCGGCCGTGGCCATGATCGGTCTCCTCTTCCGGGCCCTCGTTCGCGCCTTCGCAGAAACGATTCTCGCTCCACACACACCCACACACATCCCCCCGTCAACGCTATGGACATGACATGTCATGCCCCCTTAAATCTGGGGCACTCCGCGCCACCCCCCACGCGCCCCGCGGCGCTTCCCCGAGGAGACAGATGAGTCGGACACGGCACATCCGAGGTTCCCGTCTCGCCACCGCCGGCCTGGCCGCCGCCACCACCGGGCTGCTGGCCGCCGCCGCACTGACCCCGACCGCCGGCGCGGCCGGCCGGCCCGACCGGGACACCGCGATCGCCCACGCCGCCTCGGCCCTGGCGAAGGAGGCCGGACGCCTCGGGCTGACCTCCGCGCAGGACACCGGCGTACGCGACGTCGTCATCGACGCGGACGGCGCCCAGCACGTGCGCTACGACCGTACGTACCGCGGACTCCCCGTCCTGGGCGGCGACTTCGTGATCCACCTGGCACCGGGCGGCGCCTACCGGGGTGCCGACCGCGCGACCACCCGCACCGTCTCGCTCTCCGGCGTCACACCGAAGCTCTCCGCCGCCGAGGCCGCCGACCTGGCGCACACCGCCCTGCGCGCCGCGAACCCGGGCGAGACCCTCAGGAAGGTGAAGGCCAGACCGCGGCTGGTCGTCGACGCCCTGCACGGCGCCGCCCGGCTGGCGTGGCGCACGGACGTGGCCGGGCAGGACCCGCTGGGCAACCCGGTCGCCCGCACCGTGCTGACCGACGCCCGCACCGGCGGACGGATCGACGCGTGGGACAGCGTCGAGGCGGCGACCGGCGACGGGCAGTCGCTCTACGGCGGCACGGTCCCGCTGGAGACCACGGCGTCCGGATCGGCGTACGAGCTGAAGGACCCGACGCGCGGGAACACCTACACCGGCGACGCCGCGAACAAGACGGACCTGTGCATCCTCGGGATCTGCTTCAGCCGGGCGCCCGCGACGCTCTTCACCGACGCCGACAACCACTGGGGCACCGGCACGACGGCGGACCGCGCGACGGCCGCGGTCGACGCCCAGTACGGCACGGACCGGACGTGGGACTACTACCGGAACGCCCACGGCCGCAACGGCATCGCGGGGGACGGCAAGGGCTCGTACAACCGGGTGCACTACGGCAACAAGTACAACAACGCCTTCTGGGACGACAGTTGCTTCTGCATGACGTACGGCGACGGTGACGGGACGACCTTCGGCCCGCTGGTGTCCCTGGATGTCGCGGGGCACGAGATGTCGCACGGCGTGACGTCGAAGACGGCGAGGCTCACGTACTCCGGGGAGTCCGGCGGTCTCAACGAGGCCACCTCCGACGTCTTCGGCACACTGGTGGAGTTCTCCGCGAACAACACCTCCGATCCCGGTGACTGGCTGATCGGCGAGGAGGTCGTCCGCTCCGGCTTCGGCAAGCCCGCCCTGCGTCACATGGACCAGCCCTCCAAGGACGGCAAGTCCGCCGACTGCTGGAGCTCCTCGGTCGGCGGCCTCGACGTCCACTACTCGTCCGGCGTCGCCAACCACTTCGCCTACCTCCTCGCCGAGGGCAGCGGCCCCAAGGTCATCGGCGGTGTCCAGCACAACGGCACCACGTGCGACGGGGCGACCCTGGAGGGCATCGGCCGGGACAGGCTCGGCGCCGTCTGGTACCGCGCCCTCACGGTGTACATGACGTCCTCGACGAACTACGCGGGCGCCCGGACGGCGACGCTGAACGCGGCGAAGGACCTGTACGGCGCGGACAGCACGGAGTACCGCGCGGTGGCGGCGGCCTGGAGTGCGGTGTCCGTGGGCTGAACCGGCCCGCGACGGGGTGCGGCCGGCCGCGGCGCGGGTCGTGGTCCGGCCGTTCCGCGGGATGCGGCACGTCCCGGACGTCCCGCGTCGGCGCGGCGGCCCGCACCCCGGCGCGCGCTGTCCGCGGTCACGTCACAGGCGGTCCTCCCGGCGAGCCGGGGGGTGCGCGACGGCCGGGTCACCCGTTCACACCCGCGCCCCTCGCCCTTGGGCATCTCTTCGAGGACACACCGGCCGTACGCCGGTGACCTGCTGGAACGGCAGCGGTCCTGCCCCGGCGCGCCCCGTGACCGGCCCTGTTCACGCCGTTTCCGGCGCCTTCTCGGCAAGCGGGCCGGGCCCGGTGCCACTTACCTCGGTAGGGCAGGGGTGCGACCGACGCAGCGGCACATGGGGGTGCCGCGGGCCGCGCCCTCTCGGAGGAGCAACACGATGCGCACAACCCGTCTGCTGACCGGTACCGCGCTCGCCGTCGCCGCCGCGGGGCTTGCCGCCGCGCCCGCGTACGGCGCGCCCGCGTACGGCGAGGACACCGGAACCCTGGAGGTGTACCCGTCCGCCGTCGCCCCCGGCGCCGACGTCGCCGTGGACACGGAGGCGTGCGGTGCCGAGGACACGGTGACGGGCGACGCCAGCGCCGTCGGCGCGGGCACGTTCGCGCTGGCCCCCGGCGCCGACGGACAGGACGCGGCCGGCCGGTTCCGGGTGCCGCCGGGCGCGCAGCCCGGGACGTACGAGATCGTCGCGAAGTGCTCCGGCGGGCGGCGCGCGGCCGGTGACCTGGTGGTCACCCTGACCTCCACCGAGCAGCGGGTGCACCCGCGCGGAAGTGTGAAGACGGGGGTCGGCGGCGCACTCGGCCCCGACCCCGTGCAGACCGCGGCGGGAGTGGCGGCGCTGGCCGTCGCCGCCGCGGGCGGTACCTGGCTCCTGCATCGCCGGGCGAGAGGCGACGGGTTCTGACGGACACCCTCCGCTGTCCGTCCCCAGGCACCGCCGTCCCCTCCCCCTCCGGGTCCGACGCCCCTCGCGGCCCGGAGGGGGAGGCGGACCCGGCCCGTCCCACCGGCGCGGGCACCGTGGCACCGGGACCGGACGCGGGCCCCCGTGGCACCGAGACAGGAGGCTCATGTGCGCGGACTGAGCAACCTCGCCATATCGGCCGTCACCGTGACGGCCCTGTGCTCCGGCGCGTGGCTGCTGCACAGCGGCACCGAGCGGCGGACGCCGCCGCAGCCCTCGGCCGCGCAGGCGGCGTCGCCCGGAGCGGCCGGGAGGCAGTCCGCGGCACCGGCGCTGCCGCCCTCCCCGCCCGACCGCATCCGCATCCCCGCCATCGCGGTGGACGCCCCGCTGATGGGGCTCGGGCTGACCCCGCAGGGCAGCCTGGACGTACCGCCGGCCGCCAGAAAGAATCTCGCCGGGTGGTACGAGGCGGGCACCACCCCGGGTGCGACGGGCACGGCCGTCGTCGCCGGTCACGTCGACAACGCCGAGGGCCCCGCCGTGTTCTACCGTCTCGGCGGCCTGAAGAAGGGCAGCCCCGTCGAGGTGGCACGGCGGGACGGCTCGGTCGCCGTCTTCACCGTGGACGCGGTCGAGGTGTACGACGCCCGCCACTTCCCCGACGAGAAGGTGTACGGCGCCGCCCGGCGCCCCGAGTTGCGCGTCATCACCTGCGGCGGCGGCTATTCGAAGGCGACGGGCTACCAGGGCAACGTGGTCGTCTTCGCCCATCTGGCCGGGAGCCGCTGAACCTGCCCGCCGTGAGCCGCTGAGCCGGCCTGCCGGGAGCCGTCGGGCGGGACGGACCGGCGTGCCGGTGCCGGTGCCGGCCGGGGCGGACCCGAGCCGTCGGGCGCCCGGCACCGGTGTGCCGGTTCCTGCCGGGGCTCAGGCCAGCCACTGCTGGTAGGCCAGGTTCACGACCAGGGCGAAGACCACCGTCAGCAGCACCACCCGGACGAACCCGCTGCCCCGCTTGAGCGCGGTGTGCGCCCCGACCATGCCGCCGGCGAGGTTGAAGACGGCCATCAGCGCGGCCAGTTGCCAGAAGACCGTGCCCTTCCAGGCGAACATCGCCAGCGCGCCCGCGTTGGTGCAGCAGTTGACGATCTTGGCGGTGGCGGAGGCGGTCACCAGGTCGAGGTGGAGGAGTGCGGTGAGGGCGAGCACCAGGAACGTGCCGGTGCCCGGGCCGATCAGTCCGTCGTAGAAGCCGATGCCGAGGCCCGCGAGCCCGATCGCGGCGAGGACCCGGCGGGCCGGGACCGGCTCCGTCGACGGGGCGGTGCCGAAGGCGGGGCGAAGGATCACGAAGGCCCCGACGCCGAGCAGGACGACCATGACGACGGGCTTCAGCACCTCGGTGCTCATCCCGGCGGCGACGAACGCGCCCGCCGTGGAGCCGGCGAGCGCCGCGAGTCCGATGCGCACGGCCGTGCCGACGTCCACGGGCGCCTTCCGCGCATAGGTCACCGCCGCGCCGGTCGTGCCGACGATCGCCACGGCCTTGTTGGTGCCGAGCGCGTACTGGGCGGCCGACCCGGAGTCCGGCAGGCCGAGCAGCAGGGCGGGCAGCAGGAGCAGCCCGCCCCCGCCGACCACGGCGTCGACCCAGCCGGCCGCGAGGGAGGCGAGGCACAGGACGACGACCATGGTCAGCGATATGTCGGGCATGGACCGGACCCTACGGACGAGGTAGTTGTGGCGTCCATCGACCTGAGGGTCTTCTGAGGTTCGGGCGGGGGCGGCGCGATGCGTTCACCTGCGGTCCGGGGCCGGGGCGGCGGGGCCGACACGGCACGGGACCGGGGCGGCGGGGCCGACACGGCACGGGGCCGACGCGGCTCCCGGGGCCGCCGCACCCTCCGGTACGGGAGCTGGTTCTCTCACAGCGCCCCGCGGGCTGCCCGCCACAACCCTCACACCCGCCCCGGGCCCGCGCTGAGCGCAGCGTTCCCCGCGGGAAACGGGAGTGATGCCACCGGGTAACACCGGCCGCGCACGCTGTTGGCATGACCTCGAAAACGCGTGTGGTGGTGATCGGCGCCGGGATCGCGGGCGCCCGGCTCGCCCGGCGGCTCGACGAGCTCGGCATGTCCGTCGTGCTCGTCGGCGAGGAGGAGCACCGCCCCTACAACCGGGTGCTGCTCGCCGAGGTCCTCGCCGGTCGGTACGCCCCCGAGGTGATCGCCCTGCCGGCCCCGGCCGGTCTGGTCCGCACCCGGGTCACCGGCATCGACCGCGCCGCCCGCACGCTGCGCTGCGCGGACGGTTCCGTGATCGCCTACGACACGCTGGTCCTCGCGACCGGCTCGAACCCGGTACTGCCTCCCCTGCGGGGCCTGTTCGCCCAGGAGCGGCACGAACTGCCCGAGGGCGTGCACGCGTTCCGGACCATGGACGACTGCCTCGGCCTGTCCAAGGCCGTACGGCAGGGCACCCGGGCCGTCGTCATCGGCGGCGGTCTGCTGGGCGTCTCGGCGGCCCGGGCGCTGGCCGTGCGGGGAGCCCAGGTGGTCCTCGCCCAGCAGGCCGAGCGGCTCATGGAACGCCAGCTCGACCCGTCCGCGTCCCGGCTGGTGCACCGGCACCTCACCGACCTGGGCGTCGAGGTGCACACGGAGACCCGGGTGCGGGACGTGCGCTGCGTCGCCGGGGCGGTCCGGTCGGTCGAGATGGCCGACGGGTACGCCCTCGACACCGAGCTCGTCGTCCTCGCCTGCGGGGTCCACCCCCGGGTGGGGCTCGCCCAGGACGCGGGCCTGGCCGTCCACAAGGGCATCCTCGTCGACGACCAGCTGCGGACGTCCGACCCGCACATCCACGCGATCGGCGACTGCACCCAGCACGAGGGCACGGTCTACGGCCTGGCGACACCGGCCCTCGAACAGGCCGACGTACTGGCCGAACTGCTCGCCGGCGCCACGGGCGACGCCGCCGCCCGCTACAGCGGCACCCGCGCGCTGACCCGGCTCACCCTGACCGGGCAGGCCCCCTTCGACCTCGCCGCCTTCGGCGAGACCGACCCCCGCCCGGGCGACGACGTCATCCAGCTCACCGACGCCACCCGGGGCACCTACCGCAAGGTCGTCGTCCGCGACGACCGCCTGGTCGGCGGCGTACTCGTCGGCGAACTCGGCACCGTCGGCGCGCTCGCGCGCGCCTGGGAGGGAGCAGAGCCGCTCCCCACGGACGGCGCCCCACTGCTCCACCTGCTCACCAACGACGGAGGCTCCTGATGACCGCCACCCTGGGGGGCACCCCAACGATCGTGCTCGTCGGCCACGGCATGGTCGGCCAGCGCTTCCTCGAAGCGCTCGCCGAGCGCGGCCTGACCGCCACGCACCGAGTGGTCGTGCTGTGCGAGGAGCCCCGCCCCGCGTACGACCGGGTCCAGCTCACCTCGTACTTCTCGGGCCGCACCCCTGAGGAACTGTCGCTCAGCGACGAGGAGTTCATCAAGGAGCACGGTATCGAGCTGCACCTCGGCGACCCGGCCGAGACGATCGACCGGCAGGCCAGGAAGGTGACGGCCCGCTCGGGTCAGGTCTTCGGCTACGACACCCTCGTCCTCGCCACCGGCTCGTACCCCTTCGTCCCGCCGGTCCCCGGCAAGGACGCCGAGGGCTGCTTCGTCTACCGCACGATCGAGGACCTGCTCGCCATCGAGGAGTACGCGAAGTCGCGGGCGACGACCGGTGCCGTGGTCGGCGGCGGTCTGCTCGGCCTCGAGGCCGCAGGAGCCCTCAAGGGGCTCGGACTGACCTCGCACATCGTGGAGTTCGCGCCGCGGCTGATGCCGGTGCAGGTCGACGAGGGCGGCGGCGCCGCGCTGCTGCGCACCATCGAGGAGATGGGCCTGACCGTGCACACGGGCACGGGCACGCAGGAGATCGTCGTCGGCGAGGACGGCGCGGTCACCGGCATGAAACTCTCCGACGGCTCCGAACTCGCCACGGATCTCGTGGTGTTCTCCGCCGGTGTCCGGCCGCGGGACCAGCTGGCCCGCGACACCGGGCTCACGGTCGGCGAGCGCGGCGGCATCAGCGTCGACGAGCAGTGCCGCACCTCCGACCCGCAGGTGTTCGCCATCGGCGAGTGCGCTCTCGCGTCGGACGGCCGGGTCTACGGCCTGGTCGCGCCGGGCTACGAGATGGCCGAGACGGCCGCCGCCACCATCGCGGCGGACGAGGCGAGCTTCACGGGCGCCGACCTCTCCACCAAGCTCAAGCTGCTCGGCGTCGACGTCGCCTCCTTCGGTGACGCGCACGGCACGGCCGCGGACTGCCTCGACGTCGTCTACGCGGACTCCCGCTCGGGCACCTACAAGAAGCTGGTCATCGGCCGCGACGGCCGGCTGCTCGGCGGGATCCTGGTCGGCGACGCGGACGCGTACGGCACCCTGCGCGCCCTCACCGGGTCCGTGCCGCCGGTCGCGCCCGAGCAGCTGGTCCTGCCGGCCGGTTCCGGCGGCCAGGTCACCCTCGGCCCGTCGGCGCTGCCGGACGAGGCCGTCATCTGCTCCTGCCACAACGTCACCAAGGGCACCATCCGCGGCGCGGTGACCGAGCACTCCTGCACGACCGTGCCCGAGGTGAAGAAGTGCACCAAGGCCGGTACGGGCTGCGGCAGTTGCGTGAAGGTGCTCGGCCAGCTGGTCACCGCCGAGCTGGAGGCGAGCGGCGTCGAGGTCGACAAGGGACTGTGCGGCTGCTTCACGCAGACCCGCGAGGAGCTGTACGAGATCGTCCTCGCCCTGCGCATCAACTCCTACCAGGCGCTGCTGGACCGCTACGGCCGCGAGGACGCCCGGGGCGGTGACGGCTGCGAGACCTGCAAGCCCGCCATCGGTTCGATCATCGCCTCGCTGGCCCCGACGATCGGCGCCGGCGGCTACGTCCTGGAGGGCGAGCAGGCCGCGCTCCAGGACACCAACGACCACTTCCTCGCCAACCTCCAGAAGAACGGTTCGTACTCGATCGTGCCGCGCATCCCGGGCGGTGAGATCACCCCGGAGAAGCTGATCGTGATCGGCGAGGTGGCCCGGGACTTCGGGCTCTACACGAAGATCACCGGCGGCCAGCGCATCGACATGTTCGGTGCGCGCGTGGAGCAGCTGCCGCTGATCTGGGCCCGGCTGGTGGACGCGGGCTTCGAGTCGGGGCACGCGTACGGAAAGTCGCTGCGGACCGTCAAGTCCTGCGTGGGCCAGACCTGGTGCCGCTACGGCGTGCAGGACTCGGTGCGCATGGCGATCGACCTGGAGCTGCGCTACCGGGGCTTGCGCTCCCCGCACAAGCTGAAGTCGGCGGTCTCCGGGTGCGCCCGCGAGTGCGCCGAGGCCCAGTCCAAGGACTTCGGCATCATCGCCACCTCCAACGGCTGGAACCTGTACGTCGGAGGCAACGGCGGCGCGACCCCGCGCCACGCCGACCTGCTCGCCCAGGACCTGTCGGACGCCGAACTGGTGCGTCTGATCGACCGGTTCCTGATGTTCTACATCCGCACGGCCGACCGCCTGGAGCGCACGTCGACCTGGCTGGAGCGGATCGAGGGCGGCCTCGACCACGTGCGCGACGTGGTGGTGCACGACTCGCTCGGCATCTGCGAGGAACTGGAGGGCCTGATGCGGGCCCATGTCGCGGGTTACCGCGACGAGTGGGCCGAGACCATCAACGACCCCGAGAAGCTCGCCCGGTTCGTGTCCTTCGTGAACGCGCCCGACACTCCCGACCCGGTCGTCGGCTTCGTGCCGGAGCGCGACCAGATCAAGCCCGACCTGCCGCTGCTCACCATCGGCACGCGGTCCGCCGAAGCCCTGGAAGGAAGCGTCCAGCGATGACGATCGCCCCCGAGACCACGGCCCTGAAGGTCCAACTCCGCCTGGCGGACGACTGGTTCACCGTCTGTGACCTGTCCCTGCTGACGCCGGGCCGCGGCGTCGCGGCGCTGCTGCCCGACGGCCGCCAGGTCGCGCTCTTCCTCGACCGCGCGGGCCGGACGTACGCCATCGACAACCGCGACCCGTTCACCGGCGCCGCGGTCCTCTCCCGCGGCCTGACCGGCAGTCACGGGGGGCGGCCGTTCGTCGCCTCGCCGCTGCTCAAGCAGCGCTTCGACCTGACCTCCGGGCAGTGCCTGGACGACGAGTCGGTGAACGTCGCGGCCTACGAGGTGCGCGCCTTCTGACGCCCCGCACACCGCACACCTATACTTGACCGATCATTCCACAAAAGTCTAGGCTGCCGTGCGTGGCGAGGACCAAGGAGTTCGACCCGGACGCCGCGCTGCAGTCAGCCCTGGAGCTGTTCTGGCAGCGCGGCTACGAGGCGACGTCGATGGCGGACCTCGTCGAGCGCCTCGGCGTCGGACGCGCCAGCCTCTACGCGACGTTCGGCAGCAAGCACGAGCTCTACCTCAGGGCGCTGGACCGGTACAGCGAGTCCCGCGACCCGGACCTGCTGCGCGAGCTGTCCCAGCCGGGCCCGGCACTGCCCGCCGTACGCACGGTGGTGCGGCGCTTCGCCGTCGAGGCGGCGACCGCGGGCACCCGCCTGAACGGCTGTTTCGTCACCAACACGGCGACCGAGCTGGCCCCGCACGACACGGCCGCCGCGCGCCGGGTCGAGCACAGCTGGGACCACTTCGAGACCCTGCTGCACTCCGCCCTCGTCCGCGCCCGCGCCCAGGGGGAGCTGGCCGCAGGCCGCGATCCCCGCGCACTCGCCCGCATGCTGCTGGTCCTGATGCAGGGCCTGCGCGTGGTGGGCAAGGCCTCGCCGGACCCGGCCCGGGTCCGGGACGCCGCCGAACAGGCACTGACCCTGCTCGACTGAGACCCCCGCCCCTCCCCCGCGAGGGCGCACCCGTACGCCCTGCGCCCTTCCGCACGCCCTCATATTGAAACGATCGGTCCAGAAAAGAGACATCATGGCTCACCGCTTCTCCCGCCGGACCGTCCTCGTCACCGGCGCCGGCTCCGGCATCGGCCGCGCCACCGCCCTCGCGTTCGCGGCCGAGGGCGCGCACGTCGTCGTGGCCGGGCGCACCGCGGCCCCGCTCGACGAGACGGTCGCGCTGATCGGGGAACGGGGCGGCACGGCGCTGGCCGTGCCCGCCGACGTGGCCCGCCCCGGCGGGGCGCATGCGCTCGTCGAGGCGGCCGTCGGCCACTTCGGTTCGCTGGACGTGGCGGTGAACAACGCGGGCGTCTTCCGGGGCGGCCTGCCGGTCGCCGACCTCCCGGAGGCGGACTGGCACACCCAGCTCGACACCAACGTGACGGGTGTGTTCCTGGCCCTGCGGGCCCAGATCCGCCGGATGCGCACCCAGCCGGACGGCGGCGCGATCGTCAACGTCGCCTCCAACATCGGCGCCCACACCCGCGTTCCCGGCACCGCCGCCTACGGCGCTTCCAAGGCCGCCGTGACCGCGCTGAGCCGGGCCGCCGCCCTGGACCACATCGGCGACGGCGTGCGCATCAACGCCGTCAGCCCCGGCGCCACCGCGACCACGATGTCGCTGCGCCCCGGGGAGACCGAGGCCGGGCGCGCGGAACGCATGCGGCACACGGTGCCGCTCGGCCGCGTGTCGGGGACCGAGGAGGTGGCCGCCGCCGTCCTGTACCTGGCGTCCGACGACGCGGCCTCGGTCGTCGGCACGGACCTCGTCGTCGACGGCGGCGGCTCCCTCTGAGCACACCGGCCACTGCCCGTGAGCCGTCGGCGCCGGTCCCCGAGGGTCCCGGCGCCGGCCGTCACACCTTCAGGGCGTCGTACGTGACCCCGGTCAGCCGTTCGGAGGCGGCCCACAGGAGTTCGCCCGCCCGGTCGTCGCGGGTCCACGGGGCACGCCAGGACGGCGCGGGCGCGCCGCGCCACATCGCGAACGAGGGCCCGGTGAAGGAGTCGGGGCGGACACCGGGCGCGGTGGCCGCGTACAGCGTGGGCAGGGCGCCGGCCTCGGCGCTCTGGGCGAAGACCCGGTTGCCGAGCTCCGCGAACCGCTCGGCGCCCCGGCGCCCTTCCATCCGCGGCCCGGCGGCCTGGAGGTTCGTGGACGCGTACCCGGGGTGCGCGGCGGCGGACACCAGGCCGGCCCCGGCGGCGGCGAGCCGGCGGGCCAGCTCGTGGGTGAAGAGCAGGTTCGCGGTCTTGGAGCGGGCGTAGGCGATCCAGCGCCGGTACTCGCGCTCGCTGCTGAGGTCGTCGATGTCGAGGTTGGCGAGCGCGTGCACCATGCTGGACAGGGTCACGACCCGCGCGCCGGGAGTGCTCAGCAGGGCGGGCATGAGCAGTCCGGTGAGCGCGAAGTGCCCGAGGTGGTTGACCCCGAACTGGGTCTCGAACCCGTCGGCGGTGCGGCCCCGGGGCAGCGCCATGACACCGGCGTTGTTGACGAGGAGGTCGAGCCGCTCGTACGGGTAGGCCGCGGCGAACTCCCGTACGGAGGCCAGCTCGCCGAGGTCCAGCCGGACGAACCGCACGTCTGCGCCCGGCACTTCGGCGACGAGGCGGTCACCGGCCTCCTGTCCGCGCTCCTCGCTGCGGCAGGCGAGAAGCACGCGGGCGCCGCGCCGGGCCAGCTCCCGTGCGCTGACGTAGCCGAGGCCGCTGTTGGCGCCGGTGACGACGGCGGTACGGCCGCTCTGGTCGGGGATGTCGCTCGCGTTCCAGCCGGTCATGACGGATGTTCCCTCTCCGAAGCCGTGTTCCCTCTCCGACGATCTGCTCCCTCACCGTACGCCCGCGTCCGGGCCGCCGCGGGACCCCGCACCCGGAAGCGGAACGCGGACGCGGGAGAGGGCGGCACCCCCCGCACAGGGGTACCGCCCTCTCCCGGTGCACCGGGGTCGTCGCCGTGTCGGTGAGGGTCAGGAAGTGACCGGCGGCGATCCCGGGGGTCCATTGCTGTGACCAGAAAGGTTCACCGCACTAGCGGTGGTCGCTCCCCGCGGAGGAGGACGCCGCACGCCCGGCCTCCAGTCGCGCCACCGGGATCCGGAACGGCGAGCAGGAGACGTAGTCGAGGCCCACCTCGTGGAAGAAGTGCACCGACTCCGGGTCACCGCCGTGCTCGCCGCAGACGCCGAGCTTGAGGTCGGGGCGGGTGGCCCGCCCGGCCTCGACGGCGCTGCGCACGAGCGAGCCGACGCCGTCCCGGTCGATGGTCTCGAACGGGGAGACTCCGAAGATGCCCTTCTCCAGGTACGCGGTGAAGAAGCTGGCCTCCACGTCGTCGCGGGAGAAGCCCCACACCGTCTGGGTGAGGTCGTTCGTGCCGAACGAGAAGAACTCCGCGGCCTCGGCGATCTGACCGGCGGTCAGCGCGGCCCGCGGCAGCTCGATCATCGTGCCGATGGCCAGGTCGAGCTGGACTCCGGTGGCCTCCTGGACCTCGGCGATGACCTGGTCGGCCTCCTCGCGGACGATCTCCAGCTCCTGGACCGTGCCGACGAGCGGGATCATGATCTCCGCGCGCGGGTCGCCCTTGGCGTTGCGGCGTTCGGCGGCGGCCTCCGCGATCGCCCGTACCTGCATGGTGAACAGGCCGGGGATCACCAGGCCGAGGCGCACGCCGCGCAGGCCCAGCATCGGGTTCTGCTCGTGCAGGCGGTGCACGGCCTGGAGCAGACGCAGGTCGTTCTCGTTGGCGTCCTTGCGGGACTCGGCGAGGGCGACCCGGACCGACAGCTCGGTGATGTCGGGCAGGAACTCGTGCAGCGGCGGGTCGAGCAGCCGGACCGTCACCGGCAGGCCGTCCATCGCCGAGAACAGCTCCACGAAGTCCTGCTTCTGCAGCGGGAGCAGTGCCTTCAGGGACTCCTCGCGCTCGGTGTCCGTGTCGGCGAGGATCAGACGCTCGACCAGTTCGCGGCGGTCCCCCAGGAACATGTGCTCCGTACGGCACAGGCCGATGCCCTGCGCGCCGAAGCGCCGCGCCCGCAGCGCGTCCTCGGCGTTGTCCGCGTTGGCGCGCACCCGCAGGCGCCGCTTGCGGTCGGCGAACGCCATGATCCGGTGCACGGCGGCGACCAGTTCGTCGGCGTCGTTGGCGCCCGCGTGCATCCGGCCCTCGAAGTACTCGACGACCGGGGACGGGACGACCGGGACCTCGCCCAGGTAGACCTTTCCGGTGGAGCCGTCGATGGAGATGACGTCGCCCTCCTCGACGACATGGCCGCCCGGCACCGTCATCCGGCGCCGCTTGGTGTCGACCTCCAGCTCCTCCGCGCCGCACACGCACGTCTTGCCCATACCGCGCGCGACCACGGCCGCGTGCGAGGTCTTGCCGCCGCGCGAGGTGAGGATGCCCTCCGCCGCGATCATGCCGTCCAGGTCGTCCGGGTTGGTCTCGCGGCGGACCAGGATGACCTTCTCGCCCGAACGCGACCACTTCACCGCGGTGTACGAGTCGAAGACCGCCTTGCCGACCGCCGCACCGGGCGAGGCGGCGATGCCCCGGCCGACCTGCTGGACCTTGGCGGCCTCGTCGAAGCGCGGGAACATCAGCTGGGCGAGCTGCGCGCCGGTGACGCGCTGGAGCGCCTCGGCCTCGTCGATCAGGCCCTGGTCGACGAGCTGCGTGGCGATGCGGAAGGCGGCACCGGCGGTCCGCTTGCCGACACGGGTCTGGAGCATCCACAGCTGGCCGCGCTCGATGGTGAACTCGATGTCGCAGAGGTCCCTGTAGTGGTTCTCCAGGGTCTGCATGATCTGCATCAGCTGGTCGTACGACTTCTTGTCGATCTGCTCGAGCTCGGCGAGCGGGACCGTGTTGCGGATGCCCGCGACGACGTCCTCGCCCTGGGCGTTCTGCAGGTAGTCGCCGTACACGCCCTGGTGGCCGGAGGCGGGGTCGCGGGTGAAGGCGACACCGGTGCCGGAGTCGGGGCCGAGGTTGCCGAAGACCATGGAACAGACGTTGACGGCCGTGCCGAGGTCGTGCGGAATGCGTTCCTGACGGCGGTAGAGCTTCGCGCGGTCGGTGTTCCAGGAGTCGAAGACCGCGTGGATGGCGAGGTCCATCTGCTCGCGCGGGTCCTGCGGGAAGTCCCGGCCCGCCTCGGTCCTGACGAGCTTCTTGAACTTGGTGACGAGCTTCTTCAGGTCGGCGGCCTCGAGGTCCGTGTCGACCGTGACCTTCTTCGCCGCCTTGGCCGCCTCCAGCGCCTCCTCGAAGAGGTCGCCGTCGACGCCGAGGACCGTCTTGCCGAACATCTGGATGAGGCGCCGGTAGGAGTCCCACGCGAAGCGCTCGTCGCCGGCCTGCTTGGCCAGGCCCTGCACCGACTTGTCGGAGAGCCCGATGTTCAGGACGGTGTCCATCATGCCCGGCATGGAGAACTTCGCACCGGAACGGACCGACACCAGGAGGGGATCGTCGGCCTGGCCGAGCTTCTTGCCCATCTTCTGCTCGAGGGCGTCGAGGTGTGCACTCACCTCGTCACGCAGTGCCGCCGGCTCCTCGCCGCTGTCGAGGTAGGTCTTGCACGCCTCGGTGGTGATGGTGAAGCCCGGCGGGACGGGAAGACCCAGGTTGGTCATCTCGGCGAGGTTCGCGCCCTTGCCGCCGAGCAGGTCCTTGAGGTCCTTGTTGCCTTCCGTGAAGTCGTAAACGAACTTCACGTCCTCGGCACCGCTCTGCGCTACATGGGGATCTTTGTTTTCCGACACGGGTCTCGACTCCTCGACGTGACGGTGGCTGCCCTGACGGCGAGGAACATACCCAGATCGAAGGCACCTGGGTACGTCCACTTGCGCGTCATGCGCCCGTAACCACTCGTCCGCCACCAGATCCAAAGTCGTCGGCGGACAGGGGAGGGAGGGTCGTGTTTTCACTTCTTGAACGTGTTCACGCTCGCAGACCTCCCATCGCGCTCAACTGAGCACCACCTGGCACGCCTGAGTTCATGCCGTGAACGATTGAGGGGTGGCACTGAGTGCCACCCCTTAGGGAAGTGGATCCGCCCCTAATTCGCTCATCTGAGCGCTACCCCTATCAGGGGTGGCGAGAATCACGCCGTCGGCGAGGCCCGTATTTCATCATGCGGACGACGTCGCGGACGCGTCACACGGACGACACGTACGAGGTCCCGGCCCCCTCAGAGCCCCAGCTCGGCGAGCCGCTCCTCGGCCCGCCCGGGCGCGTACAGGTGCTCCACGACCAGCGCCCCGGCCCCGACCAGAGCGGCCCGGTCACCGAGACGGGAGGTCACCACCTGAAGATGAGCGGTGGAGCGGGGCAGCGCCCGCTGGTACAGCAGCTCGCGCACGCCCGTGAGGAAGTGGGTTCCGGCCAGATCGCCCGCGATCATCAGGACACCCGGGTTCAGCAGCGTCACCACGGTCGCCAGGACGTCGCCGACGTGCCGGCCGGCCTCCCGCGCCAGAGCGACCGCCTCGGGGTGCCCCGCCGCCAGCAGCTCCCGCACGTCCGAGCCCGAGGCTGCCGGCACCCCCGCCTCGGTGAGCCGCCGCGCCACGGCGCCGCCGCTCGCCAGGGCGGCCAGGCAGCCGTACGAGCCGCACCGGCACAGCGCGTCGGCACCCTGCGGGACGCGGATGTGCCCGATGTCCCCGGCGCCCCCGTCGACGCCGCGGTAGATCGCGCCGCCCACCACGACCCCGGCGCCGATCCCGGTGGAGACCTTGACCAGGGCGAACGCGGAGCAGTCCGGATAGCCGGCGCGCTGCTCGCCGTACGCCATCAGGTTGGCGTCGTTCTCGACCAGGACCGGCACGCGGGCACCGCCGTCGGCGCCCGCGTGCTCGGCGAAGGCACGGCCGAGCCGGCCGCGCAGGTCGTAGCCGTCCCAGCCCGGCATGATCGGCGGCTGCACGACCAGACCGGTCTCGCTGTCGACGGGCCCCGGTACGGCCAGCCCGATCCCGCACACCGTCCCGGCGTCCCGCCCGGCCTTGTCCAGCAGCTCGGCGAAACGGCGGCCGAGTTCGCCGAGGACGACGTCCGGACCGTCCCTGAGGTCCAGGGCCCCCGTGTGCTCCGCCAGGATCTCCCCGCCGAGGGCGAGGAGGGCCACCCGGGCGTGCCGGGTGTCGAGGTCGGCCGCGAGGACGACGGCATGGGCATCGTCGAACTCCAGGGTGATGGAGGGCCGTCCGCCCAGCGGGGAGCCGACCGGGCCGCCCGCGCCCTCGCGCAGCCAGCCCGCGCGGAACAGCCGGTCGAGACGCTGTCCGACCGTGGCCCGGGACAGCCCCGTCGCCTGTTGCAGCGCGCCGCGCGTCGTCGCCCGGCCGCTGCGCACCAGTTGGAGCAGTTCGCCCGCGCTCGCCTGGCTCCCGGCTCTCATGACCCTCGCCGTCCTTCCTGCTGCGCACACCCTCTTGCGCTCACCAACTCCGCATTACATATTGAGTTTTGCGTGTTAAACAGACGTAACCCTCTGCTGGGTACGGCCGAACCGGCCGACCGGACGTCTTCGGGGAGACCTGAGTGGACCGCACAGCCCCAATCGCCGCCCATCGCACGGGAATTGGTTCCGCCGTACGCACCTCGGGCCCGCCGCCCGCGGCCGGTCCGGGCCGGAGCAGCGCCGCCGGAACGGTCGTGTACGACCCGGGCGGCACCTCCGGTGCGCTGCTCGGGAGTGCCGCGCGCGTGCTGAACGGCAACTGGACGGGGACGTCGACGGTGCCCTCGCGGGACCTGTACCCGCACCAGTGGTCCTGGGACTCCGCGTTCATCGCGATCGGCCTGCGTCATCTGTCCCCCTTACGCGCGCAGACCGAGCTGGAGACGCTGCTCGGCGCCCAGTGGACCGACGGACGGATCCCGCACATCGTCTTCAACCCCTCCGTACCCCTCGACGCGTACTTCCCCAGCCCGGACTTCTGGCGCTCCACCACCGCGGGGCGCGCCGTCGGCGCCCCGCGCACCGTACAGACCTCGGGCATCGTCCAGCCACCGGTGCACGCCCTGGCGGCCTGGCTGGTGCACCGCGCCGACCCCGGCCTGTCACGCGCCCGCGGCTTCCTGTCCCGGCTCTACCCGCGCCTCGCCGCCTGGCACCGCTATCTGCTGCACCGCCGCGATCTGGGCGGCGGCGGCCTCGCGTCGGTCGTCCACCCTTGGGAGCAGGGCATGGACAACAGCCCCTGCTGGGACGGGCCGCTGAGCCGGATCACACCGGCGTCACCCCGGTCGTTCCGGCGGGCCGACCTCGACCACGGAGCCGCCGAGGACCGGCCGACGGATCTGGACTACGGGCGGTACGTGCGCCTCGCCGCCGACTACCGGGACCGCGGATACGCGGACGGGCCCGGTGAGTTCGCCGTCGAGGACCCCGCCTTCAACGCCCTGCTGATCGCCTCCGAGCACGCCCTGGCCCGTATCGCGTACGAGCTCGGCGCGACGGGGACCGCCCGCCGCAGCCGGGCGGAGCGCCTCACAGCGGCGCTGGTCGCACGGCTGTGGGACCCGGCGGAGGGCATGTTCCTCTGCCGGGACGTGCACGGGGAGCCGATCCCCGAGCGCGGAGTCGCCGGCCTCGTACCGCTGATGCTGCCCACGCTCCCCCGCGAGGTCGCGGCCGCACTCGTCGGCACCGTGTCCGGCCCCCGCTTCGGGCTCGGCACCGCCACCCGGCTCGTGCCGAGTTACGACCTCACCGGCGAGGCGTTCGATCCGCGCCGGTACTGGCGCGGCCCCGCGTGGTTCAACACCAACTGGCTGCTGGAGCGGGGGCTGCGGCTGCACGGGGAGCACGGCCGGGCCGACGGGCTGCGGGCCGCGCTGCTCGACACGGCCGGCGCGACGGGGTTCGCCGAGTACGTGGACCCGTACACCGGGGACGGCTGCGGGGCGTCCGGCTTCGGCTGGACGGCCGCGCTCACCCTCGACCTGCTTCACGAGTCCCCCGGACACGCCGCGCGAGGCGTGTTCCGCACGGGGACCGGCACGTTCGGCATCGGGGACGAGGAAGAGGAAGGGGACCGGGGATGACGGACCGGCATCATCTGCTCGTGCGGGGCGGCACGTTCGCCGCCGTGGGCGACGGCGGGGACATCAGCGGGGTGCGGGGCAGCGGATCGCCGGACGGCCTGTTCGTGCGCGACGCACGGCATCTGAGCCGCTGGCAGCTGACCGTCGACGGCGCCGTTCCCGAGGCGCTGACGCCGGTCGCGGACGGGGACACGGCGCGCTGCGTGCTCGTGCCGCGGGGCAACCGCCAGGAACCGCCCGCGTACACGCTCTTCCGTGAACAGGCCGTCACCGAGGGGGCGTTCGTGGAGGCGGTGCGGGTGACCAGCAACCGTCCGACGCCCCTGACGGTCCGCGTCGCCGTCACCGCGGACGCCGACTTCGCGGACCAGTTCGAACTGCGCTCCGACCACCGTACGTACGCCAAGAGCGGCGCCGTCCGCACCCGTGACGTCCTCGACGACGGGGTGGAGTTCGGCTACCGGCGCGGCGAGTGGCGGTCCCGTACGACCGTCACGTCCGAGCCGGCGCCGGACGGCGTGGAGGAGACCGGCACCGGCGCGCGCCGCCTGGTCTGGTCCCTGGATCTCGCCCCGCACGGTTCGGCGGAGCTGGCGCTGCGGGTCGCGGCCCGCCCGCACGGCGCGGTCCTGACGGCGGACGCCCCGGCCTCCCCCACCGTCGCCACCGAGCAACTGCTCGCCCTGGAGGATGAGTTCGCGGAGGGTGTTCCCTTCCCGACCGGCTGGCCGGAGCTGGCCGCCGCCTGCGCGCGGGGCCTGTCCGACCTCGCGGTGCTCCAGGTGCCGGCCCGGGGCCCGGAGGGCGAGGAACTGCGCGTCCCGGCGGGCGGAGTCCCCTGGTTCCTCACCCTGCTGGGCCGCGACGCCCTGCTCACCTCGCTCTTCGCCCTGCCCTACCGTCCCGGGCTGGCCGCCGCCACGCTGCCGGCACTCGCCGCGACGCAGGCGTCCGGGACGGGCACGGGACCGGTCGCCCAGCCCGGCAAGATCGTGCACGAGGTGCGGCACGGGGAGCTGGCGCACTTCGGCCAGGTGCCGTACGGCCGCTACTACGGCTCGGTGGACGCGACCCCGCTGTTCCTCGTCCTGCTCGGCGCCTACGTGGAGCGGACCGGTGACGTCGCCCCGGCCCGCCGGCTGGAGCCCCACGCGCGGGCGGCCGTCGGCTGGATGCTGGACCACGGGGGGCTCACCTCCCGCGGCTACCTCGTCCACCGGGCGGACAAGGGCGGTCTCGCCGACCAGAACTGGAAGGACTCCCCGGGTGCCATCTGCTCGGCCGAGGGCGGCCGGGCCACCGGCCCGGTGATGTCGGCGGCCGCGCAGGGATACGCGTACGACGCGCTGCGCCGGACCGCGCACCTGGCGCGGACGGTGTGGGACGACGAGGTGTACGCGGCCCTGCTGGAGCAGGCGGCGGGCGACCTGCGCGACCGCTTCCAGCGGGACTTCTGGATGCCGGAGCACTCCTTCCCCGCGCCGGCCCTGGACGGCGAGGGCCGGCGCGTCGACGCGCTCGCCTCCGACGCGGGGCATCTGCTCTGGTCGGGGCTGCTGGACAAGGAGTACGGCGAGCTGGTGGGCCGCCGTCTGCTGGCACCGGACTTCTTCTCCGGCTGGGGTGTGCGCACACTCGCCGCCGGCCAGTCGGCGTACCACCCGCTCTCGTACCACCGGGGGTCGGTCTGGCCCCACGACAACGCTCTGATCTGTCTGGGTCTCGCCCGCTACGGCCTGCACGACGAGGCCCGAACCGTCGCCCACGCCCTGGTCGACGCGGCCACGGCCGCCGGCCACCGGCTCCCGGAGGCCATCGCGGGCTACGGCCGCGACACCCACCCCGAGCCGGTCCCCTGCCCCCACGCCTGCGTCCGTGAATCCCGCTCGGCGGCTGCCCCGCTGGCGCTGCTCACGGCGGTGGGAGGCGCCTGAGGGACCGGGTCGGTGCGGCCGGGGACCCGGCGCTCTGCGGACGGCGGGCTCAGCCGCCGGACGTGTCGAGTTCCGCGTCCTCGGAGAGGCCCGCACAGTCGTACGGGTCCTTGAGCCAGCCGTCCGGCAGGACGACCCGGTTGTTGCCCGAGGTCCGGCCGCGCGGGCCGTCGGCGCCCGCGGGCCACGGCTGGTCGAGGTCGAGCTCGTCCAGTCCGGCGCGCAGTTCGGCCAGGGACGAGGTGATCGCGAGGCGCTTGCGCATCTCCGAGCCGACCGCGAAGCCCTTCAAATACCAGGCCACGTGCTTGCGGAAGTCGATGACCCCGCGGGCCTCGTCGCCGATCCACTCCCCGAGGAGCGTGGCGTGCCGGACCATGACCGAGGCGACCTCGCGCAGGGTCGGGCTCGCGCACTCCGCG
Source organism: Streptomyces sp. NPDC043867 (assembly GCF_056435845.1). Taxonomy (NCBI): domain Bacteria; kingdom Bacillati; phylum Actinomycetota; class Actinomycetes; order Kitasatosporales; family Streptomycetaceae; genus Streptomyces; species Streptomyces sp. NPDC043867. The sequence continues at coordinate 64,562 of NZ_JBWKDS010000026.1, read as the reverse complement.
CGCCCCTCGAAGGCGGCGACCAGGTCACCGAAGAGCCACGGCCGGCCGAGGCAGCCGCGGCCGACGACGACCCCGTCGCACCCGGTCTCCCGCACCATCCGCACCGCGTCCGCGGCCGACCAGATGTCGCCGTTGCCGAGGACCGGGATCTCCGGCACGTGCTCCTTGAGGCGGGCGATGGCGTCCCAGTCCGCCGTGCCGCCGTAGTGCTGCGCGGCGGTCCTGCCGTGCAGGGCGATGGCGGTCACGCCCTCCTCGACCGCGATGCGTCCCGCGTCGAGATACGTGATGTGGTCGTCGTCGATGCCCTTGCGCATCTTCATCGTCACCGGCAGGGGGCCGGGGACAGGGGGGGCCGCCTCCAGAGGAGACTAAAAGCATCGGCGGACTGGCTAACATAGCGCGCCCCTCCCAGTTGTAGTCGCACTTGGCA
>NZ_JBWKDS010000026.1:50727-64119 GCF_056435845.1 Streptomyces sp. NPDC043867 | reverse complement strand
TCCTGCATTGCAGGGCGGTGGCGGTAACGCCCTCCTCGACCGCGAGGCGTCCCGTGTCGAGAGATTTGGTGGGGTCGTTGTCGGGGCCTTTGCGCGTCTTCGTCGCCACCGGCAGTTCGCCGGCGCCGGCGACGGCCTCGCGCAGGATCGCGCGCAGCAGGTTCCGCTTGAACGGCAGCGCCGAGCCGCCGCCCTTGCGGGTCACTTTGGGCACCGGGCAGCCGAAGTTCAGGTCGATGTGGTCGGCGAGGCCCTCCTCCGCGATCATGCGGACGGCCTTGCCGACGGTCGCCGGGTCGACGCCGTACAGCTGGATCGAGCGCGGCTGCTCGCTCGCGTCGAAGTGGATCAGCTGCATGGTCTTCTCGTTGCGCTCGACCAGCGCCCGCGTGGTGATCATCTCGCTGACGAACAGGCCCTTGCCGCCGGAGAACTCCCGGCAGAGCGTGCGGAAGGGAGCGTTCGTGATCCCGGCCATGGGCGCGAGGACCACGGGCGGCTGCACCGTGTGGGGGCCGATCGACAGCGGGGACGCGGAGGCGAGGGTGGGCGCGGACATTCCCCCATTGTCGCGTACGCGGGCGGGTGCTCGTACGGGGGCGGAACGGCGCACAACCCGGCCGGCACACGGACCCGTACACCGGCCGGCACGCGGACCCCTACACCGGCCGGCACACGCACGGGCGCCGGGCACCCTCCCGGCATCCCCGCGAAAGCCCATGTAGTGGTCATTAGTTAGACGCACTACCGAAGGCGGAGTACTGTGCAGGGATGCCCGAGCCGAGTCCCCGCCGCCGCGTGCTGGTGCTCGCGATCTGCTGCATGAGCCTGCTGATCGTGAGCCTCGACAACACGGCCCTGAACGTCGCGCTGCCCTCCATGCAGCGGGAACTGCACGCCGGCGTGGCCGGCCTCCAGTGGGCGATCGACGCCTACACGCTCGTGCTCGCCTCGCTGCTGATGCTCGCGGGGTCGACCGCCGACCGCATCGGCCGCCGCCGCGTGTTCATGGCGGGCCTGGTGGTCTTCACCCTCGGCTCGCTGCTGTGCTCCCTCGCCCCGAACCTCGGCTCGCTCGTCGTCTTCCGGATGATCCAGGCGGTCGGCGGCTCGATGCTGAACCCCGTCGCCATGTCGATCATCACCAACACCTTCACGGACCCGCGGGAGCGCGCCCGCGCGATCGGCGTGTGGGGCGGTGTCGTCGGCATCGCGCTGGCCGCCGGGCCGGTGATCGGCGGGCTGCTGGTGGACTCAGTGGGCTGGCGCTCGATCTTCTGGGTCAACCTCCCGGTCGGCCTCGCGGCACTCGTGCTGACCCTGCGGTACGTGCCCGAGTCCCGTGCGCCCCGGGCCCGCCGCGCCGACCCGCTCGGCCAGGCCCTGGTGATCGTGCTGCTCGGCTCGCTGACCTACGCGATCATCGAGGCGCCCCACTCCGGCGCACCGAAGACCCTCACCTTCGGCGCCCTCGCCGTCGCCGCACTCGCGGGCCTCCTGTGGTACGAGCCCCGGCGCGCCGAACCCCTCATCGACCTGCGGTTCTTCCGCTCGGCGCCGTTCAGCGGGGCGACGGTGGTGGCGGTCAGCGCGTTCTCGGCGCTCGGCGGCTTCCTCTTCCTCTCGACGCTCTACCTCCAGAACGTGCGCGGTCTGGACGCGCTGCACGCGGGCCTGTGGATGCTGCCCATGGCCGCCATGTGCTTCCTCACCGCGCCGCTCTCCGGGCGGCTGGTGGGCAGCCGGGGTCCCCGCCCGTCCCTGCTGATCGCCGGGGTCACGATGACCACGAGCGGGGTGCTGTTCGCCGCCTTCGAGGCGGAGACCTCGAACGTCACGCTCGTCGCCGGCTACGTCCTGTTCGGCGTGGGCTTCGGCTTCGTCAACGCCCCCATCACCAACACCGCCGTCTCCGGCATGCCCCGCGCGCAGGCCGGGGTCGCCGCCGCAGTCGCCTCGACCAGCCGTCAGATCGGCCAGACCCTCGGGGTCGCCGTGATCGGGGCGGTGCTGGCGTCGGGCGTGGGGAACGCGTCGTACCGGGACGTCTTCGTGTCCGCCGCCCGTCCCGGCTGGTGGATCATCGCCGGCTGCGGCTTCCTGGTGCTGGTGCTCGGAGCACTGACCAGCGGCCGGTGGGCCCGCCGGACGGCCGAGCGCACCGCCGACCGGCTGAGGACGGCGGAGACCGGGGAGGAACCGCGGGGCGTACAGGCCGAGGCCCGGCACTGACGTCCCCCCGGCGGGGGCACGACGCCCTCAGGCCCCGGCCGCTGCCCCCGCGGCGATCGCCCGCAGCTTCTCCAGGCGCCGGCGGGACTCCTCGTCCGCGGGCACGTACGTCACCAGGCGCGGACCGGTCTGCGGCCCCAGCCACAGGTCGGTGTGATCGACCGTGACCCGGCCGACGTGGGTGTTGCGGAACTCCTTGCGCTTGCCGCGCGAGCCGACCACCTCGTGCCGGTCCCAGGCCGCGCGGAAGTCCGCCGACTCCGCCCGCAACCGGGTGAGCAGCGCCTTCCAGGCGGGCTCGGCGAGATGCCCCGCCATCGCCGCGCGGAACCTGGCGGCCATCAGCCGGGTGGCCTCCTCCAGGTGCACGATCGACGCGCGCCACTCCTCGTGCGTGAAGGAGAGGAGCATCAGGTTGCGGTCCTCGGGCGGCACGGCGTCGAGGTCGCACAGCAGCAGCCCGTACGTGCGGTTGTACGCGAGGATGTCGTACCGGCTGTTCTGGACGCAGGCCGGGTACGGCTCCAGTTGTTCCAGGACGCCGCGCAGGGCGGGCGTGACCGACGGGGAGACCGACGTGGGCGCCGGATCGACGGCCCCCGCGAGCTGGAACAGGTGCGTCCGCTCGCTGGGGTCGAGCAGCAGCGTGCGGGCGAGCGCGTCGAGGACCTGCACGGACACCTTGATGTCCCGGGCCTGTTCGAGCCACGTGTACCAGGTGACGCCGACGGCTGCGAGCTGCGCGACCTCCTCCCGGCGCAGGCCCGGTGTCCGCCGGCGGGGACCGCGCGGCAGGCCGACCTGTTCGGGGGTGACGTGCTCCCGGCGGTGGCGCAGGAAGGCGGCCAGCTCGTGCCGCCGGATCTCGGACGCGCGGCCCCGGGCCCGGGCGGCCGTGCTCGTCAGGTCCTGATCCACGGTCGTCATGGTCCCAGCCTGACCCACTCCGCACCCTGTTTCCAGGTACTTCTCATACCAGGACAAGGACACTCTGGTACCAGTCTCGGACCCGGTCGACGCTGAGGGACGTGACCAGAACCGGAACTCTCGACCGCGGTGCCGCCCCGTCCTCTGCCGCCCTGCCCGTCCTCGGCGGTCTCGGCCTCTTCACCGTGCTGCTGGGCGCGGCGCTTCCCCTCGTCGACTTCTTCATCGTCAATGTGGCCCTGCCGACGATCGGCCGGGACCTGAACGCGGGCGAGGCCGTCCTGGAGCTCGTGGTCGCCGGGTACGGGGTCTCGTACGCCGTGCTGCTGGTGCTCGGGGGGCGGCTCGGCGACCTGTTCGGGCGGCGCCGGCTCTTCCTCGGCGGCATGGCCGCTTTCGGCGTGACCTCGCTGGCCTGCGGGCTCGCGCCGACCGCCTGGACGCTGGTGGCGGCGCGCGTCGCGCAGGGTGCCGCGTCGGCGGCGATGCTGCCGCAGGTGCTCGCCACCATCCAGTCGGCGACCGCGGGGGCCCGCCGCGCCAGGGCGATGGGCCTGTACGGCGCCACGGCCGGGCTCTCCATGGTGGCCGGGCAGATCCTCGGCGGCGTCCTCGTCGCGGCGGACATCGCGGGCACCGGCTGGCGTTCGGTGTTCCTCGTGAACGTGCCGGTGGTGGTCGTGGGCCTGGTGCTGGCCGCCCGCGCCGTCCCCGAGACCCGCTCGCACCACCCGGAGCCGGTGGACGTCCCCGGCACCGTCCTGCTCGCCGTCTCCCTGCTGGCCCTGCTGGTGCCGCTGACCGAGGGCCGGGCCGCGGGCTGGCCGCTGTGGACGTGGCTGTCGCTGATCCTGTTCCCCTTCGCGGCGCTGGCCTTCTGCCTGGTGGAACGCCGGGCGGACCGGCGGGGCCGTACCCCGCTCGTGCCGCCGAGCCTGCTGGCCCTGGCCTCGCTGCGGCGGGGCCTGATCATGATCGTGCCGTTCTCGATCGGTTTCAGCGGCTTCATGTTCGTGATCGCGGTGGCGCTCCAGCGGGGTGCGGGGCTCGGCCCGGTGTCCGCCGGACTGGCTCTCGCCCCGATGGCGGTGGTGTTCCTCGGCGTCTCGCTGTGCGGGCCGCGGCTCGTCGCCCGGTACGGCACACGGGTGGTGACGGCCGGCGGCCTGCTCCAGGCGGCCGGGGTGGCGCTCATCGTCCTCGCGGTCCGTGGGTCGTGGCCCCACCTCGGTGTGCTGGAGCTGCTGCCGGGTGCGGCGGTGGCCGGCGCCGGACAGGCGCTCCAGCTCCCCGTGGTGTTCCGCGTGGTCCTCTCCGAGGTCCCGGCGGCACGGGCGGGTGTCGGCAGCGGCGTCATGATCACCACCCAGCAGTCGGCGCTGGCCCTCGGGGTCGCGACCCTCGGCTCCCTCTTCCTGACCCTGGTGCCCGGCGCGGGGATGCGGGACGCCCTGGTCGTCACGCTCCTGGTCCAGCTGGCCGGGGTGGCCCTGACGACGGCGCTGAGCCTGCGCCTGCCGCGCACGGTCGGCTAGCGGACCCGGCGCCTGCCGCGCACGGTCGGCATGCGGACCGCCGCACACCGAACTCGCCGTTCCGGAACCCCCGTTGATGTTGGTCTTGCTGCACACTCCTTGCTGCGCGGGCACAGCGGGGAGAGGTGGAGGGGTTCATGCCGCAGATCAGCACGAGCAAGGTGAGCGGCCGGGACCGGCACGGGCGCGAACACGTCGTCAGGGTGCGGCGCACCGGCGGGCAGCGCTCGATCAGCTGCGACACGTGCGGCTGGCAGCAGGCGGCGCAGTTCCTGCCCTGGCTGAAGGCCGAGGAGCACCTGACGCAGGCGCACGGGGCGACGGTGGAGACCACGGCGCGCTGACGGCGTGCGGGGCCGGGCCGGGGGTTGAGGTCGCGGGTCAGTCCGGCGCGGGCGGCTCGGTGTCGCGGCGTGCGCGCAGGGTCCGCACCTTGTGGCGGTTGCCGCAGCGCTCCATCGAGCACCAGCGGCGGCGGCCCGGCCGCGAGGTGTCGACGTAGACGAGGTGGCAGTCGTCGGCGGCGCACATGCGGATGCGGTGCGCCCAGGAGCCGCTGAGCAGGTCGACGGCGTCGCGGGCGACGGTGGAGAGCAGGCGGTGGCCGTCCGCCGGGCCGGCCCAGCGGCGGGCGCCGTCCGGCCCGACGGCCGGGACGAGGGGTGGCCGGGCGGCGGCCTCGTTGACGAGGCCGAGGTCGCCGGGGGCGGGCGGCTCGCCGCGGGTGCGGGCGATGGCCGTGCGCCACAGGGCGTCGCGGGTGCGGCGGACGTCGGCGAGTTCGGCCTCGGTGATCTCCAGGGCGGGCGTCGGTGTCAGCCGCGACCGAGCGGCCCAGTCGAGCAGGTCGGCCGGGGTGTGCAGCACCTCGTACCGGGTGAAGGCGTCCGGTCCGCCGGTGGGCAGCAGCTCCAGGCAGAGCGCGCCCGGGTCGAAACGGAAGCCGGTCCCCGCGGGAGTGGTGAGCAACAGGCCCGGGGTGGTGGACTTGGCGACCATGTAACCAATATAACTGGTTACATGGTCGCACTGAACTGGAAGCTCGTCATCGACACACAGGACGCCCCCGCCCTCGCGGACTTCTGGGCGGCGGCGCTGGGGTACGAGGTGGAGGATCCCGGCCCCCTGATCGGCCGCCTGCTGGCCGCCGGCCACCTCACCGAGGACGCCGTCACCGAGCACGGCGGCCGCCGCGTCTTCCGCGGCTTCGCGGCGATCCGCCACCCCGAGGACCCGTACGACGAGGTCAGCGGGATCGGCCGCGGACGCCGTCTGCTCTTCCAGGACGTCCCCGAGCCCAAGACCGCGAAGAACCGCCTGCACATCGACGTCCACAGCGACCCGGGCGGCCTGGACGCACTCGTGGCCCGCCTGGAGACCCTGGGCGCCACCCGCGTACGCGAACTGGACAAGGGCCCGGCGGGCCACTGGTGGATCATGCGGGACCCCGAGGGCAACGAGTTCTGCGCGGCCTAGACGGGCGAGGCCGTCCTCGGGTGCGATCCGCCCGCCGCGCTCCCGGTTCTGGAGACCTGCGCGGCGGGCTCGGCCTCGCCACCCCAGCCGGGTGAGGCCGGTTCGCTCTCCCGGAAGCTCGGCGGCAAACCATCAACGAGGAGCTGTGAGTGGCAGGCAGCCCCCGACGCCCTCACTCAGACCTCTGTCAAATGCGCTGATCCGCTGTTTGGCGTTGCCGTGGTCCCCGACCTTGGTCCAAGGCAATTCGTCAGAAAGACTGGTGATCGCCTGGGCCAACTCCTTGACGTCCCCGCTTTCGAAAATGATTGTTCCGTCTCGCTCGGCACCCTTGAGCCCGGCTCCGCCGAGGCAGTCCGCCTGCAACTCCTTGGAAACATCCTGCAACCGGACATCGAGACGACTCTGCACTGCATGCCCCCATTCATGCGCGACGATGAAGTAGACGTAGACATCCCCAGTTTGATAGCCCTCGGTCATAAGACTGGTGTCCCACGCGAGGTAGTCCTCCGGAATACAGTAGGACGCGTTGCCGGCATCCAGCTTCTGCCCGCCGCACGTGGGGGCGTCCGGCGAGGTGCCGTCGTACAGGCCCACGACTCTTGGTGAACTGTAGGTCTCGGTGAAGTATTCGGACCAGTGCTGCTTCCAGAACGCGTCAACACCCTGCACCGCCACGTCGATGTCTTGTTCCATCGTGTCGCTCAATGTCGCAGGAGCGCTGTACGCGTAACCGCCACTTATAGTCAACAGCGCGACAGCGAGTGCGGTCCAAGTGCGCTTCCAGAGCGTCCTTCGCATAACTACCTCCGCGGCATGGAAGTCGGAACCCCGAGTCGGAATGCGGCGGTGCGGTGGGCGCGGCGGACTGCCTCTGACAACTAGTCTTCCCCCGCAATGGGAAGGCTGCATCCCGAGAGGAACATTCCTTACAGCGGCGACTGAACTCTGGTCATGGTCGTGATTTGGGCCAGCGTCTGTCGCGTCTGTCGTTGATCCGACCGGCCGTACGCGACCGGCCCCTGCGCCAACTCCACTCCGCTGGACGAGCCGTGCTTCAGGCCGCCCCGCTGCACCGACTGCAACGGCGGTGCGCTCGGCGACGTGACGGATGACGACTGCGCCGGTCCCGCCGATCACCCCCTCGCCCCTCAAAGGCGACTTGGTCCAGACCTCTTGACGAAAGGTCTGGACCGCAGCACTGTCATGCCTGCGACATCCGTGTCACCTCCGTGTCCCCCACCCAGGAGGCCCCGCATGATCCGCCGTACGCTGCGCCTGCTCACCGCCGCCCTGGCCACGGCCTGCCTCGTCCCCCTCTCGGTCGCCGCCGCGCCCGGCGCGTCCGCCGCCGACACCTGCGCCCTGAAGCCGAGACCGTCCGGCAAGGTCCTCCAGGGCTACTGGGAGAACTGGGACGGCTCCGCCAACGGCGTCCACCCGCCCTTCGGCTGGACCCCGATCACCGACTCCCGCATCCCGGCCCACGGTTACAACGTGATCAACGCGGCGTTCCCCGTCATCCGCTCCGACGGCACCGTGCTGTGGGAGGACGGGATGGACTCCGGCGTGAAGGTCGCCACTCCGGCCGAGATGTGCCGGGCCAAGGCCGACGGGCAGACCATCCTGCTCTCCATCGGGGGCGCCGCGGCCGGCATCGACCTCAGTTCGAGCGCGGTCGCCGACCGGTTCGTCGCGACCGTCGTGCCGATCCTGCAGAAGTACAACTTCGACGGCATCGACATCGACATCGAGACCGGCCTGGTCGGCAGCGGCAGCATCGGCCAGTTGTCCACGTCCCAGGCCAACCTGGTCCGCATCATCGACGGGGTGCTGTCCCGGATGCCGGCCGGCTTCGGCCTCACCATGGCCCCGGAGACCGCCTACGTCACCGGTGGCAGCGTCGCGTACGGCTCGATCTGGGGCGCGTACCTGCCGATCGTCAAGAAGTACGCGGACAACGGCCGCCTGTGGTGGCTGAACATGCAGTACTACAACGGCAGCATGTACGGCTGCTCCGGGGACTCCTACGCCGCCGGCACCGTCCAGGGTTTCGTCGCCCAGACCGACTGCCTGGACAAGGGGCTCGTCGTCCAGGGCACCACCGTCCGGGTCCCCTACGACAAGCAGGTCCCGGGACTCCCGGCCCAGCCGGGCGCGGGCGGCGGCCACATGTCGCCGGCGCTCGTCGCCCAGGCCTGGCGGCACTACGGCACCGCCCTCAAGGGCCTGATGACGTGGTCGGTCAACTGGGACGGCGCCAGGAACTGGACCTTCGGCGACAACGTGAAGGCCCTGCAGGGGCGTTGAGTCTCTCCCCGGCTCCCCGGCACGACGAAGCCCCCGGCTCCGCCTGCGCGGGACCGGGGGCCGTCGGGGCCGGGTGGTGTCAGCAGCCGATGAGGCGAGCCGCCAGGTAGCTCTCGATCTGGTCGAGGGAGACCCGCTCCTGCTTCATCGAGTCGCGCTCGCGCACCGTGACGGCGTTGTCGTCGAGGGTGTCGAAGTCGACCGTCACGCAGAACGGCGTACCGATCTCGTCCTGGCGGCGGTAACGGCGGCCGATGGCGCCCGCGTCGTCGAAGTCGATGTTCCAGTGCTGGCGCAGGGCGGTGGCCAGCCCCTTGGCCTTCGGGGACAGCTCCGGGTTGCGGGACAGCGGCAGGACCGCAACCTTGACCGGCGACAGGCGCGGGTCGAGCCGCAGCACCGTGCGCTTCTCCATCTTGCCCTTGGCGTTGGGGGCCTCGTCCTCGACGTACGCGTCGAGGAGGAAGGCCAGCATCGCGCGGCCGACACCGGCGGCGGGCTCGATGACGTACGGAGTCCAGCGCTCGCCGGCCTCCTGGTCGAAGTACGACAGGTCCTGGCCGGAGGCCTTGGAGTGCGCGGACAGGTCGTAGTCCGTGCGGTTGGCGACGCCCTCCAGCTCACCCCACTCGTTGCCGCCGAACTGGAAGCGGTACTCGATGTCGGCGGTGCGCTTGGAGTAGTGCGAGAGCTTCTCGGCCGGGTGGTCGTACCAGCGCATGTTCTCCTCGCGCATGCCGAGGCCCGTGTACCAGTTCCAGCGCTCCTGCATCCAGAACTCCTGCCACTTCTCGTCCTCGCCCGGCTTGACGAAGAACTCCATCTCCATCTGCTCGAACTCGCGGGTGCGGAAGATGAAGTTGCCGGGCGTGATCTCGTTGCGGAAGGACTTGCCCATCTGGGCGATGCCGAACGGCGGCTTGCGGCGCGAAGTCTGCTGCACCTGCGCGAAGTTGGTGAAGATGCCCTGCGCGGTCTCGGGACGCAGGTAGGCGACCGAGCCGCTGTCCTGGGTCGGGCCGAGGTGCGTGGAGAGCAGACCCGAGAACTGCTTGGGCTCGGTGAACTGGCCCTTGTTGCCGCAGTTGGGGCAGTTGATGTCCGCGAGGCCGTTCTCCGGGAGGCGGTTGTGCTTCGCCTCGTAGGCCTCCTCCAGGTGGTCGGCGCGGTAGCGCTTGTGACAGGAGGTGCACTCGGTGAGCGGGTCGCTGAACGTGGCGACGTGACCGGAGGCGACCCAGACCTCGGTGGCCAGGATCACCGACGAGTCGATACCGACGACGTCCTCGCGGGAGGTGACCATGTAGCGCCACCACTGGCGCTTGATGTTCTCCTTGAGCTCGACACCCAGCGGCCCGTAGTCCCAGGCGGCCTTCTGGCCGCCGTAGATCTCACTGCAGGGGAATACGAAGCCACGGCGCTTGCTCAGGCTGACGATGGTGTCGATCTTGTCGGCGGCCACGGTGCTCTCTTCATTACGACGACGGGCGACGAAGCGAGATGCTGCGGAGCATTGCTTCAGAGCGAATGCTTCAGGTTACCGGCGGGGGCTCCCCCACAATCAAATCGGTCCGCCGCCGGGCCCGCTCACCGGGCTTGTTGACAACGGTTTCCACTTCAGTTGAAAATGACTGTCATGAACGTACGACGGCGTCACATATCCGGCATAGCCCTCGCGGCGGCCGCCACGGTCGGTCTCGGCACCCTCTCGGCCTGCTCCTCGGACAGCGCCGCCGCGGGCAACACGGACAAGTTCGACGTCGTCGCGTCGTTCTACCCGATGCAATACCTCGCCGAGCAGATCGGCGGCGACCACGTGAATGTGACGACGCTCACCGAACCGGGCCAGGAACCGCACGACCTGGAGATCAGCGCCCAGCAGACCGCGCAGCTCCAGGAGGCCGACGCGGTCCTGTATCTGAAGGGCCTCCAGCCCGCCGTGGACGAGGCCGTCACGCAGGCCGGCGTCAAGAACAAGATCGACGCGGCCGGCCTGACCAAGCTCGAGGACCACGGCTCCGTCGAGCACGCCCACGCGGGCGAAGAGGCCCACTCCGAGGAGGAGGAGCACGCCCTCGACCCGCACGTCTGGCTGGACCCGGTGAAGTACGCCGAGGTCGCCAAGGGGGTCGCGGCGGCCTTCGAGAAGGCCGACCCGGACCACGCGGCGGACTACGAGAAGAACGCCAAGGCGCTGACCGGCAGGCTCGACGAGCTGAACACCTCCTTCGCGAAGGGCCTGAAGAACACCGAGCGCAAGGTCTTCTTCACCAACCACGCCGCCTTCGGCTACCTCGCCGAGCGCTACGGCCTGACCCAGGAGGCCATCACCGGCCTCGACCCGGAGAGCGAGCCGAGCCCGGCCCGGATCAGGGAACTCCAGAAGGAGGCCAGGGCCGACGGCGTCACCACGGTCTTCTACGAGACACTGGTGTCCGACAAGACCGCCAGGACACTCGCCGGGGACGCGGGACTGAAGACGGCCGTCCTCGACCCGCTCGAGGGCATCACCGACAAGTCCGCGGGCGAGGACTACGTGCAGGTCATGCACTCCAACCTCAAGGCCCTCGAAGCCGCCCTGGGCGCCAAGTGACCGATCCGGAGGACCACATGGGCGAGCCCGTCGTATCCCTGCGCGGCGTCCGCGCCGAACTGGGCGCACGCCCCGTCCTGCGCGGCATCGACCTCACCGTCGGCCGGGGCGAGGTCGTCGCGCTGCTCGGGGCCAACGGCTCCGGCAAGTCGACCGCCGTGCGCGCCGTCATCGGGCAGGTGCCCGTCACCGCCGGGGAGATCGAGCTGTTCGGCACCCCGCGGGCCCGGTTCCGCGACTGGCGGCGCGTGGGCTACGTACCGCAGCGCACGACGGCCGCCGGAGGCGTTCCGGCCACCGTGACCGAGATCGTCTCCTCCGGCCGGCTCTCCCGCGCCCGCTTCGGCGTGCTGCGCAAGGCCGACCACGAGGCCGTCCGCCGCGCCCTGGACCTGGTCGGCATGAGCGACCGGGCCAAGGACTCCGTCGACGCCCTCTCCGGCGGCCAGCACCAGCGCGTGCTGATCGCCCGCGCGCTCGCCGCCGGACCCGAGCTGCTGATCATGGACGAGCCGATGGCCGGCGTCGACCTGGCCAGCCAGGAGGTGCTCGCACGGACGCTGCGCGAGCAGGTCGCCCAGGGCGTCTCCGTCCTCCTCGTCCTGCACGAGCTGGGGCCGCTGGAGCCCCTCATCAACCGGGCCGTCGTCCTGCGGGAGGGCTGCGTGACGCACGACGGTCCGCCCCCGCGGGCGCTCGGCCAGCACGCCCTGCCCGGTCACGACCACGTGCACCCGCACGCCCCCGCGGGCGCCGAACCGATTCGCACGGGACTGCTGAGCTGATGGAGATCCTGAACTACGCCTTCATGCAGCGGGCCCTGATCGCCGCCGTCCTGGTCGGCATCACGGCACCCGCCGTGGGCATCTACCTCGTCCAGCGCCGCCAGGCCCTGATGGGCGACGGCATCGGCCACGTCGCGATGACCGGCGTCGGCCTCGGCTTCGTGCTTTCGTGGTCGCCGGTGTGGATGGCGACGCTCGTCTCCGTCCTCGGCGCCGTCCTCATGGAGCTGATCCGCTGGTACGGCAGGACCCGCGGCGACATCGCCCTCGCGATGCTCTTCTACGGCGGCATGGCCGGCGGCGTGATGCTGATCAACCTCGCGCCGGGCGGCTCGAACGCCAACCTCATGTCGTACCTCTTCGGCTCCCTGTCGACGGTGTCCGAGTCCGACGTGAGCGCCATCTGCATCCTGGCGGGCTTCGTGATGCTCGTCACCCTCGGCCTGCGCCGCCAGCTGTTCGCGGTCAGCCAGGACGAGGAGTTCGCGCGGGTCACCGGGCTGCCGGTGCGGGCGCTGAACCTGCTGGTCGCGATCACGGCCGCGGTGACGGTCACGGTCGCGATGCGGGTCGTCGGGCTGCTGCTGGTGTCGGCGCTGATGGTGGTCCCGGTGGCGGCGGCCCAGCAGCTGAGCCGCAGCTTCGCGGCCACCTTCGCGATCGCCGTGGTCATCGGGGTGAGCGTGATGACCGGCGGCACCGTCACGTCGTACTACCAGGACGTGCCGCCCGGCGCGACGATCGTGCTGCTGGCCATCGCGGTCTTCTTCGGGCTCACCCTGCTGGCCGCCCCGCTGGCGCGGCGCCGCACACGGGCAGCGGCCGCCGCGCAGCCCGCCGGGGACCCCGCGGAGTGCACGATTCCGGCCGCCCGGGGGTCCGAAGGCACCGTCGGCGTCTGACCGGCGACGGATCGGGCTGGCACAATGGCCCGGCAGGTGCAGACGCGAGGAGGCAACGGTGACGACCGCTGGACCGTCCGTGAAGGGCCGCTCCACCCGGCAGCGTGCCGCCGTGGCGGCGGCGCTCGACGAGGTGGACGAGTTCCGCAGTGCGCAGGATCTCCACGACATGCTCAAGCACAAGGGCGACTCGGTCGGCCTGACCACCGTCTACCGCACGCTCCAGTCGCTCGCCGACGCGGGCGAGGTGGACGTCCTGCGCACGTCCGACGGCGAGTCCGTCTACCGCCGCTGCTCCAGCGGCGAGCACCACCACCACCTGGTCTGCCGCGTCTGCGGCAAGGCCGTCGAGGTCGAGGGCCCGGCGGTGGAGAAGTGGGCGGAGGCGATCGCCGCGGAGCACGGCTATGTGAACGTGGCCCACACCGTGGAGATCTTCGGCACCTGCGCGGAGTGCGCGGCGGCCGAGAGCTGACAGCCGCCGGCCCGCCCGGGCCGGGAGCGACGAGGAAGGGCCCGGCAGCGCGGTGCGCTGCCGGGCCCCGCCCCCGTGGCGTGTGGACGCTACCGCGGGTTGCCCCGCATGGCCGCCTCCCTCGCAAGCACGTGCTTTTTTTGTAAGGCACCGCCGC
>NZ_JBWKDS010000026.1:0-50717 GCF_056435845.1 Streptomyces sp. NPDC043867 | reverse complement strand
CCCAACAAAGACAGAAAAAGAAAAAAAAAAAAAACCCCCCCCCCCCCCCCCCCCCCCCCCCCCCCCCCCGCCCTCGTGGCGTGCGGACGCTACTGCGGGTTGCCCCGCATGGCCGCCTCCATCGCGAGCAGGTCCTCGTTCGGGACGGCGCCGCCGAAGCGGCGGTCGCGGGAGGCGTACTCGACGCAGGCGCGCCACAGGTCACGGCGGTCGAAGTCCGGCCACAGCACGTCCTGGAACACCATCTCGGCGTAACTGGACTGCCAGATGAGGTAGTTGGAGATGCGCTGCTCACCGCTTGGCCGCAGGAACAGGTCGACGTCCGGCATGTCCGGGTAGTACAGGTACTTCTGGATCGTCTTCTCGGTGACCTTGCCGGGGTCGAGCCGGCCCGCGGCGACATCGGCGGCGAGGGCCTTCGCGGCGTCCGCGAGCTCGGCCCGACCGCCGTAGTTGACGCAGAAGTACAACGTCATCTTGTCGTTGTCCCGCGTCTGTTCCTGGGCGACCTGGAGCTCCTGGACGACGGACTTCCACAGCTTGGGCATCCGGCCGACCCAGCGGATGCGGATACCCAGCTCGTCCATCTCGTCCCGGCGACGGCGGATGACGTCCTTGTTGAAGTTCATCAGGAAGCGGACCTCATCGGGCGACCGCTTCCAGTTCTCCGTCGAGAAGGCGTACAGGGACAGGTTCTTCACGCCCAGTTCGAGGCAGCCCTTGAGGACGTCCATGACGACGCCCTCGCCGACCCGGTGCCCCTCGGTGCGCGGCAGCCCGCGTTCCTTGGCCCACCGGCCGTTCCCGTCCATGACGACCGCCACATGGCCGGGGATCAGCTCGCCGGGGAGTTTCGGCGCCGTGGCGCCGGACGGATGCGGCTCCGGCGCCTTGTACTCGCGGCGCTGGCGTCCCAGGATCCCGCGTACGACCATGTGCTTCTCGTCTCCTTGATTTCCGTACGTCTATTTCTCTACGTAGCGCAGGGAGCGCAGACCGCGCTCCAGGTGCCAGTGCAGATAGGCCGACACCAGACCGCTGCCCTCACGGACGTACCGCGGCTCGCAGGCGTCCGCCGTCCCCCAGTCTCCCGTGAGCAGCGCGCCGAGCAGTTCCAGCGCCTGCGCCGAGGGTACGACGCTGCCGGGCACCCGGCAGTCGGCGCAGACGGAGCCGCCCGCGGACACCGAGAAGAACCGGTTCGGGCCGGGCATCCCGCACTTGGCGCAGTCGGTGAAGCTGGGCGCGTAGCCGTTCACCGCGAGGGAGCGCAGCAGGAAGGCGTCCAGGACGAGGTGCGGCTCGTGCTCGCCGCGGGCGAGGGTGCGCAGTCCCCCGACCAGCAGCAGATACTGCTGGACGGCGGGTTCGCCCTCGTGGTCGGTGAACCGCTCCGCGGTCTCCAGCATGGCCGTGCCCGCGGTGTAGCGCGCGTAGTCGGTGACGATCCCGCCGCCGTACGGGGCGATCGTCTCGCTCTGCGTGCACAGCGGCAGCCCGCGCCCGACCAGCTCGCTCCCGCGCGCGAAGAACTGCACGTCCACGTGCGAGAAGGGTTCGAGGCGCGCCCCGAACTTGGACTTGGTGCGCCGCACCCCGCGCGCCACGGCCCGCACGCGCCCGTGTCCGCGGGTCAGCAGCGTGATGATGCGGTCGGCCTCCCCGAGCTTCTGGGTGCGCAGGACGATGCCGTCGTCCCGGAAGAGACTCATCGCCCGCTCCCGCGGTCGTCCGGCCCGCGGGACGGCCGGTGGCCCCCGGCGGGCCGCGGCCCGGCCCGGCCCGCCGCACCGGGCGTCCGGGTGCGCAGCGCGGTGCCGTCGTCGCGGAACAGACTCATGCCCCCCATTCTCGCCCACGGTGTCCGTGCTCCGGGCCGGGCGGGCCCTCTCGGCGCCGGCGGTCCCCTTTCACGGCACCTCGCGGCGGGTGCGTGCGACGGCGTACGCCGTGGCGGCGCCGAGCCGCTCCGCCGCGGTGGCACCCCGCACGGCGTCCGGCTCGCAGTCCCACTCCCTGCCGCCGCCGTAGGGCCTCAGCTGGACGTACGGCCCCTCGTGCCCCATCACGACGCCCACCCGTCCGGTGCGGAGGTCGACGGCGTGCGCGCCGATCGGCGGCTTTACCGGGAGGTCCGGGCGGTCGGTGGACGTCGCCGGGATACCTGTTCCTGCCGCCCGCGATTCCTTCACTGCTTCCTCCGCCTCGTCGACGTGGGGCGCCGGCCCGCGCCGGGCGGTACGTTTTCCGCCCCCTCCCGTGCTCCCCGCCGCCTGCGAGTTTCACGCTTCGCATGTGGAGCGTGACGCACCGCATCTACACTCGGCCGCGGTCCGGACTCCGTACGTGCGCGGCGGGATCCGGGCTTCGTGTGCGTGGCGGACGGTGCCCCGGCGTCGCTCTCAGCCCGGGAAGCGGCGCACGTACCGCCGCTGCCAGGGTGTCTCCACGGCACGAGGGTCGTAGTGGGCGCGGACGAACGCGACGGCCTCCGCCGGCGGCACCCCGTCGAGGACGGCCAGGCAGGCGAGGGCCGTCCCGGTGCGGCCGCGGCCGCCGCCGCAGGCGAGTTCGACGCGTTCGGCGGCGGCCCGCTCCCAGGCGGTGGTGAGCACCTCGCGGGCCTCGGCGCGGCTGCCCGGCAGCCGGAAGTCCGGCCAGCGCAGCCAGTGCGACTCCCAGGGCACCTCGGGCGGCCGGCCGCCGAGGAGGTGCACGGCGTACGCGGGGACGGGGGCGTCGGCCGGGAGCGGGCGGCGCAGGGCGCGGCCGCGGACCAGGCGGCCGGAAGGAAGGCGCAGCACGCCGACGCCGGCCGGGTTCCACGTGTCGGTCACCGCCCCAGCGTAGGACGCACCACGCGCCGAGGGGACCGCCCGTCACAGGACGCGTGCCCGCCCGCCGAGCGCGGTCTGCCCGCCGGGAAGTCGCACGCCCGCCCGCCGAGCGCGGTCCGCCCGCCCCAGGACGCGTGCCCCGCGCCGAGCGGCCCGCTGGCCGCAGGACGCGTGCCGCCCGCCGCGGACGCCCGCCCGCTGAGCGGCCCGCCCACCGGAGGACGCGTGCCCGCCCGCCGAGCGCGGTCTGCCCGCCGGGAAGTCGCACGCCCGCCCGCCGAGCGCGGTCCGCCCGCCCCAGGACGCGTGCCCCGCGCCGAGCGGCCCGCTGGCCGCAGGACGCGTGCCGCCCGCCGCGGACGCCCGCCCGCTGAGCGGCCCGCCCACCGGAGGACGGGACCCCGCCCCGTGCGGCCCGGTCAGCCCACTCCGTGGGACTCCTGAGCGGCCCGGGACTCGATGCCCCGGAAGTGGTCCGCCATCGCGCGCTGCGCGGCCTCGACGTCACGGGCGCGCAGGGCCGTGACGATGTCGCGGTGGCGGCGGACGGTCAGCCCGGGCGCCGGGTCGTCCGTCCAGCCGCGGGCGCCGGCGACCCGCCGGAAGACGGTCCAGAAGGCGCCGAGGAGCTGCGGGACGAGGGCGTTGCCGAGCGAGGCGTAGAGCAACTCGTGGAACTCGCGGTCGAGTTCGGGGAAGGGCAGCCCCTTGCCGCCCGCCTCCTCCATCCGGGCGACCACGGCTTCGAGGCGGTCGAGCTCGGCCTCGGAGAGCGTGGCCGCGACCCGGCGGATCAGGCCCTCCTCCAGCACCTCGCGGACCTGGAGGATCTCGGTCAGCGCGCTGGTGTCGTCGTCCTGCTGGGCGAGCGTGCGGAAGGTGAGGCCGTCGACGAGGGGGGTCAGCGACGCCTGGCCGACATAGGTGCCGTAGCCGTGCCTGATCTCCACTATGTCCAGGGCCTGGAGAGCCTTGAGTGCCTCGCGGACGGAGTTGCGGCTCACGCCGAGGTCCTCCATCAGCTCGGTCTCGGTGGGCAGCGAGGCGCCCGCCTGGAGCCTGCGGTCGAGGATCAGCTGCATGACCTCGCGCTGGATCTGGCTGCTCACCCGCCGTTCGCGGGCGATGCGCGTCCCGGCGGGCCTGGGCCGGTTCCCGGTCTCCTCAACCATGGCCCGCATCGTACGCTCGCCGGACATCGGACGTCCCACCTCGGGCCGGATCAAACCTCAACCACCCTGGTTTCACCGGCTCATCGGTCGCACCCGTGCAAGACGCGCCATTCGTGCGCCACCCCTTGACCGCCCTCGCGGCCCCTCCTATCGTCACGCTGCCGCCCATGACATAGGACGTCGTATCTCCCCTCGTTCGAGCCGCTCTCCCACTCCTGCTGGAGGAACCGTGCGCGACGTGACCCCCGTTCCGGCGCTGCACCGCCGGTCGTTCCTGAAGTACGGCGGCGCGCTGGGCGCGGCCGCCGCCGTCTCCTCGTCGCTGTCCGCCTGCTCGTCCGGGCCCGAGTCCACGAACGACACCGGCGGCGGGAAGGGGGGCGAGGGCGGCACCCTGACCGCCGTCATCGGCTACGGCAACGACGGCAGCTGGGATCCGACGCAGACCGCGTCCGCCTTCTGCATGGCCGCCAACAACCACATCTACGAGGGCCTGCTCGACACCGACCCGATCTCCCGCGAACCGTACGCGGCCCTCGCCACCGAGGTGCCCGCCGATCTGACGGGCATCTCCTGGAAGTTCCGGCTGCGCCCGGGCGCCACATTCCACGACGGCAGGCCCGTCACGGCGGACGACGTCGTCTTCGTCTTCGACCGGATCCTCGACCCGAAGACGCAGACGCTCGCCAAGGGCTTCTTCGCGGGCTGGCTCAGGACGGTCCGCAGGATCGACGCGCAGAACGTCGAGCTGATCCTCAAGTTCCCCTTCCCCGAGGGGATCTCGCGGCTCACCCTGGCGAAGATCATGCCGAAGCACGTCTTCTCGAAGCCGGGCGCCTGGGACGAGGCGATCAAGGGCAAAGCGGTCGGCTCGGGTCCGTACCGGCAGACCGCCCACCACCCGAAGTCGAACACCACCTTCGAGGCCTTCGCCGACTACAACGGCCCGCGCAAGGCGGCCTTCGCGAAGATGAACTGGCTGACCATCGTGGACGCCGCACCCCGCGTCGCGAAGATCTCGGGGGCGAGCGCGGGAGCGCAGATCGCCGACAACATCCCCTACGCCAACATCGAGCAGCTGAAGAAGAGCGGCATGACCGTCCGGGGCGGGGCCGGAATGAACAACCTCTTCCTCATGTTCAACACCCGCCACAAGCCCTTCGACGACGTGCGGGTCCGCCAGGCGCTGCACTACGCCATCGACACCGGCAAGATGATCGAGGTCGCCCTGAAGGGGCACGGCAGGGCGGCGACCTCCTTCCTGAACGAGGCCAACCCCGCCCACCGGCCCGCGAAGACCGTCTACACGTACGACCCGGACCGGGCACGCGAACTCCTGAAGGAGGCCGGGGCCGAGGGATTGAAGATCGACATCCTCGCGGTCAACGTCAGCTGGATCGTGGACTGCCTGCCGACCATCAAGGCGTCCTGGGACGCGATCGGCGTGCGGACCACCCTCTCGCCGCAGGAGACCACGGCCGTGTTCACGAAGATGGACCAGAAGCGGGACTACCAGGTGGTGGCCGCCGCATCGAACCCGAACCAGTTCGGTCTCGACGCCGACCTGATCATGCACTACAACCACGGCCCCCAGAACCTGTGGATGGGCTACGCCCGCTGGGCCGGCGACCCCGTGGCCAAAAAGCTCTTCAAGGACATGGACCAGGCGACGCGGGAACCCGACCCCGACCGCAAGAAGACGATGATCCAGGACTACATCGACGTCGTCGCGGAACAGGCCGTCCTCTACCCGGTGGTGCACAACGAGCTCATGACGGCCTGGGACCCGGAGCGGATCACGGGCGTGCGCGCCCAGCCCTACCCGGGCGTCAACCTCCTCCAGGCCAAGTGGGCCTGACCGGCGGGCGGGAGTAGTCGTCCGTGGTCACCGTCGCCCGCATCCTGGCCCGCCGCATCGCCCTGCTGGTGCCGCTGCTGCTGGGCATCGTGCTCTTCGTGTTCCTGGTGATGCGCTTCTCGGACGTCGATCCGGCGTCCGCGTTCTTCCAGGGCGCCAACCCGACACCCCGGCAACTGCACGACTTCCGTGAGGAGAACGGCCTGCTCGACCCGTTCCCGGTGCGCTACGTCCACTTCATCGGCGACCTGCTCCACGGCGACCTGGGCATCAGCGCGCTGACCCGGGCCCCGGTCGCCGACCAGGTCACCACCGCGCTGCCGCTCACCCTCCAGCTCACCTTCCTCGGGCTGGGCATCGCCGTGGTCCTCGCGCTGCTCGGCGGGGTCACCGCGGCGATCCACCGGGACCGGCTGCCCGACCAGGTCATCCGGGTCGTCTCGCTGACCGGCGTCGCGGCCCCCGGCTTCTGGCTGGCGCTGCTGATGATCCAGTACCTCGCGGTCGGCCGGGGCTGGTTCCCGACCGGCGGTTACGTCAACCCCGGTGACTCGCCGACCGGCTGGCTGAAGACCATGACCCTGCCGGCCTTCGCGCTGTCGCTGCCGGTCGCGGCCCAGCTCACCCGGATCGTGCGCACGGCCGTGGTGGAGGAGCTCGACAAGGACTACGTGCGGACGGCGATCGGCAGCGGCCTCGCGCCCGTCGTGGTCGTCGGCCGGAACGTCCTGCGCAACGCCCTGATCAATCCGCTGACCGTACTGGGCCTGCGGGTCGGGTACCTGCTCGGCGGGGCGGTCGTCATCGAGACGATCTTCTCCCTGCCCGGCATGGGGAAACTGATGATCGACGCGGTGAAGAACGGCGATCCGGCGGTCGTCCAGGGCGTCGTCCTGACGACGGCCACGGGTTTCGTGGTCGTGAACCTCGTCATCGACATCCTCTACCTGCTGGTCAATCCGCGGCTGCGGGACGCGGCCCGGTGACCCCCGCGGCCCGCGGCCCGGCGACCACCCCGGGAGACACGCTCCGATGATCACTCGTACGCGTCTGACGGAGGCGCTCTCCCGTCCCGGCGTCCGGCTGCGCGGCCTGCGCCGGCTGCCACCGCTCTCCAAGGTCGCCGTGTGCTTCCTCGCCCTGGTCGTCCTGCTGGCGGTGTTCGCCCCGCTGCTCGCCCCGCACGACCCGCTCGACCAGCAGACCCCGGTGGACGGCAGCGGCCACCCGTCCGGCGCGCACTGGATGGGCCAGGACAGCCTCGGCCGCGACATCCTCAGCCGCCTGATGCACGGCGCCCGCTGGTCCCTCGCCATCGGCCTGGGCGCCACCGCGCTCGCCCTCGTCGCGGGAGCCCTGCTCGGCGCGGTCGCGGCGACCTCCCGCAAGGCCGTCGACGAGACGCTGATGCGCTGCCTCGACATCGTGATGGCCTTCCCCGGCATCGCGCTGGCGGCGGTCCTGGTCGCCGTGTTCGGCGGCGGCATCACCGTCCTGATCTGCGCGATCGCGTTCCTGTTCACCCCGCCGGTGGCCCGCGTGGTCCGGGCGAACGTCCTCGACCAGTACGGCGAGGACTACGTCACCGCGGAGCGGGTGATCGGCGCCCGCACCCCGCACATCGTGCTGCGGCACGTGGCCGTCAACTGCGCCGCCCCCGTGCTGGTGTTCTGCACCGTCCAGGTCGCCGAGGCCGTCGTCTTCGAGGCGTCGCTGTCCTTCATCGGCGCGGGCGTGCGCCCGCCGGACCCGTCGTGGGGCAGTGTCATCGCCGACGGCAAGAACATGGTGCTGACCGGCGGCTGGTGGGCGACCGTCTTCCCCGGGCTGCTGATGCTGGTCACCGTCCTGTCGCTGAACATCCTGTCCGAGGGGGTCTCCGACGCCTGGGCGGCGCCGGCCGCCCGCGAGGTCGCGACGCGCGGGGAAGCGGACCCCCTGGAGGCACCCCGGCCGGGCAGCGGCCAGGTCCTCGAACTGCCGGGGCTCACCGAGGCGGCACGACGCCTGCGGTCCCGGGGCCGGCCGCTGCCGGCCGGGCCGCCGGTCCTGTCCGTGGAGAACCTGGCCATCGGGTTCGACGCCCGGCACGGCGGGGTGGACATCGTCGACGGCATCAGCTTCGACGTCCGCCCCGGCGAAATCCTGGGCCTGGTAGGCGAGTCGGGCTGCGGGAAGTCGCTGACCGCGCTCGCGGTGATGGGCCTGGAGCCGAAGGGCGCGCGCGTCCGCGGCCGGGTGCGCTTCGACGGCCGGGAGCTGACGGGCGAACCGATGCGGGTCCGGCGCCGGCTGCTCGGACACGAGATGGCGATGGTCTACCAGGACGCCCTGTCGTCCCTGAACCCGGCGATGACGATCCGCGCCCAGCTGCGGCAGGTCGTCCGCAGGGGCGGCGACCGCACCCCCGCCGAACTGCTGGCCCTGGTCGGCCTCGATCCCGCCCGCACCCTGCGCAGCTACCCGCACGAACTGTCGGGAGGCCAGCGCCAGCGCGTCCTGATCGCCATGGCGCTGTCCCGCAGCCCGCGGCTGATCGTCGCCGACGAGCCGACCACCGCGCTCGACGTGACGGTCCAGGCGCAGATCATCGAACTGCTGCTGCGCCTGCGCGCGGAACTCGGCTTCGCGCTGGTCCTCGTCTCGCACGACCTCGCGCTCGTCGCCGACGTCACCGACCGGGTGGTGGTCATGTACGGCGGTCGGCTCGTGGAGACGGGCGTGACCGCGGACCTGGTGGAGGCACCGGCACACCACTACACGCGGGGGCTCCTCGGCAGCGTGCTGTCGCTGGAGTCGGCGGCCGTGCGGATGACGCAGATCAAGGGAGTCGTGCCCTCCCCCGCCGACTTCCCGGCGGGCTGCCGGTTCGCCGACCGCTGCCCGCTGGCGGGCGAGGTCTGCCGGGCGGTGACGCCCGCGCTGCGGGGCCGGGCCGCGCACGCGGCCGCCTGCCACCACCCCGCGGTCGACCTGACCACGGGGGCCGCCACCGCCACGGGGAACGAGGCCGTCACGTGACCACGCAGAGCGGGAGGAACGACGGCACGAGCGCGCTCGTCACGCTGTCCGGCGCCCACGTCGTCCACAAGGCCCGCAGCGGCGGCCTGTTCACCCGGGACCGGGTGTACGCGCTCACCGGAGCCGACCTCGCCGTCGCGCCCGGCGAGACGGTCGGCGTGGTCGGGGAGTCCGGCTGCGGCAAGTCGACCCTCGCCAAAGTGCTGGTGGGGGTGGAGCGGCCGACGTCGGGCACGGTGTCCTTCCGCGGCCGCGACCTGTGGTCCATGAAACCGGCCGAGCGGCGCCTGGCCGTCGGCAGCGGCACGGGCATGATCTTCCAGGACCCCTCGACCGCGCTGAACCGCCGGCTGACGATCCGGCGGATCCTCCGCGACCCGCTGGACGTGCACCGGCGCGGCACGCCCGCCCAGCGGGAGACCCGGGTCCGGGAACTGATGTCGCTGGTCGGGCTGCCGGCCGCGCTGGCCGACGGCCTGCCGGGGCAGCTGTCCGGCGGTCAGCGCCAGCGCGTGGCGATCGCACGGGCCCTGGCACTCGACCCGGAACTGGTGGTGGCCGACGAGCCGACCAGCGCCCTGGACGTCTCCGTACGCGCCCAGATCCTCAACCTCCTCCTCGACCTGAAGGAACGCCTCGGTCTGGCAATGGTCTTCGTCTCGCACGACATCCAGACGGTGCGCCGGATGAGCGACCGGGTCGTCACCATGTACCTGGGCCGGATCGTCGAGGAGTCCCCGGCCGAGGAGGTCACCGACCGCGCCAGGCACCCGTACACCCGCGCCCTCTTCTCCGCGACGCCCGGGCTGCTGGACCCCATCGACCCGATCCCGCTGGCCGGCCCGGTGCCCTCGGCGACCCGCCCGCCGAGCGGCTGCCCGTTCCGCACCCGCTGCTGGAAGGCCGACGACGTCTGCGCCGCGCTGATGCCGGACTTCGCGGCGGCGTCCTCGTCGGAGCACCGCTTCCGCTGCCACCATCCTGTGCAGGAGGGCCAGTCGACGCGGGACCTGGTGGCACAGGCCGCCGCGGCGGGTGCGCCCTCCCCGGCCGCCGCCCCGGCCGGCATCCCGGCCCAGCAACAGCCCTAGGGAGCACCGATGTCGATCCCCGCCCTGCTGCGCGGTGTCGTACCGCCCGTCTGCACGCCCCTGACACCGGACGGCGAGGTGGACGTCCGCTCGCTCGTCGCGCTGGTGGACCATCTGGTGGCGGGCGGGGTGCACGCGCTGTTCGTCCTCGGCTCGACGTCGGAGGCGGCGTATCTGACGGACGCGCAGCGCAGACTGGTCGTGGAGACCGTGGCCGGTCATGTCGCCGGCGGGCTGCCCGTCCTCGCCGGGGTCATCGACATGACGACCCCCCGCGTCCTCGACCACGTCGCGGCCGTCACCGCGGCCGGCGCGGACGCCGTCGTGGCCACCGCGCCCTTCTACACCCGCACCCATCCCGCCGAGATCGCCCGCCACTACCGGCTGCTCGCCGCCCGCTCGCCGGTGCCGGTCTTCGCCTACGACCTCCCCGTCGGCGTCCACACCAAGCTGTCCGCCGAGCTGGTCCTCGAACTCGCCGCCGACGGCACCCTGGCCGGTCTCAAGGACTCCAGCGGCGACCTCGCCGCCTTCCGCACGGTCGTGCTCGGCGCCCGCGCGCACCCGGACATCGCCCGCTTCACGGTCCTGACCGGCTCCGAGCTGATCGCCGACTCCGCGCTCGCGCTGGGGGCGGACGGCGTGGTGCCCGGCCTCGGGAACGTCGATCCCGCCGGGTACGTACGGCTGGACCGGCTCTGCCGGGAGGGCGACCGGGCGGGGGCGCGGGCCGAGCAGGAGCGGTTGTGCGCGCTGTTCGGGATGGTGGGGGTCGGGGATCCCGCCCGGATGGGGGGCAGCTCGTCGGCGCTCGGCGCGTTCAAGGCGGCGCTGCACCTCCGGGGCGTCATCGCGTGCCCGGCCACGGCGGAGCCGCAGGTGCCCCTGTCGGAGGCGGAGGTGGAGCGGGTGGGGAAGTACCTGGCGGCGGCGGGGCTGCTGTGAGGGGTTCTCCGCCCCGGCGCCGGAAGGCCAGCCGGCGCTAACCGCTCAGCGGCACCCGGCGGAACTCGATCGTCTCGTACGGTCCCGCCGTACCCGTCTCGTACAGCACGCCGACCCTGCCGGCACTCAGCTGCACGAGGTCGGAGTACGCCGCCCGGCGCTGCGAGAGCGTCACCGCCCGGACGAAGGTCGCCCCGGCGTCCCCGCTGCGCCAGAGGGCCATCGCCTGCCGGGCGTTCGGGACGGAGGGCCCCGAGAAGAGCAGCGGGCCGTTCGCCCCGCTCAGTCGCAGCACGCTGCCCTGGACGACCGGCACGTCGTCCAGGGTGGACTGCACGGCGTACGGCCGGTCCAGCGTCCGCCCGCCGTCGCTGGAGTAGCTGTCGAGCCGGTTGCCCGCGCCGGTCCCGTTCTGGTCCCGGGCGCTGAAGTAGAGCCGCCCGTCGGCCAGTTCGGCGGCGCTGCTCTCGTTGGCGTTGTCGTGCCCGTCGTAGGAGTCGTCGACGTAGCCCGGCCGCCAGCTGCGGCCGCCGTCGTCGCTCAGCAGGGCGTGGGCGCCGTAGTACCTGGCCTCCTGGCCGGAGTCGGCGGAGCCCTCGGGCGGCGCGGCGGAGTGGTTGGACGGCACGACCAGGCGCCCGGCGTGCGGCCCGCGGGTGAGGGCGACCGCGTGTCCCGGCCCTGTCGCGTACCACCGCCAGTCCGGCCGCTTCGCCTGCGCCGTGATGTCGCGCGGGGCCGAGAAGCGGCGCCCGTCGTCGCGGCTCGTCTGCACGAAGACGCGGCGGCTCCGCGCGGGCGTCACCTCCCCGCGCATGATCTGCGCCTCGGTGACGGTTCCGCCGTTGTACGAGGTGACGAGGACGATCCGGCCGGTCCGCGGGTCGATCACGGGTGCCGGGTTGCCCCGGGTGTCGCCGTTCCCGGCGGCGACTACGCGCAGCGGCCCCCAGGTACAGCCGCCGTCGGAGGAGCGCCTGAGGACGACGTCGATGTCGCCGGTGTCGCCCGCGCCGTTGTGCCTGCCCTCGGCGAAGGCGAGCACGGTACCGGCCGGCGTCCTGAGGGTCGCCGGGACGCGGTAGGTGTCGTAGCCGTCCCGGCCCGCGGTGTAGGGCACGGACGAGGTGCAGCCCCGTGCGGCGGCCGGGGCGGCGGACGCGGCGTCGGCCCCCGCTCCGGTGACCGCGAGGGCGGCGAGGATTCCTACGGCCGCGGCCGACGCCGTCGTACGGCTCGTGAGGGACATGACGCTCCCGGGGCTGCGAGGGACATGGGACGTGGGATGTCTGTGGCCCCGGTGAAGCTACTGCGCCCCCGACGGCTCGGCAACACCCGCACACGTACGGCGTGTTGACCGGGTCCCGCACGCGGGGGCCGGCGCGCGAAGCCCTAGGACGGCGTACGCGCCGCCGCCAGCAGCCGGGTCACGTCGTCCGAGCAGATCGTGAGCGCCGCGCCGACCGTGGCGAGGACGTCCCGCTCGGCCGGCGTGTAGGGCCCGTCGGCCAGGGCGATGCGGGCGCCCTGGAGCAGGACCGCCTCCCTGCCGACGGCGGCGAGGTGCGGTGCCAGCGGGTCGAGGGCCTCGTGGAGCTCGATGGCCAGCCCCGCCCCGCACGGTTCGCCGAAGAAGCGGCCCGTGTCGGCGGCGAGGGCCTCCACGAGGGCGTTCAGCTGCTCCTCGGTGCAGTCGTCGAAGCCGGCGGCGCGCACCGCGGCGGCCGCGGTCTCCAGGGCGGCGCGGGAGCAGGTGCCGCCCGCCGCGAGGATCGCGAGCGCGACCGTGTGCACGGCGTCGCGGAGCATCGCCGAGAACCGGGTCGTGGTGGGGTGGTCGAGGACGTCGGTGCCGAAGTGCCCGCGGCAGGCGGCGCATTCGACGACGGGGCCGGTCTCGCCGCGGGCGAGGAGCGGGACGCCGAGGAGGGTGAAGCGGCGGCGGCCGGTCAGCCGCTGGTAGTTGCGGTCGCCCCCGCAGCCGGGGCAGAAGAACTCGCCGTCGCCGGCGGCGGTCCACGCGGTGCGGATGCCTAGAACGCGGGATACACGACCAACGCGGACAACACGGTCGTTTCGTCCCCATCCTGGCAGCACGTCGCACCTCCGTAACCCCGCGGCAGCATCGCCGCGTTGGCGTGATGTTAGCCACATTGCCGACGCGGAGTCAGTACCCCGGGCGGGACCTCTGCGTGCCCCGGCCCGGGTTTGGCCGGTAAACGACGGGGCCCGTTCCGCCTCGTCAGGCGGGACGGGCCCCGAAAGGCGCCGGTCAGGCTCGTCAGCGAGCCGTGCGGTTGACGGCGGAGACGACGGCCTTCAGCGAGGCACGTGTCGTATTCGCGTCGATGCCGATTCCCCACATGACCTTGCCGTCGATGGCGCACTCGATGTACGAGGCGGCCTGCGCGGACGCGCCCTCGCTCATCGTGTGCTCGGTGTAGTCCAGCAGCCGTACGTCGATGCCGACGGACTGCAGGGCGTCGAAGAACGCGGAGATGGGACCGTTGCCGGTGCCGGTCAGGACGGTGTCGACGCCGTCGACCGACGCCTCGACGGTCAGCGTGTCCACGCCGTCCTTGTCCGTCGTGGTCTGACCGGTCTTGACCTGGATACGGCCCCAGGGGTTCTCCGGGTTCGGCAGGTACTCGTCCTGGAAGATCGCCCAGATGTCCTTCGGGGTGACCTCGCCGCCCTCGGCGTCCGTCTTGGCCTGGATGATCTTCGAGAACTCGATCTGCATCCGGCGCGGCAGGTCCAGCTTGTGGTCGTTCTTCAGGACGTACGCGATGCCGCCCTTGCCGGACTGCGAGTTGACGCGGATGACGGCCTCGTAGGAGCGGCCGACGTCCTTCGGGTCGATCGGCAGGTACGGGACCGCCCACTCGATGTCGTCGACGGTGACGCCCCTGGCGGCCGCGTCGGCCTCCATGGCGTCGAAGCCCTTCTTGATGGCGTCCTGGTGGGAGCCGGAGAAGGAGGTGTAGACGAGGTCACCGACGTACGGGTGGCGGGCGTGGACCTCCATCTGGTTGCAGTACTCGGCGGTGCGGCGGATCTCGTCGATCTCCGAGAAGTCGATCTGCGGGTCGACACCCTGCGAGAACAGGTTCATGCCCAGGGTGACCAGATCGACGTTGCCGGTGCGCTCGCCCTGGCCGAACAGGCAGCCCTCGATGCGGTCGGCGCCGGCCATCAGCGCCAGCTCGGCCGCCGCGACCGCAGTACCGCGGTCGTTGTGCGGGTGGACGGAGAGGCAGACGTACTCGCGGCGGGTCAGGTTGCGGCTCATCCACTCGAAGCGGTCCGCGTGCGTCGAGGGGGTCGAACGCTCCACCGTGGCGGGCAGGTTGAGGATGATCTCGCGGTCCGGGCCCGGCTGCCAGACGTCCATGACGGCCTCGCAGACCTCCAGGGCGAAGTCCAGCTCGGTGTCGGTGAAGATCTCGGGGCTGTACTGGTAGCCGAAGGCGGTGCGCTCGTCGAGCAGCTTCTCGGCGTACTCGACGACCAGCCGGGTGCCGTCGACGGCGATCTGCTTGATCTCGTCCCGGGAGCCGCGGAAGACGACCCGGCGGAAGACGGGGGCCGTGGCGTTGTACAGGTGGACGGTGGCCCGCCTGGCGCCGACCAGGGACTCGACGGTCCGCTCGATCAGGTCCTCGCGGGCCTGGGTCAGCACGGAGATCGTCACGTCGTCGGGGATCGCGGTCTCGTCCTCGATGATCGAGCGGACGAAGTCGAAGTCCGTCTGGCCGGAGGCGGGGAAGCCGACCTCGATCTCCTTGTAGCCCATCTTCACCAGCAGGTCGAACATCTCGCGCTTGCGGGCGGGCGACATGGGGTCGATCAGCGCCTGGTTGCCGTCACGCAGGTCGGTGGAGAGCCAGCGGGGGGCGACGGTGATTTGGTTGTCCGGCCACGTCCGGTCGGGGATGTCGACCTGGTCGTACGGGCGGTACTTGTGGACCGGCATGGAGGTGGGCTGCTGACGGTTCGGCATGATGCGAGGGCTCCTCGAAGGTGTCCGAATGGACGGCCGACGGCGCAACGCCAGACTCCGCGGGGAGGGGGTCGGCCTCGACTACAGGCCCTCGCCGCGGCAGCTAAGAAGAAGCAGCCCGAAATGCATGATGCTCCGCAGCCTAGCCGAGCCGCGCTCCGTGCGGGGGCCTGTATCAGTATGCGGGACCGCTCGGCCGTAACGGACAAAAGGTGCGCTATACCACATGGGAGTGGACGCAGAGGCTCCTTATCGCCCCTTTTTCACCAATCATGGTTGCGGGTGGTGACAGGTGCGTGACGCAGTGCGAACGTGCCCGCATGACCGCCAATCGAGCAGGCCTCGAGCCTGTCTTCTGCACCATCGTGCCGCCCCACGTCCTCGACGCGCTCGCCCGCCACGAGGACCCCGCTCTCGCCGGACCCGCGCGCCGCACCCTGGAGCGCGACGCCCTCGAACGCACCCACCGCCGGCTGACCACGGTCCTCGGCGCCCCCGCGGCGGCCGCACCGCCGCAGGCGGAGAGCGGCAGGGCCCACCGGACGGTCTACGACGCCCGCCACCACCAGGACCTGCCCGGCAGGAAGGCGCGCGGCGAGGGCGACGAACCCGGCGCGGACGCCACGGTCAACCGGGCGTACGCGGGCCTCGGCGCCACCTTCGACCTCTACCTCCAGGCGTACGCCCGCGACTCGGTCGACGGTGCGGGCCTGCCCCTGAACGCCACCGTGCACTTCGACCGGGACTACAACAACGCGTTCTGGAACGGCGAGCAGATGGTGTTCGGCGACGGGGACGGGGAGATCTTCCTCGACTTCACCATCCCGGTCGACGTCATCGGCCACGAACTGACCCACGGCGTCACCCAGTACACGGCGAACCTCACGTACTTCGGCCAGCCGGGCGCCCTGAACGAGTCCATGTCGGACGTCTTCGGCTCCCTCATCAAGCAGTACACCCTCGGCCAGACGGCCGCCGAGGCGGACTGGCTGATCGGCGCGGGCCTGCTCGCCCCGCGCGTCACCGGCAGGGCACTGCGCTCCATGAAGGAGCCCGGCACGGCCTACGACGACGACGTGCTCGGCAAGGACCCGCAGCCCGGGACGATGGACGGCTACGTCCGCACCGGCCGCGACAACGGCGGCGTGCACATCAACTCCGGCATCCCCAACCACGCCTTCTGCCTCGCGGCCCAGGCCCTCGGCGGCCACGCCTGGGAGCGCGCCGGACAGATCTGGTACGACGTCCTGACCGGCGGGGAGCTGCGTACGGACGCGCTGTTCGCCGACTTCGCCACCCTGACCGTCGCCGCGGCGCGCGCCCGCTACGGGGACGGCGAGGAGTACCAGGCCGTGTCCAAGGCGTGGGAACAGGTCGGGGTGCGCACCCTGTAGCCGTGGCCCGCCGGACGCTTTCGTACTAGACAGGACCCATGCGTATTCAGGTACGGCGCACGGGCGGGTTCGCAGGGATCGAGCGGTGCGCGGAGGTGGACACCTCGGGGCGGGCCGATGCCTGCGCGTGGCAGACCCTGGCCGAGCGGGCGGTCGCCGCCGGCCGGGGCACGCCCGCGCCCGGGGTGCCGGACGGCTTCGCCTACGAGATCACGGTGGACGGGAGGACGGTGTACGCGGCCGACCCGCTGCTGACGGAGGAGCAGCGCGAGCTGATCTCCCACGTGCTGAAGGAGGGTGCGTAGCGCGGGGTCCCCGCGCGCTGAAGGAAGGTGCGTGAAGCGGGGCCCCGCGCGCTGAAGGAAGGCGGCGGACCCGTGGTCCCCGCGCACGCCTGGGGAGATGGGGCAACTCGCAGACCGTGCCCGCCCGTTGACTTCCCTCACCGCCGGTACGGATGATCGCGCGCATGGCGACGAACCCCCTTCCGCAGTTCCCGCCCGGCTTCCTCTGGGGCGTGTCCACCTCGGCCCACCAGATCGAGGGGGCGGCCGACCGGCGCGGCCCCTCCGTGTGGGACGCGTTCACCGCCGAGCCGGGCCGGGTGAAGGACGGCTCGACGGCGGCGGTGGCCTGCGACCACTACCACCGCTACCGCGAGGACGTGGCCCTCCTGCGCGACCTCGGAGTGGACGCGTACCGCTTCTCGGTGTCCTGGCCGCGGGTGAACTCCCCGGGCGGCCTGGACTTCTACGACCGGCTGGTCGACGAGCTCCGGGAGGCGGGCGTACGCCCCGTGCCGACGCTCTTCCACTGGGACCTCCCGCTGGAGCTGGACTGGCTGGACCGCGACACCGCCTCCCGGTTCGCCGAGTACGTGTCGGCCGTCGTCGCCCGCCTCGGCGACCGCGTGGACAAGTGGATCACTCTCAACGAACCGGCCGAGCACACCCTGCTGGGCCACGCGCTCGGCGCCCACGCCCCGGGTGAGCGGCTGCTGTTCGACGCGCTGCCGGTGGCCCACCACCAGCTGCTGGCACACGGTCTCGCGGTACGGGCGCTGCGCGCGGGCGGCGCGGTGGACATCGGGATCGCCAACTCGCACGGACCGACCTGGGCGGCCTCGGACCGTCCCGAGGACGTGGCGGCCGCCGACTTCTACGACGTCCTCCTCAACCGCCTGTTCGCGGACCCCCTGCTGCTCGGGAGCTACCCGGAGGGCATCGCCGACCTGCTGCCGGGGGACGTCGGGGCGGACCTGAAGGTCATCGCCGAGCCGCTGGACTGGTACGGGATCAACTACTACCAGCCGACGAAGGTGGGTGCCCCCGAGGGCGCGGAGATCGAGTTCGGCGGACTGACGCTGCCGGCCGAACTCCCCTTCTCGGTACGAGAACTGGAGGGCTACCCCGTCACGGACTTCGGCTGGCCGGTGGTCCCGGAGGCACTGACCGAGCTGCTCACCGGTTTCGCCGAGCGCTACGGCGACCGGCTCCCGCCGGTGGTCGTCACCGAGAACGGCTGCTCGTACGAGGGGCTGGACGACCAGGAGCGGATCGCCTTCCTGGACGGCCATGTCCGCGCGCTGCACCGGGCGTCGGAGGCGGGCGTCGACGTCCGCGGCTACTTCGTGTGGTCGCTGCTCGACAACTTCGAGTGGGCGGAGGGGTACGCGCGCCGCTTCGGCCTGGTCCACGTCGACCGCGACACGCTGGAGCGGACACCGAAGGCGTCGTACCACTGGCTGCGGGAGGCCCTGCGGGCGCGGGGATGACGGCGCCGGAACACCCGCCCGAAGAGACGGCCGGGAGCGGACCGGATATCGGATGCCCCGACCGGTGCCCGTGGTCTTGGATGGGGGATCATGACCACCCCTCACCAGTCTCTCGGCCCTCTCGAGCACTACTACGACTCGGTACCGCGCGCCGCCGCCCGGGCGGAGGACTTCGGACCGCTCACCCTGTTCGTACGGGAGGGTCCCGGCTGGCCGTACTACGCGCGGCCCGCGCTCGGGTGGCAGGGACCCGCGGCCACCGCCGAGGACGTCGGCCGGGTCAGGGCCCGGCAGCGCGAACTCGGCGTGCCCGAGGCGTTCGAGTGGGTGGCGGAGGTGACGCCGGGGCTGCGGGAGGCCGTCGAGGCGTCCGGGCTGCGGGTGCACGAGCATCCGCTGATGGTCCGGGACACCGACGTCACCCTGCCCGCCCCGCACCCCCTCGTCCGCGTCCTCGGACCGGACGACCCGTTCCTGGCCAGTGCCCTCGCGCTGCCGCACCTGGCCTTCGCGGCCCCCGGCACCGCCGTCGGCGAGGCCGGGCCGGCCGAACTGGCCGCCGAGACCACCGCGCGCGCCGGTGACGTGCCCGGCGCCGCCGACCGGATCCGGGCGGGCCGCACCGTGCTGGCCGCCGCGATCGAGAACGGCGTCGCGCTCTGCTCCGGGATGCACCTGCCGGTCGGCCCGGTGACCGAGGTGGCGGGCGTGGGCACCCTGCCGTCCGCCCGCCGGCGCGGCGTGGGGCTCGCCGTCACCGCCGCCCTGGTGGCCGACGCCGAGGCCCGCGGCGTCGGCACCGTGTTCCTGTCGGCCGGGGACGACGACGTGGCCCGCATGTACGGCCGGCTGGGATTCCGCCGGGTCGCCACGGCCCTGATCGCGGAACCCGCCGACCAGAGTTAGGGCCGGGGTTCCTCCTGCGGGCGCGTGCCGGAGGACGCCCGCGGCCCCCGTCGTCCACAGCGGCGGGCGCGGCGGGCGGCGGGTCGGCTCGGGAACGGGCCGGAGCCTCCCGGCCCGGGGACCTCAGAACCCGAGCTTGCGCAGCTGCCGCGGGTCCCGCTGCCAGTCCTTGGCGACCTTCACGTGCAGGTCGAGGAAGACCGGCGTGCCCAGCAGCGCCTCGATCTGCTTGCGGGACTTGATGCCGACCTCCTTGAGCCGCTTGCCCTTCGGGCCGATGACGATGCCCTTCTGGCTGGGCCGCTCGATGTAGACGAAGGCGTGGATGTCGAGGAGCGGCTTGTCGGCGGGCCGGTCCTCGCGGGGCAGCATCTCCTCGACGACGACGGCGATGGAGTGCGGCAGCTCGTCGCGCACGCCCTCCAGCGCGGCCTCGCGGATCAGCTCCGCCACCATGACCTGCTCGGGCTCGTCGGTGAGGTCGCCCTCCGGATAGAGCGCCGGGCCCTTCGGGAGGAGCGGGACCAGCAGGTCGGACAGCAGACCGACCTGGTCGTCGGCGACCGCGGACACCGGCACGATCTCCGCCCACTCGAAGCCGAGCTCCGTGCCGAGCTGGTCGATCGCGATGAGCTGCTCGGCGAGCGTCTTGCTGTCCACGAGGTCGGTCTTCGTGACGATCGCGATCTTCGGCGTCTTCTTGATCGACGCCAGCTCCTTCGCGATGAAGCGGTCGCCGGGGCCCAGCTTCTCGTTCGCCGGCAGACAGAAACCGATCACGTCGACCTCGGCCCAGGTCGTGCGTACGACGTCGTTGAGCCGCTCGCCGAGGAGCGTGCGCGGCTTGTGCAGCCCGGGGGTGTCCACCAGGATCAGCTGCGCGTCCGGCCGGTGCACGATGCCGCGCACCGTGTGCCGGGTGGTCTGCGGCTGGTTCGCGGTGATCGCCACCTTCTGGCCGACCAGAGCATTCGTGAGGGTGGACTTGCCCGCGTTGGGACGGCCCACGAAGCAGGCGAAGCCGGCGCGGTGTGTGGCCTCGGACGGCTCGGATGACTCGGTACGAACGCTCATGGCGCCCATTGTCCCTGATCGTCGGGCGGCCGCCGTACCAAGGTTCCCAAGGACTTCCCCGCCGGGATCACCCGGCCCGCCCCCGGGCTGCGGCCGGTGAGGTCCCGGAAACGCCCGCGCAACACGAAACACGCCGGAAACGTGCGTGTGCGCGACCCGAAACGCGGGCCGGTGACCCTCTGACGACGCCCCCGCACGTCGGACGCCGCCCCGCACCGCTGGAGAGACTGTGATCCTGGCCGCCCCGCACCTCGACACCGGCGACACCGCCTGGCTGCTCGCCGCCACCGCGCTCGTCCTGCTGATGACCCCGGGCCTCGCCCTGTTCTACGGCGGCATGGTCCGCACGAAGAGCGTCCTCAACATGCTGATGATGAGCTTCGTGTCGATCGCCCTGGTCACGGTCGTGTGGCTGGCCGCCGGCTACTCACTCGCGTTCGGCGACGACGCCTTCGGCGGGCTGATCGGCGGCCTGAAGCACGCCGGGATGGCGGACCTCGGCCCGGACAGCGTCCAGGGCACGGTCCCCACCCTCCTCTTCGCCACCTTCCAGCTGACCTTCGCGATCATCACGGCCGCGCTGATCAGCGGTGCGATCGCCGACCGGGCGAAGTTCGGGGCGTGGCTGGTCTTCGTACCGCTGTGGGCGCTGCTCGTATACGTTCCCGTCGCCCACTGGGTGTGGGGCCCGGGCGGCTGGATCCTCGACGCACTGGGCGCGCTGGACTTCGCGGGCGGACTGCCCGTCGAGATCACCTCCGGCGCCTCGGGACTCGCCCTGTGCCTGGTCCTCGGCCCGCGCCTGGGCTTCAAGAAGGACGCCATGCGGCCGCACAACCTGCCCATGGTCATGCTGGGCGCCGGTCTGCTCTGGTTCGGCTGGTTCGGCTTCAACGCGGGTTCGGCACTCGGCGCGAACGGTCTCGCCGCCGCCGCGTTCCTCAACACCCTCGCCGCCGGCTGCACCGGCCTGCTGGGCTGGCTCGTCGTGGAGCAGCGCCGCGACGGGCACCCCACCACGCTGGGATCGGCGTCCGGCGCCGTCGCCGGTCTCGTCGCGATCACTCCGTCCTGCGGCTCGGTCTCCCTGCTGGGCGCCCTCGTCGTCGGCCTCGCCGCCGGTGTCGTCTGCTCGTACGCGGTGGGCTGGAAGTTCAAGCTGAACTACGACGACTCGCTCGACGTGGTCGGCGTCCACCTCGTCGGCGGTGTCATCGGCACCCTCCTCATCGGCGTCTTCGCGACGGAGTCGATGACCAAGGGCGCCGAGGGGCTGCTCTACGGCGGCGGGTTCGGCCAGCTCGGCAGGCAGCTGGTCGCCGTTCTGGCCGTCGGGGCGTACGCCTTCGTCGTCACGTACGGGCTCGGGAAGCTGATCGACAGGCTGCTGGGCTTCCGCGCCGACGAGGAGCAGGAGCAGACGGGTCTCGACCTTACGGTGCACGCCGAGACCGCTTACGATCACGGGGTTCTGGGGCACGGCGCCCCGGTGTCGTCGTCCGTCCTCCACGCCCAGAAGGTCAAGGCCCAGGCATGAAACTGATCACCGCCATCGTCAAGCCGTACCGCCTCGACGAGGTCAAGACCGCCCTCCAGGAACTCGGCGTGAACGGCATGACCGTCACGGAGGCCAGCGGGTACGGGCGTCAGCGCGGCCACACGGAGGTGTACCGCGGCGCCGAGTACCGGGTCGACCTCGTCCCGAAGGTCCGCATCGAGGTCGTCGTCGGGGACGCCGACGCGGACGCCGCGATCGACGCGATCGTCAAGGCGGCCCACACCGGCAAGATCGGCGACGGCAAGGTCTGGTCGGTCCCGGTGGAGACGGTGGTCCGCGTCCGCACCGACGAACGAGGCCCGGACGCCCTCTGACCCGGCCCGGCGGCCCGGCTCTCGCGGAGGGGTGAAGTCCGGCCCTCCGGCGTCCGAAAAGAAAGCCGGGGCGCAGAAGCCCCACCCGCGGTCCCGCCACCGGCGGGGAAAGACCCGCAGGTGGGGACCTCCGAAAGAGGCCGCACCCCCGGGGTTGGTTCAGCCCGCGCTGACGGTCGCCCGAACCACCCCGTCGCCCCCGGCGACCAGCACCGGCGTCCCGGGCCCCCCGAGATCCCGCACCGCCGCCAGATCCTCCGCGGACGCGGCCTCCGCGTCCGTCACGACCGCCGCCGCCTCCAGCGACGTCGCCCCCGACGCCACCGCCATCGCCACCGCGGTCTGCAGCGCGCTCAGCTTCAGGGAGTCCAGGCCGACGGTCCCGGCGACATACGTCCGTCCGGTCTCGTCCCGTACGGCGGCCCCCTCGGGCACACCGTTGCGGGCCCGGGCGGAACGGGCCAGGGTGACGATCTTGCGGTCCTCGGGATCGAGGGCGGGAGTCTCGGTCATACGAGGAGCTTATCGACCCGTCGGACAGAGGCCTCAGGGCCGGTCGAGCCGGAGCCGCTCGGACTTCGGCAGACCGGCGACCACCAGGTCGTACGAGTCCTCGATCAGCTCCCTCACCAGGCGGTCCGGGAGGGCGCCGTCCACCGTCACGGTGTTCCAGTGCCGCTTGTTCATGTGGTACCCGGGGGCGATCAGGCCGGGATGCTCCTCGCGCAGCCGGACCGCGTCGTCGGGGTCGCACTTCAGGTTGACCCTGAGCGGTCGCCCGTCCAGGTTCGTGAGCGCGAAGAGCTTGCCGAGCACCTTGAAGACGGACGTGTCCGGATTGAAAGGGAACTCTTCGACGGTCGCGTTGAAGGAGAGGCAGAACGCGCGCAGCGCCTGGGGCGTCACTCCGCCACCACCTCCTCCTCCGGCACCCGGTCCTCGCTCACCGGCTCCACGAGCACCGTCACGATCTTGTTGCGCCGGCCGGCGGAGTCCTCCGCGGTGAGCCGCAGTTCCCGGCCGTCGGGGAGTTCCACCGCGGCGGAGGCACCGGCGATGGGCACCCGGCCGAGCGCCTTGGCCAGCAGCCCGCCGACCGTCTCCACGTCCTCGTCGTCGTACGCCTCGAAGCCGTACAGCTCACCGAGGTCCCCGATGTCCAGACGGGCCGTCACCCGGTAGCGGTCCTCGCCCAGTTCGTCGACGGGGGGCAGCTCGCGGTCGTACTCGTCGGTGATCTCGCCGACGATCTCCTCCAGGATGTCCTCGATGGTGACGATCCCGGCCGTGCCGCCGTACTCGTCGATGACCACGGCGACGTGGTTGCGTTCCTGCTGCATCTCGCGGAGCAGGTCGCCCGCGTTCTTCGTGTCGGGCACGAAGGCGGCGGGCCGCATCGCCGTGGACACCAGCTCGTTCTCCGCGTCCCGGCTGATGTGCGTCTTGCGCGCCAGGTCCTTCAAGTACACGATCCCGACGACGTCGTCCTCGCTCTCCCCGGTGACCGGGATGCGCGAGAAGCCGGAGCGCAGGGCGAGCGTCAACGCCTGCCGGATGGTCTTGTAGCGCTCGATGACGACGAGGTCGGTGCGCGGCACCATCACCTCGCGGACGAGGGTGTCGCCCAGCTCGAAGACGGAGTGCACCATGCGGCGCTCCTCGTCCTCGATGAGGGACTCCTTCTCGGCGAGGTCGACGAGCGCGCGCAGCTCGGCCTCGGAGGCGAACGGGCCGCGGCGGAAGCCCTTTCCGGGCGTGAGCGCGTTGCCGATGAGGATCAGCAGGGGCGGGATGGGCCCCATGACCCGCGCCAGCGGCAGCAGCACGTAGGCGGCCGCGGTCGCCGTGTTCATGGGGTGCTGGCGGCCGATGGTGCGCGGGGACACCCCGACCGCCACGTAACTGACGAGGACCATCACGCCGATGGCGACCGCGAGGGCCTGCCAGGTCTTGTCGAACTCCTTCAGACACGCGTACGTGACGAGGGCGGCGGCGGCCATCTCGCACGTGATGCGCACCAGCAGGGCGACGTTCAGATAGCGGGTCGGGTCGGCTGCGACCTGCGCGAGCTTGGCACTGCCGCGCCGCCCGCCGCGGACGGCCTCCTCCGCGCGGAAGCTGGAGACGCGCGCGATGCCCGCCTCCGCGCAGGCGGCGAGCCAGGCGACGACGACGAGCGCGATGGCACCGGTGACGAGCTGAGGACTCATGAGGCCCCGCCCCTAGGAGACGGTCGGGGCCGGGGAGGGGCCGGTCAGGCCCTTCTCCGTGCGCCAGCCGTCCACGATGGCCGCCTGCAGCCCGAACATCTCGGCCTTCTCGTCCGGCTCCTCGTGGTCGTAGCCGAGGAGGTGCAGCACTCCGTGGACGGTCAGGAGCTGGAGCTCCTCGTCCATGGAGTGCTGCGTCGGGGCGTCCTTGCCCTGCCGCTCCGCGACCTCCGGGCAGAGCACGATGTCGCCGAGCAGGCCCTGCGGGGGCTCGTCGTCGTCCTTCGCCGGCGGACGCAGCTCGTCCATCGGGAAGGACATGACGTCCGTGGGCCCGGGCAGGTCCATCCACTGGATGTGCAGCTGCTCCATGGCGTCGGCGTCCACGGCGATCACCGAGAGCTCGGAGAGCGGGTGGATGCGCATCCGCGCGAGCGCGTAGCGGGCGATGTCGAGGATCGCCTGCTCGTCGACCTCGGTTCCGGACTCGTTGTTGACGTCGATCGACATGGTCGTGCGGTTCTACTTCCCCTTGGGTCCGGCTGTGCCGCGGCTCTTGTGCGTGCCGTTCTCGGTGCCGTGCGTGCTGTCGTACTTCTCGTACGCGTCGACGATACGGCCGACCAGCTTGTGCCGGACGACGTCGTGGGACGTCAGGCGCGAGAAGTGGACGTCGTCGAGGCCCTCCAGGATGTCCTGGACCTGCCGCAGACCGGACTTCGTCCCGCTCGGGAGGTCCACCTGCGTCACGTCACCCGTGATCACGATCTTCGACTCGAAGCCGAGCCGGGTGAGGAACATCTTCATCTGCTCGGGGCTCGTGTTCTGAGCCTCGTCCAGGATGATGAAGGCGTCATTGAGGGTGTTGTGCGTCAGCAGATGGTCCTGTGTGACGTACAGCGAGTCCTCGGCTGCCACCTGGATGCAGACGGTCTCCTCGCGCCCCGCGGGCTCGATACTGTCGATGAATCGCATGGGGCGCCCGCCGCCCCCTGCCGCCCGGTACGTGTCACGCTTGCGGGTCAGCCGGAACGGTTCGATCTCCTCCGGAAGCCGGATGTCGACGATGTGGGCATCACGGTTGAACCGGACGTCACGGCCGTTGACCGTGCTGGGCCGCCTGCCCTCAGCCGCCCGTCGGCGGGTGTACGCGACACCGCCCAGCGACTGCACCAGCGAGATCACGTCGTCACGCAGCAGAATCGACGTGGTCGTGTACTGGATGCGGCAGGTGCGGTCCTTCTGCGTGACCGGACCACCGTCGGAGTCGAGCAGGCCCTGGAGGAGCGCCAACCGCACCTCGGCCGAGTTGTACAGGTAGTCGTCCGGCACGGACTTGCTGTGCGACCGTGTACGCAGCAGGTCCAGCTCCCGCAGGACTCGCGTGACGGGGTTCTCCAGCGTGATCACGTCACCGGGCGACTTGATCCGGTTGAGGACGTAGTCGGGGCCGCTCCTGTGCCGCACCGCGACACCGGGCAGCGCCGCGTCCAGCGCTTCGGCCAGCTCTCGGTCCGCCGTGGAGAAGGAGGGAGTCGTGGAACCCGTCAGGCATCCGTCGCCCAGCAGCAGGCCCAGCGCGTACGGATCCATCGGCACGTCGCGCTCCGGGAAGCACACCGGAGCCGTGAGCATCGGCAGTTCGTACCTGCAGGCGTGCGCAGCCCGCAGGTTGCCGATCATGTCCTGGGTCTCCAGGACCCGCCACGGTTTGTTCCGGCGCTTGTCGGAGGCGGTACGGACCGTCCACAGGTGCTCGCCGCAGCACAGGGTCCAGGAGCCGTCCTGCGCGGTGACGCGGTAGACGTCCTTCTCGCCCTGCGGGTACACGCCGAGGACCGGGGTCGGCTCGCCGTTGGAACCGATGACGAGATCACCGACCCGGAGGTCGCCGATGGGGCGCCAGCCGTCCGGTGTGAGGACGTTCGTGAAGACCGGTTGCGCCCTTCCACGCATGTACGCCAGCGGGGCGACCTCGATCGTGCCCGAGGCCATCAGCTTCGGGATCGAGTCCGGGTCCAGCATGTCGTGCAGCGCGTCGTACAGGGGGCGCAGGTACGGGTCGATCTTCTCGTAGAGCGTGCCGGGCAGGAAGCCGAGGCGTTCGCCGGCCTCGACCGCGGGGCGGGTGAGGATGATCCGGTTGACCTGCTTGGACTGCAGTGCCTGGACCGCCTTGGCCATGGCCAGGTAGGTCTTGCCGGTGCCCGCGGGGCCGATGCCGAAGACGACGGTGTGCTTGTCGATGGCGTCGACGTACCGCTTCTGGTTGAGCGTCTTGGGGCGGATGGTGCGGCCGCGCGAGGACAGGATGTTCTGTGTGAGCACCTCGGCGGGGGTCTCCTCGCCGTCGCCCTCCCCGTTCTCGCTCGCCCTGAGCATGGCGATCGAGCGTTCCACTGCGTCCTCCGTCATCGGCTGTCCCGTGCGGAGCACGAGCATCATCTCGTCGAACAGGCGCTGGACGAGCGCGACTTCACCCGCGTCGCCGGTCGCGCTGACCTCGTTGCCCCGGACATGGATGTCGGCCGCCGGGAAGGCCTTCTCGATCACGCGGAGCAGCGCGTCCCCGGAGCCCAGCACGGTCACCATGGGGTGCGCGGCCGGAACGGTGAACTGCGCTCTCGCCTGCCCCTGTGCGGGGTCGTGCACTGTGGGTGTGTCAGTCATGGGCCGGCTCTGTAGGCCTTGCTCGTCCTCCTCGTACCGGGGCCGCTCGGCGTGGGCCGCCCTCGCTCTGCCAAGGGTACGTCGGTGCACCGACAACGCCGTAGGCCTTTTCCACACCCGTCGCACCCGTGTCAGGCGGAGCCGCGGAAACCGATCGTGGGGACGGCCCGGCGCAGCGGCCACGGTCTGCTCACCTCGGGGATGAGGTCCTCCAGGAAGGCGTACCGGGTGAGGGCGGCGGGGGCCTGGTCGTCGACGGACTGGACGCGGCGCCACCAGGCGGCGATCTCGGACCAGCCGGGCGCCGAGAGGGAGCCGCCGAACTCCTGGACGGAGAGCGCGGCGGTCAGCCCGGCGAAGGCGAGCCGGTCGGCGAGGGGCCAGCCGGCGAGTGTGCCGGTGACGAAACCGGCGACGAAGACGTCACCGGCGCCGGTGGGGTCCAGTGCCTCCACGGCGATCGCCGGGACCACGGCGCTCTCGCCGGTGCGGCCGTCCACGGCGTACGCGCCCTCCGCGCCGAGGGTGACCACGGCGAGCGGTACGTGTTCGGTCAGCGCGTGGGCGGCGGCGCGGGGGCAGTCGGCGCCGGTGTAGCGCATGGCCTCCTCGGCGTTCGGCAGGAAGGCCTCGCAGTGCCGGAGGTCGGTGAGTCCGGCGAGGTCCCAGCGGCCGGTGTCGTCCCAGCCGACGTCGGCGAAGATGTGGGTGCCGGCGCGGGCAGCCTCGGCGATCCACGGTGCGCCGGTGCCGGGGATCAGCGAGGCGACGGCGGCACGCGCGCGTGGGGCGTGG
Source organism: Streptomyces sp. NPDC043867 (assembly GCF_056435845.1). Taxonomy (NCBI): domain Bacteria; kingdom Bacillati; phylum Actinomycetota; class Actinomycetes; order Kitasatosporales; family Streptomycetaceae; genus Streptomyces; species Streptomyces sp. NPDC043867. The sequence continues at coordinate 23,095 of NZ_JBWKDS010000026.1, read as the reverse complement.
TCGGGAGCGGGTTCCTCCGGGGGCGGCTCGTGCCCGTGGCTGACCATCGTCCGCTCGCCCTCGTAGGCCATCGACACGGTGACCGGCGAGTGCCAGCCGGGGACGGTGCGGGAGGGGCCGAGGTCGATGCCCTCGCCCTGTTCCAGGGCGTCCCAGCAGTACTCCCCGTAGTGGTCGTCGCCGAAGGCCGCGGCCAGGGACGTACGCAGCCCGAGGCGGGCGAGGGCGGTGGCCATGTTGGCGACGCCGCCGGGGCTGGACCCCATGCCGCGGGCCCAGGACTCGGTCCCGCGCACCGGGGCGGTGTCGAGGCCGGTGAAGACGATGTCGAGGAAGACGGTGCCCGTGAGGTAGACGTCGCACGGCGGGTCGTGCGGGGTGCGCAGCCCGGCGAGCGGGTCGACGTGGGCCTGGCGGTGCGGTCCCTCTCCGTCGGACGCGATCACGGTGGGCTCCCTGGCGTGGTGCGGATTCAGGCCAGTGTGCCACTCCCGTCGCTTCGGGCCCGGTCACCCCGGGGACGCCGCGGTCTGTGTCGGGCCTGGTCGGCGCGGGCGTGCCGGGCCGCTTCGGGCGGGGCGCGGGTCCTTCGGTGCGTCGCCGCGATCCCGGGGAGGCGGCCGGGCGTGTCCGGATCCGGACGCCGCGTCCGCCGCCCCGGGTGGGGTCTACCAGCGGGGGACGGCGGGGGTGACCCATCCCGGGTCGGCGACCCGCATGGCGGCCGCGTCGTCGCGGTCGCGCAGCGTTCCGTCGTCGTCGAGCCAGCGCCGGTGCAGGAACTCCAGCCTGGCGCGGTCGAGTTCGACTCCGAGTCCCGGTGCGTCGGACACGGCGACCGAGCCGTTCTCGAAGGTGAGGCGCTCGGTGAGTACGTCCTCGGACTGCCAGGGATAGTGCGAGTCGCAGGCGTGGCGCAGGCCGGGGACGGTCGACGCGACGTGGGTCATGGCGGCGAGCGAGATGCCCAGGTGGGTGTTGGAGTGCATGGACACGTCGACGCCGAACGTGCGGCACATGGCGGCGAGTTCGCGGGTGCTGCGCAGGCCGCCCCAGTAGTGGTGGTCGCTGAGCACGACCTGGACGGCTCCCCGGGTGAACGCCTCCGGGATCTCCGCGAAGGTGGTCACGCACATGTTGGTGGCGAGCGGCACCTTCGCCCTCGCCGCGACCTCGGCCATGGCGGGCGTGCCGAGCGCCGGATCCTCCAGGTACTCGAGCACGTCACCCAGCTCGTCCGCGACCCGCAGCGAAGTCGCCACCGACCAGGCGCCGTTGGGGTCGAGCCGCAGCGGATGCCCGGGGAAGGCCTTGGCGAGGGCGCGTACGGCGGCGATCTCCTCCTCGGGCGGGAAGACCCCGCCCTTGAGCTTGAAGGAGGTGAATCCGTGGCGCTCGGTGAACTTCCGCGCCTGCGCGACGACTCCGGCCGGGTCGAGGGCGGCGCCCCAGTCGTCCTGCTCCGCCGCGACGCCCGCGGGGTGCCCGGCCCACTTGTAGAAGAGGTACGCGCTGTACTCCACCGCGTCCCGCACCTTGCCGCCGAGCAGCGCGTGCACGGGCAGCCCGAGGGCCTTGCCGAGGGCGTCCAGACAGGCCACCTCGAAGCCGGAGACGACCGACAGCCGCAGTTTGCCGGCGGTCTGCACGCCGCGCAGCCCGCCGACGTCGACCTTGTCGTCGACCCGCTCCCGGTCGACGGCCACCGCGTCCGCAACCGTGAACAGGCCGTTGAGGTCGGAGACCTGCCGCCCCACCAGCCGCGCGGCGAAGGGCCGGGCGAGCTCCAGGTACTTGCTGTCGCCGTACGTCTCGCCGACACCGGTGACGCCGTCCGCGGTGACGACCTCCACGATCAGGCGGGGTGTGTACGGCTGGTGCACTCCCTGGGTGTTGAGCAGCGGCGGGTCGGCGACCAGGACCGGGGTCAGCCGGACCTCGGTGACGGTCAGGTCGCGCGTCACAGGGCGGCTCCCACGGGGGCGTGGGCGGACGCGAGCCGCAGCCCGGCGGTGAGCAGGGCCTCCAGGTCGGCGAGGTCGGCGGGCGAGGGGTCGGTGAGCGGGGCGCGTACGGGGCCGACGGGATGTCCGCGCAGCCGGGCGGCGGCCTTCACGAGCGAGACGGCGTAGCCGGTCCGCCGGTCGCGCAGTTCGACGAAGGGGACGTAGAACTCGCGCAGCAGCCGGTCCATGACGGCGTCGTCACCGCGCCGGTGGGCGGCGAAGAAGAGGTCGGCGATCTCGGGGGCGAAGGCGTGCACGGCCGACGAGTACGCGGGCACGCCGACGGCGGCGTACGCGCGGGCCTGGATCTCCGCGGTGGCGGCGCCGTTGAAGAACAGGAAGCCCTCGGGTGCGGCGAGGGTCAGCCGCTGGAGCCGGTCGAGGTCGCTGTGCCCGTCCTTGAGCCCGACGACCCCGGGGATGCGGGCGATCCGGCGCAGCGAGGCGGGGGTGAAGGCGACCTGCCCGCGCTGGTAGGCGATCAGCGGCAGCGTGGTCCGTGCCGCCAACTTCTCCAGCTGGGCGACGAGTCCGTCCTGCGGGGCGGCGACGAGGTAGTGCGGCAGGACGAGCAGGGCGTCGGCGCCGGCGTCCTCGGCGAGGCGGGCGAACCGGGCGGCCTGCGCCCAGCCGTACCCGGTCCCGGCCACGACGGGCACCCGGCCCGCCGTCACCTCCACCGCGGCGGTGACGACCTGGCGGTACTCGTCCTCGTCCAGGGAGAAGAACTCCCCGGTGCCGCAGGCCGGGAAGACGGCGCCGGGCCGGGTGGCGAGCTGGGTCTCGAGGTGGGCGCGGAAGCCGTCGAGGTCGAGGGAGCCGTCGTCGTGAAAGCTGGTGAGCGGGAACGACAGCACTCCGTGCGCCATTCCGCTCCGCAGCCGTGCGACGACGTCGGCCTCCGTGTCCGTAGGCATGCCATCTCCATATGTAGACGCTATCCACGTATGAGGATGAGGCTAGAGAGCGGCTCCCGGCCCGTCAATGGCCGGGACCGGCACGGGGGCACACCTGTCCACAGCTGGAGCCGGCCGCACCGCAATCGGTAGGGCCCGCAGTCGCCCTCTCACCGAAGGGGCCGTGTCGGTACATCAGCTGCCCGTCGCGGGTCGGGCAGGAAGCGCAGGTTCACCCTGGTGACCAGGGTGCACGCCCGGCCTGCGACGGGCGGATGTACCGGCGCGGCCCCGCCCCGCCCACCGGAGAGGCGGCGCCCCACGCACCTGAGATGGGGCGCCCCACCGACCGGAGGGCAGGCGCCCCCACCACCCGCACAAACGGCCCTCGCCGCCGGGGACCACTCGGCACCGGGACCACCGGGCACCGGGCACCGGGGCTACTCCGTGCCGGCGGCCGCCGGGCGGAACTCGTACGCCTCGACCTCGGCGAGGTACCGCGCCCGCCGCTCCTCGTCGTGTTCGAGGAAGGAGGCCAGGAACGAGTTGCGGGCCAGCTCGCGCAGCCGCTCGTGACCGAGGCCGAGCGCCTCGTGCACGGCGTGGAAGGTGTCGCCGACGTACCCGCCGAAGTAGGCGGGGTCGTCGGAGTTGACGGTGCACAGCAGCCCGGCGTCCATCATCGCGGGCAGCGGGTGGTCCTCCAGGACGTCGACGGCCCGCAGCCGTACGTTGGACAGCGGGCACAGCGTCAGCGGTACCCGCTCCCGCACGAGCCGTTCGACCAGCTCGGCGTCCTCCATGCAGCGCAGCCCGTGGTCGATGCGCTCGACACCGAGCACGTCGAGCGCCTCGGTGATGTAGGCGGGCGGCCCCTCCTCGCCCGCGTGCGCGACGCGTCGCAGTCCGAGCGCGGCGGCGGCCTCGTACACCTCGCGGAACTTGGCCGGCGGGTGGCCGACCTCGGCGGAGTCGAGGCCGATGCCGACGATCCGGTCGAGGTAGGGGCGCGCGGCCTCCAGGGTCCGCAGCGCCGACTCGGCGGACTCGTCCCGCAGGAAGCACATGATCAGCTGGGTGGAGACGCCGTGCGTCTCCTCGCTGCGGCCGAGCGCGTGGGTGAGGCCGTCCACGACGGTGCCCATGTCCACCCCGCGCGCGAGGTGGGCCTGCGGGTCGAAGAAGATCTCCGCGTGCCGTACGCCCTGGGCGGCGGCGCGCGCGAGATACGCGTCGGCGAGGTCGGTGAAGTCCTGTTCCGTCCGCAGGACGGCCATGAGTTCGTAGTACAGGTTCAGGAACGTCTGGAGATCGTCGAAGAGGTACGCCCGGCGTAGCTCTTCGGTGTCGGCGTACGGCAGCGTGACGCTGTTGCGTGCGGCGAGCGCGAAGGCGAGCTCCGGTTCGAGGGTGCCTTCGATGTGCAGGTGCAGTTCAGCTTTGGGGAGGGGCATCGAAGCATCGTACGGTCGCTCCCCCGACGTCCCGAACCCGAAACCGGCGCGCCACCAGCGCATTCACCCGGCGCATTCATCCCGCGCACGCTTCCGCGCGTTCACCCGCGCCTGGGTACCGGCACCCTCATGAGATCGTGCGCCACGGTCAGCTCCCCCTCGAACCCGGCGGCCCTGGCCTGCCGCTCGAACTCCCCGGGTTCGGAGTACCGCTGGCTGAAGTGGGTGAGCACGAGATGCCGCACACCCGCGTCCGCCGCGACCCGCCCGGCCTGACCGGCGGTCAGATGGCCGTGGTCGGTGGCCAGTCGCACGTCCTCGTCGAGGAACGTGGACTCGATGACGAGCATGTCGCAGCCCGCGGCGAGCGCGTGCACGCCGTCGCAGAGGCGGGTGTCCATGACGAAGGCGAACCGCTGCCCGCGCCGCACCTCGCTGACCTCGTCGAGGGTGACCCCGCCGACCGTGCCCTCCCGCTGGAGGCGTCCGACGTCGGGCCCCGTGATCCCGTGTGCGGCGAGCCGCTCCGGCAGCATGCGCCGGCCGTCCGGTTCGACCAGCCGGTAGCCGAAGCTCTCCACGGGGTGGGAGAGCCGCCGGCTCTCCAGGGTGTAGGAGGCGGTGGTGGCGAGCACCCCGTCGGCGTCGACGGGGGCCTCGGTGAGCGCGACGGTCTCGCGGTACGCGGTGGCGTACCTGAGCCGGTCGAAGAACCGCTGTCCTGAGCGCGGGTAGTGCGCGGTGATCTCGTGCGGCACCCGGTCGAGGTTGATGCGCTGGATCACGCCGGCGAGGCCGAGGGAGTGGTCGCCGTGGAAATGCGTGACGCAGAGCCGGTTCAGGTCGTGCGCGGCGACCCCGGCGCGGAGCAGCTGCCGCTGGGTTCCCTCGCCGGGGTCGAAGAGCAGGCCCTCGCCGTCCCAGCGCAGCAGATAGCCGTTGTGGTTGCGGTGCCGGGTCGGGACCTGGCTGGCGGTGCCGAGGACCACCAGTTCACGTACGGACAAAGCGGGGTGCCGTCCTTACCCGGGAGGCCACGTCAGGCCGCGTCCGCCCAGGAGGTGGGCGTGCGTGTGGAAGACGGTCTGTCCGGCGCCGCTGCCGGTGTTGAACACGATCCGGTAGCTGTCCAGCTTCTCCTCGGCCGCGATCTCCCCGGCCTCGCGCAGCACGTCGGCCGCGAGCGCCGGTTCGGCGGCGGCGAGTGCGGCCGCGTCGGCGTGGTGGGCCTTGGGGATCACCAGTATGTGGGTGGGGGCCTGCGGGTTGATGTCCCGGAAGGCGAGGGTGGTGTCCGTCTCCCGCACCACGGTCGCCGGGATCTGCCCCGCGACGATCTTGCAGAACAGGCAGTCGTCCTGCGGCTGTCCCGACATGCGTGTGCCTCCTCGCGCCCGCTGATCACTGTTGACGGCATCGTAGCGGCCCGCCGGTCCCGCGCCCCGTGCGGAGCGGTCCTCGCCGGCGGGCCACCGCCGGGCGAGGACCGCGGCGGGTCACAACTCGGGCAGCGGGGGCGCGGACTTGGCCGGGTTCTCGGCGAGCGCCGCCAGCGCGATGCGGATCGCCTCGTCCAGCTGGACGTCACGTCCGGCCGCGTGGTCCTGGGGCCGCTGGACGACCTCGACGTCCGGATCGACGCCGTGGTTCTCGACGCCCCACTCGTAACCCTCCAGCCAGATCGCGTACTTGGGCTGGGTGACCAGGGTGCCGTCGACGAGCCGGTAGCGGCTGTCGATGCCGACCACGCCGCCCCAGGTCCGCGTGCCGACCACGGGGCCGATGCCGAGCGCCTTGACCGCCGCGTTGACGATGTCGCCGTCCGAGCCGGAGAACTCGTTGGCGACCGCGACGACGGGGCCGCGCGGCGCGTCCTCGGGGTAGCTGAAGGGGCGCAGCCCGCGGGGCACGTCCCAGCCGACGATGCGGCGGGCGAGCTTCTCGACGACGAGCTGGGAGGTGTGTCCGCCGCGGTTCTCGCGGACGTCGACGACGAGTCCTTCGCGGGCCACCTCGACGCGCAGGTCGCGGTGGATCTGGGCCCAGCCGGGCGCCTGCATGTCCGGCACGTGCAGATAGCCGAGGCGTCCGCCGGACTTCTCGTGGACGTGGGCGCGGCGGTCGGCGACCCAGGCGTGGTAGCGCAGCGGCTCCTCGTCGTCGAGGGGGACGACCACCGCGTGCCGCAGGTCGCCGCCGCCGGACGGGGAGACGGTCAGCTCGACCGGTTTGTTCGCCGTCCCGACGAGGAGCGGTCCGGGGCCGGCCACCGGGTCGACCGGCCGGCCGCCGACCGCGACGACGGCGTCCCCCGGGCGGACGGCGACTCCGGGAGCGGCGAGCGGCGCCTGCGCGCGGGGGTCGGAGGTCTCCGAGGGCAGGATCCGGTCGATGCGCCAACTGCCGTCCTCGTGGCGGGAGATGTCCGCTCCGAGCAGTCCCTGGGCGGGTGACCCGCCGTTCCGGCCGCGGGGGGTGACGTAGGCGTGCGAGGTGCCGAGTTCGCCCTGTACCTCCCAGAGGAGGTCGACCAGGTCGTCGTGGGTGGCGACGCGCTCCAGGACCGGCCGGTACCGGGCGAGGATCCCGTCTCAGTCGACGCCGCCGAGGTCGGGACGCCAGAAGTTGTCCCGCATGAGGCGGCCGGTCTCCTCGTACATCTGCCGCCACTCGGCGGCCGGGTCGACGCTCTGGTGGACCCGGGAGAGGTCGACGGTGATGTTGCTGTCGCTCTCGTCGTCGTGCGAGGCGCGGCGGTCGCTCGGTACGACCTTGAGCTTGCCGTCGGTCCACAGCAGGACCCGCTTGCCGTCGCCGCTGACCGTGAAGTGGTCGGCGTCCGAGGCGAGATGCTCGACGCGCTGCTGGAGGAGGTCGTAACGCTCCAGGTCGCTGCCGGGGTCCGGGTGGCCGGGGGTGGCGCGGGAGGCACCGAGCACTCCGCGCACCGGGTGGCGCAGCCACAGCAGGCCGTCCTTGGCGGCCCGCAGCCCGGAGTAGCGGGCCGCCTCGACGGGGAACGGCACGATGCGGTCGCCGAGTCCTTCGAGGTCGATCCGGGTGGCCGGGGCGCCCTCGCTGTCGGGTGTCTCGTCCTTGCCGGGGGCGTCGAAGGGGCGGCCGTGGCGCTGCGGGCCGAAGGGCGAGGGGGTGGTCGCGGCCAGCGTGATGAGGTGGGGCCGGGCCCCGCCGACGAAGGCGAGGTCGAAGACGTGCTCGTCGTAGACGGGGTCGAAGGACCGCGCCGACAGGAAGGCGAGGTGCCTGCCGTCGAGGGTGAACGCGGGCGCGTAGTCCCGGAAGCGCAGCGGGGTCGCCTCGGTCACCGACAGGTCGGCGGTGTTGGCGAGCTTGAGCTGGCGCAGCGGGCGCGGGCCGGGGTGCGACCAGGCGAGCCACGCGGAGTCGGGCGAGAAGACGAGCCCGGAGACCTCGCCGTCCTCGCCGCGGTCGACCTCCCTGACCTCTCCCGTCTCCCGCTCGACGAGCAGGACGCGCCCGTCGTGGGCGGCGACGGCGGCGCGGCTGCCGTCGGGTGCCATGGCGAGCCCGAGGACCCGGCCCAGCCGGCCGGCGGCGAGGCGGCGCGGGGCGGCGCCGGGCGCGGCCCCGGTGGCGGGCGCGAACTCGAGGGCGTCGTCGCCCTCGGCGTCGGTCACCCACACCACGTACTCCTCGCCGTCGGCGCGGAAGGTGCGGGGCAGCCGGGCGCGTACGCCGGGTTCGGCGGCGAGCGCGCGGGCGGGGCCGGAGCGGTGGGTGATCCAGTGGACGGCGCCGCGCACGGAGATCGCGCTGCCGCGTCCGGTGTGGTCGGGCGCGCCCGCGCCGAACCAGCGGGCCGCGTCGACGGGGTGCGGCTGGAGGTCGACGCGCCGGCTGCCGGTCCGGACGTCGAGCCTGCGCGCTCCGGCGCCGTCGAGGTCGTCGAGGAGCCACAGTTCACCGGCGGACGCGTAGACGATCCGGGTGCCGTCGGTGGCGGCGTGCCGGGCGTAGAAGCCGTCGACGCCGGTGTGCCGGCGCAGGTCGGAGCCGTCGGCGAGGGAGGAGTAGACGGCTCCGACGCCTTCGTGGTCGGACAGGAACGCGACGCGCTCCCCCACCCACATCGGGTATTCGACGTTGCCGTCGAGGTCCTCGTGCAGCCGGACGAACTCGCCGTCGCCGTCGCGGTCGATCCACAGCTTGCCCGCCGTGCCGCCGCGGTAGCGCTTCCACCAGGCGGCCTCGCGGCCCATGGGGGCGGACAGCAGGACGGTGCCGGGGCCCCCGCGGGCGACGTCGCCGACGGGCCCGTACGGGAGGGTGGCGGCGGGTCCGCCGTCGAGCGGGACGGCGCGGGCCCAGCTGCGCCGCAGGGAGGCCTGGCCCGCCGTGCTGAGGGCGAGGACGTGTCCTTCCGGGGTCCAGCCGCGGACCTGGGTCCGGTCGCTCCCCCAGTGGGTGAGCCGCTTGGCGGGGCCGCCGTCCAGGGGGGCCGCGTGCACCTCGGGGGCCCCGTCCCGGGTGGAGGTCCAGGCGACGGTGGTGCCGTCCGGGGAGATGCGCGGATGGTTCACCGGGACGTTGTCGGCGCTGACCCGCCAGGCGCGGCCCGCGGTGTCGAGCGGGGCGGCCCAGACGTCGTCCTCGGCGGTGAAGACGACGTGGTCGCCGTGCAGGTGGGGGAACCGGAGGTACGCGAGGGGTGCGGACTGTGTCACCCGTTCACCCTATGCAGCGTCCGGCCGCCCCGGCAGGAGTTTGGATCACTTGCCGTCCCGCGCACGCGCGGCTCACTTGCCCTGGACGGGCCGGCAGGAGGGGTAGTTCTCGCACCAGATGGTCTGGGTCTCGGTGACGGTCACGGTGGATCCGGGGCGCTGGGGGTCGTAGGAGACGGGCGGGGTGCCGGCGGCGTCGCAGTTGCCCAGCACGCTGACGTGGAAGCGCTGTCTGCCGCCGACCTTGGCGGTGAGGTCGCCCCGTACGCACTTGCCGTCGATCTCACGGGTGACCTGGCCCGTGATGGTGATGTCCTGCCCGCTGCGGGTCTCCCCCTGGCAGTCGACGTCGGCCACGGTGCGCACGGTCGGCGAGGGCGACTTCCCGGGCGTGACGGCCTTGTTGCCGTCGCCGTAGTTGCCGGTGCAGCTCAGCCACTGCACGTCGACGCCCCGGCGCTCCAGTTCCCTGGTGCCTGCCTGGTCGGTCGTGTACGCGGCCGACGCGGCGCTCAGCCCGTCGCCCGGTTCGCACGCGGCCACCCCGAACACCGCGACCGCGCCGAGCCCGGCCGCGCCGAACATCCGCCTGCGGGCCGCCCCTTGCCTTGAAAGCCTCATAACGCCCATGCACGGCAGCGTGCCACCGTCCCGGGCCCGGCGGTAGACCGCATGCGGCCAGTTGCCGTGTCAGCCGCGCGGCAGGAGCCGTATGGAACCGGAGCGGTCAGGACCAGCGTCCGGTGCGGCCCAGCAGCAGGGCGGCCGCCGCGGTCCCGGCGGTGGAGGTGCGCAGCACGCTGCGTCCCAGCCGGTACGCCTTGGCGCCCGCCTCGGAGAACAGCGTCAACTCCTCCGGGGAGACGCCGCCTTCGGGGCCGACGACCAGCACGATCTCGCCGGAGGCGGGGAGTTCGGCCGTCGCCAGCGGCTCGCTGCCGTACTCGCGGTCCTCGTGCAGCACCGCCGCGAGTTGCGCCGTGGCGAGAAGCGCGCCGACCTGCTTGGTCGTCATGGCGTCCGTGACCTCAGGGAAGCGCACGCGGCGGGACTGCTTGCCGGCCTCCCGGGCGGTGGCCCGCCACTTGGCGAGCGCCTTCAGGCCCCGGTCGCCCTTCCACTGCGTGATGCAGCGGGAGGCGGCCCACGGGACGACGCGGTCCACGCCGGTCTCGGTCATGGTCTCGACGGCCAGTTCACCGCGGTCGCCCTTGGGGAGGGCCTGCACGACAGTGATGCGCGGGGACTCCTCGGGCTCCTCGGCGACCGCGTCCATGTGGACGGTCAGCCGGTCCTTGCCCTCGGTGTCCGTCACGACGCACTGCGCCCAGCGGCCCGCCCCGTCCGTGAGGACGACGTCCTCACCGGCCCGCAGCCGCTTCACGGAGACCGCGTGCCGTCCTTCGGGACCGTCGAGCACATAGCGTCCGCCCCGGCCGGCCGCGAGGTCCTCGACCACGAACACCGGCGCGGTCATCGGTCCGCGCCCCCGGGGAACGACGACAACGCTGTTTTAGCGGCGTCGAGTTCGGCGGCCAGCACCTCCACGAGCTGCGCGGCGGGCAGTTCGCGTGCCATGCGGTGGCCCTGCCCGGCCCACAGCGCCATGCCCTGGGGGTCGCCCGCCTTGGCCGCCGCCTTGCGCAGCGGGGAGGTGAGGTGGTGAACCTCGGGGTAGGCGGCGGGGGCGTACGGGCCGTGCTCACGCATGAAGCGGTTGACCAGACCGCGGGCCGGCCGCCCGGAGAACGCCCGCGTCAGCTCGGTGCGGACGAACAGGGGGTTGGTCAGCGCCTGCTTGTGCACGGGCGCGGCACCGGACTCCGGGGTGGCGACGAACGCCGTGCCGAGCTGGGCCGCGCTCGCGCCCTCGGCGAGCACCGCGGCGATCTGCGCGCCGCGCATGATGCCGCCGGCCGCCACGATCGGCAGACCGACGCTCTCCCGGACCTGGGCGACCAGCGAGAGCAGTCCGATGCCGGCGCCGTCCGCCTCCGGGGTGTCCCGGTGGGTGCCCTGGTGGCCGCCCGCCTCGACGCCCTGCACGATCACGACGTCCGCGCCCGCCCGCTGCACGGCCTGCGCCTCCTCGGCCGTGGTCGCCGTGACCATGGTCACGGTGCCGACGCGGGCGAAGGAGGCGAGCACCTCGGGCGTGGGGCAGCCGAAGTGGAAGGAGACCACCGGCACGGGATTGTCGAGGAGGACGGCGAGCTTGGTGTCGTAACCGTCGTCGCGGCCGCTGTCGGGGTCGCCGAGCTCGGTGTCGTACCAGCCGGCCTCACCGGCGAGCTGATGGGCGTAGACGTCGACGGCGGCCGGGTCCGCGTGCTCCTGCTGCGGCATGAAGAGGTTCACGCCGAAGGGGCGGCCGGTGAGGCCGCGCAGCTGCTTGATCTCCTGGTACATGCCGTCGGCCGTCTTGTATCCGGCGGCGAGGAAGCCGAGCCCGCCGGCCTCGGACACGGCGGCGGCCAGCTGCGGTACGGAGACGCCGCCCGCCATGGGGGCCTGCACGATCGGACACCGAAAGAGATCGGTCAGCGCGGAGGACATGACGGCATGGTGTCACGTCCCCCGGACAAGTCCGAATCCGGCGGCCACCCGGCACAGGCCACCGGAATGTGTCTCTCCGGGGGGGCTTCACACCCGCCGGGCGGTCCCGCCGGGACGGTCCCCGATGCCCGGAGTGGGTGTCCCGCCGTGCGGTGGTCTCCGGCGAGCAGCGGGCCGTCCCCTCGCACCCACGGGGTGTCCCGCCGGGACGCCGGCAGGGGCCGGACCCGTGCGGGCAGGCCCCGAGGGCCTGCCCCAAGCGCCGTCAGCGGCCGTTGAACGCGTCCTTCAGCCGCGAGAACAGTCCCTGCTGGCCCGGCTGGAACTGCCCCGTGGGCCGCTCCTCACCGCGCAGCTTCGCCAGTTCCCGCAGCAGGCGCTCCTGCTCCGCGTCCAGCTTGGACGGGGTCATGACCTCGACGTGGACGATCAGGTCGCCCCGGCCGCCGCCGCGCAGATGCGTGACACCCCGGGCGTGCAGCGGGATCGACTGGCCGGACTGGGTGCCCGGGCGGATGTCGACCTCCTCCAGGCCGTCCAGCGTCTCCAGCGGCACCTTCGTGCCGAGGGACGCCGCCGTCATCGGGAGGGTGACCGTGCAGTGCAGGTCGTCGCCCCGGCGCTGGAACTGCGCGTGCGGCAACTCGTGGATCTCCACGTACAGGTCGCCGGCGGGGCCGCCGCCGGGGCCGACCTCGCCCTCGCCCGCGAGCTGGATCCGCGTGCCGTTGTCGACACCGGCCGGGATCTTCACGGTCAGGGTCCGGCGCGAGCGCACCCGCCCGTCGCCCGCGCACTCCGGGCACGGCGTCGGCACCACCGTGCCGAAGCCCTGGCACTGGGGGCAGGGGCGGGACGTCATGACCTGGCCCAGGAAGGACCGCGTGACCTGGGACACCTCGCCGCGACCGCGGCACATGTCACAGGTCTGCGCGGAGGTCCCGGGGGCCGCGCCCTCGCCGCTGCACGTGGTGCACACCACGGCCGTGTCGACCTGGATGTCCTTGGTCGTGCCGAAGGCCGCCTCGTCGAGGTCGATCTCCAGCCGGATCATGGCGTCCTGGCCCCGGCGCGTACGCGACCGCGGGCCGCGCTGCGACGCCGTGCCGAAGAACGCGTCCATGATGTCCGAGAAGTTCCCGAAGCCGCCGGCGCCGAAGCCGCCCGCGCCCGCGCCGCCGCTCTGCGAGAGCGGGTCGCCGCCGAGGTCGTAGACCTGCTTCTTCTGCGGGTCCGACAACACCTCGTAGGCGGCGTTGATCTCCTTGAAGCGCTCCTGCGTCTTCGGATCGGGATTGACGTCCGGATGCAGCTCGCGGGCGAGCCTCCGGAACGCCTTCTTGATCTCGTCCTGGGAAGCGTCGCGGCGCACGCCGAGTACGGCGTAGTAGTCCGTGGCCACCTACGACTCCGCCAGGATCTGTCCGACGTACCGTGCCACTGCGCGTACCGCTCCCATCGTTCCCGGGTAATCCATGCGGGTCGGTCCGACCACGCCGAGTTTTGCGACTGCCTCGCCGCCCGAACCGTAGCCGACCGAGACCACGGACGTGGAGTTGAGTCCCTCGTGGACGTTCTCGCGACCGATCCGTACGGTCATGCCCGAATCCGTCGACTCCCCCAGCAGCTTCAGAAGCACGACCTGCTCCTCGAGGGCTTCGAGAACCGGCCGGATCGTGAGGGGGAAGTCATGTCCGAAGCGGGTGAGATTGGCGGTGCCGCCGATCATCAACCGCTCCTCGTTCTCCTCGACGAGCGCCTCCAGCAGCGTGGAGAGCACCGTCGAGACCGTACCGCGGTCCTCGGTCTCGAAGGCCTCCGGCAGATCCTGCACCAACTGCGGGACATCCGCGAAACGGCGGCCCGCGACCCGGCTGTTGAGCCGGGCCCGCAGATCCGCCAGGGACGTCTCACCGAAGGGCGCCGGACAGTCGATCATGCGCTGCTCGACCCGGCCGGTGTCCGTGATGAGCACCAGCATCACGCGGGCCGGGGCCAGCGAGAGCAGCTCCACGTGCCGCACCGTCGAGCGCGTGAGCGAGGGGTACTGGACGACGGCGACCTGCCGGGTGAGCTGCGCGAGCAGCCGCACCGTGCGCCCCACGACGTCGTCGAGGTCGACGGCGCCGTCGAGGAAGTTCTGGATGGCGCGGCGCTCGGGCGCGGTCATCGGCTTGACGCCGGCGAGCTTGTCGACGAAGAGGCGGTAGCCCTTGTCGGTGGGGATGCGCCCGGCGCTGGTGTGCGGCTGGGCGATGTACCCCTCGTCCTCCAGGGCTGCCATGTCGTTGCGGACGGTGGCCGGGGAGACCCCCAGCCGGTGGCGCTCGGTCAGCGCCTTGGAGCCGACCGGCTCCTCCGTCCCGACGTAGTCCTGGACGATGGCGCGCAGTACCTCGAGCCTGCGTTCACTGAGCATCGCGCACACCTCCAGATGTCGGCACCGTGGTCGTCGCGGCCTTCTTCCTGGCACTCAGCGCGTGCGAGTGCCAGCGTTCCCCGGCTCAGTGTACGGCGGGGAGGTACGACCCCGGCAAGGGCGGGCCCGTGACGCCCTCGCCGCGGGCGGGGACGTGTCCCGCCATGTCGCGCCGTCGTACCCCGTTGCCGCTAGCGTCGCCGTGTGAAGGTGACTTGGGAAGAGGCGGGGTGGGAGCAGCTAGCCCCGCGGGTCGGACGGTGCCGCCTGCCGGGCTGGGACTGCACCACGGGGCTCGTGGTCGGCGAAGGTGCCGCGCTCCTGATCGACGCGGGGTCGAGCCTGGCGGAGGGCGCGCGGCTGCGGGCCGAGACCGGGCGGCTCCTCGGCACCCGGCTGCGTGTGACACACCTCGCACTCACCCATCCCCACTTCGACCACGTCCTCGGCGCCGCCGCCTTCTCCGGAGTGGAGGTGTTCGGCGCGGTGGGCCTGGACACGGTCCTCGACCACGGCCGCGAGGAACTGCGCGCGGACGCCGTGCGCAACGGTCTGGACCCGCGCGACGCGGCCGAGGCGGCGGATCTGCTCGTCCGCCCCCGCCACCTCGTGTCCGGCGAGTGGACCCTCGGGCTGGGCGGCGGGGCGCAGGTCCTGCTGGCGAACGTGGGTCCCGGCCACACCGCGCACGACCTGGCGGTGCTCGTACCGGGAGCGGGCGGCCCGGAGGTCGTCTTCTGCGGCGACCTGGTGGAGGAGTCGGGTGAGCCCCAGGCCGGCCCGGACGCCGTTCCGTCCCACTGGCCGGCGGCGCTGGACCGGCTGCTGGACCTCGGGGGCGAGGACGCCGTGTACGTGCCGGGGCACGGGGCCGCGGTCGACGCGGCGTTCGTCCGGGCCCAGCGGGACGCGCTGGCCGCCCGCTTCGGCGTGTCGTAGGCGCGGCCGGGGGCTCCGGCGCTCGACTTCTCCTATCGTCATCCGAATGCGCCAGTACTCTCCGGACCTGACCCCGCCGTGGAAGAAGCCCAAGCCCGTGCCGGAGGTCCCGGCCGATCCCGGTCTGGTGGTGGAGGAGCCCGGCACCGGTTTCTGCGGTGCCGTGATCCGCTGCGAGGCGGGCACGGTGACGCTGGAGGACCGCTTCGGCAAGCACCGGGTGTTCCCGCTGGAGCCGCGGGGCTTCCTGCTGGAGGGCAGGGTGGTCACCCTGGTCCGGCCGGCCGCCGGACCGGCCCGCCCCAGCCGCACCGCCTCCGGTTCGGTCGCCGTGCCCGGCGCCCGCGCCCGCGTGGCCCGGGCCGGCCGCATCTACGTCGAGGGCCGGCACGACGCCGAGCTCGTGGAGCGGGTGTGGGGCGACGACCTGCGCATCGAGGGCGTCGTCGTCGAGTACCTGGAGGGCGTCGACGACCTGCCGTCCGTCGTCGAGGAGTTCGGTCCCGGACCGGACGCCCGGCTCGGCGTCCTCGTCGACCACCTGGTCCCCGGCTCGAAGGAGTTCCGGATCGCGGAGGCGGTCACCAGCGAGCACGCGCTCGTGGTGGGCCATCCGTACATCGACATCTGGGAGGCCGTGAAGCCGTCCTCGGTCGGCATCCCCGCGTGGCCCCGGGTCCCGCGCGGCCAGGACTGGAAGACCGGCGTCTGCCGGGCCCTGGGCTGGCCGGAGAACACCGGCGCGGCCTGGCAGCACATCCTGTCCCGGGTCCGCTCCTACAAGGACCTGGAGCCGGAACTCCTCGGCCGCGTGGAAGAACTCATCGACTTCGTCACGGCCCCGGAGTAGCCCCGCGACAGCGGAGGACATTTCAGCCCGTCCGGCGTTTCGAGGACGAGCGCGACACCGCGGCCCCCGGGGCGGGCCGAGGCTGGGATTTCAGCCCGTCCGGCGTTTCGAGGACGAGCGCGACACCGCGGCCCCCGGGGCAGGCCGAGGCAGGGATTTCAGCCCGTCCGGCGTTTGAGGACGAGGCCGTCAGGCCGATACGGGGGTCCGGGGGCAGCGCCCCCGGGTCAGTCCACCAGGTCGCGGACCACCGCGTCCGCGAGCAACCGCCCCCGCAGGGTGAGCACAGCCCGCCCGCCCCCGTACGGCCCGCTCTCGAGCAGCCCACCCGCCAGCGCGCGCCGAGCCGCGGCCAGCCCGTCCGGCCGCAGCAGCGCCAGCGGACAGCCCTCCCGCAGCCGCAGCTCCAGCAGGATCCGCTCGACCCGGCGGTCCTCCGCGGACAGCAGCTCACGCCCCGCCCCGGGCGACCTCCCCGCGGCCAGCGCCCCGGCGTACGCGCCGGGATGCTTCACGTTCCACCAGCGCACCCCGCCCACATGGCTGTGGGCCCCGGGTCCCGCGCCCCACCAGTCGGCGCCGCGCCAGTACAGCTCGTTGTGCAGGCAGCGCCCCGCGTCGGACGTAGCCCAGTTCGAGACCTCGTACCAGT
This sequence comes from Streptomyces sp. NPDC043867, assembly GCF_056435845.1. Classification (NCBI taxonomy): domain Bacteria; kingdom Bacillati; phylum Actinomycetota; class Actinomycetes; order Kitasatosporales; family Streptomycetaceae; genus Streptomyces; species Streptomyces sp. NPDC043867. The sequence goes on along the minus strand of NZ_JBWKDS010000026.1, from coordinate 6,617 downwards.
CGAAACCGGCTGCCGAGAGCACCTCGTCGGCGATGAGATACCGGTCCGCGTGGACATCGTCGTCCGTCATGGGGACCTCCCCGCGACGGATGCGGCGGGCCAGCTGGGTGCCCTCCTCGACGATCAGCGCGTACGCCGAGACGTGGTCGGGTGCCGCCCCGAGGGCCGCGTCGAGCGAGGCCCGCCAGTCGTCGTCGGTCTCCCCCGGGGTGCCGTAGATCAGGTCGAGGTTCACGTGGTCGAAGCCCGCCGCGCGCGCCTCGGCGACGCAGGCCTCGGGCCGGCCGGGCGTGTGCGTGCGGTCGAGCACCTTCAGGACGTGCTGCCGGGCGCTCTGCATGCCGAAGGAGATCCGGTTGAAGCCGCCGGCGCGCAGGGTGGCGAGGTAGGCGGGGTCGACCGACTCGGGGTTCGCCTCCGTGGTGATCTCCGCGTCGTCCGCGAGCCCGAACTCGTCGCGGATCGCGCCCAGCATCCGTACGAGATCGTCGGCGGCCAGCAGCGTGGGCGTCCCGCCGCCGACGAAGACCGTGCGGACGGGGCGCGGGTCGTCGCCGAGCACCTTGCGCGCCAGCCGGACCTCGTCGGTCAGGGTCGACGCGTAGTTGTCGCGGGAGGCGAGCACGCCTCCGCTGCCCCGCAACTCGGTGGCCGTGTAGGTGTTGAAGTCGCAGTAGCCGCAGCGGGTCGCGCAGTACGGGACGTGGAGGTAGAACCCGAGAGCGCGCTCGGCGGCCCCGGCGAGGGCGTGCGCGGGCAGCGCCCCGTCGTCGGGGACGGGCTCACCGTCGGGGAGTGCGGAAGGCATGTCCTCCATTGTCCAGCACGCCGGCCGCGCCTCGTCCGCGTGCGCGGGCCCGGACGTCTCCGGACCCGCCACACCGGGGGCTACGCCTCGCGCGAGCCCGCGTACATCTCGTCGATGAGGTGCTTGTACTCCCGCTCGACGACCGGACGCTTCAGCTTCAGGCTCGGGGTGATCTCCCCGTGCTCGACGTCCAGGTCGCGCGGCAGCAGACGGAACTTCTTGATGGTCTGCCAGCGCTGGAGACCGTCGTTGAGCTCCTTCACGTAGCCCTCGACCATCGCGACCGTCACCGGGGCCGCGACGACCTCGGCGTACGACTTGCCCTCCAGCCCGTTCTCCTTCGCCCAGTCCAGGATCGACGGCTCGTCGAGGGCGATGAGCGCGGTGCAGAAGTTCCGGTCGGCTCCGTGCACGAGGATGTTGGAGACGTACGGGCACACGGCCTTGAACTGGCCCTCGACCTCGGCGGGCGCGATGTACTTGCCGCCGGACGTCTTGATGAGGTCCTTCTTGCGGTCGGTGATCCGCAGGTACCCGTCCGGGGACAGCTCGCCGATGTCGCCGGTGTGGAACCAGCCGTCGGACTCCAGTACCTCGGCGGTCTTCTCGGGCAGCCGGTGGTAGCCCTCCATGATGCCGGGGCCGCGCAGCAGGATCTCGCCGTCGTCCGCGATGCGCACCTCGGTGCCGGGCAGCGGCTTGCCGACGGTGCCGGTGCGGTAGGCCTCACCGGGGTTCACGAAGGAGGCCGCGGAGGACTCGGTGAGGCCGTAGCCCTCCAGGATGTGGATGCCGGCGCCGGCGAAGAAGTAGCCGATCTCCGGGGCGAGCGCGGCGCTGCCGGAGACGCAGGCGCGCAGGTTGCCGCCGAAGGCCTCGCGGATCTTGGCGAAGACGAGCCTGTCGGCGACCTTGTGCTTGGCGCCCAGAGCGAGCGGGACGGAGGCGACACCGGTGCGCCGGAAGTTGTCCTGGCTGACCTTCGCGTACTCGCGGGCGACCTCGGCCGCCCACTGGAAGATCTTGTACTTGGCGCCGCCGCCGGCCCGCGCCTTGGCCGCGACCCCGTTGTAGACCTTCTCGAAGATGCGCGGCACGGCCGCCATGTACGTCGGCTGCACCACCGGCAGATTCTCGATGATCTTGTCCACCCGGCCGTCGACGGCGGTGACGTGGCCGACCTCGATCTGGCCGGAGGTGAGCACCTTGCCGAAGACGTGCGCGAGCGGCAGCCACAGGTACTGCACGTCGTCGCTGGTGATCAGCCCGGTGGCCACGGTCGCCTTGGCCATGTACGACCAGTTGTCGTGCGGCAGCCGGACGCCCTTGGGACGGCCGGTGGTGCCCGAGGTGTAGATCAGCGTGGCGAGCTGGCCGGGGGTGATCGCACCGACCTTCTTCGTGATCAGGTCGGGGTTCTTCTCCAGGTACGCGGCGCCGCGCGCCTCCAGCTCGGCGAGCGACAGCACCCAGTCGCCCTCGTCCTCGGAGGTGTCCACACCGGTGGGGTCGATCACCACGACATGGGCCAGCTCGGGCAGCTCAGCCCGCTTGGCACGCGCCTTGACGACCTGCGCGGCGTCCTCCGCGATCAGGACCCTGCTCTCCGAGTCGGACAGGATGAACGCGGACTCCTCCGCGTTCGTCTGCGGATACACGGTCGTCGTGGCCGCGCCCGCGCACATGATGCCGAGGTCGGCGAGGATCCACTCGACCCGGGTCGAGGAGGCGAGCGCGACGCGCTGCTCCGGCTGCAACCCCAGCTCGATCAGGCCGGCCGCGATGGCGTAGACCCGCTCGGCCGCCTGCGCCCAGCTCAGCGACTTCCATTCGTCCGGCCCCCCGCCGGCGGCCGATGGCACGGGGTAGCGATAGGCCTCGGCGTCGGGCGTGGCCGCCACGCGCTCCAGGAAGACCGCCGCCACGGAGGGCGGACGGTTCTCGATCAGGGTCTGTGTGTCGCTCACGACATCCTCCGGGGCCCGCGACAGTGCGTGCGACTGGCTCGGTCGACTGCTGTGCGGCTGGCTGGTTGCGGCTGTGTTGTCGTCACTCACGGCGCCTTGTTTAACTCGTGAGTAACTACCGAGCAGAGATCAGAGTAAGGCCCGACCGGCCGGTACGTAAGGGGCAGCGGCCTGTCACTTCCTACAGAGAGCAACCGGCCGCATGCGCAAGGGGGCCCGCCCCGCACACGCGGAACAGGCCCCCTGCACCCGGTCCGTTTCCGGGCTTTGTCCCTGTTTGGACAGCTGCTTCTCGGCCGTACGGGCTACTTCTTGGCCTTGCCCGAGCCGGCGTTCTCGTCACTGGAGAGCACGGCGATGAAGGCCTCCTGCGGAACCTCCACGGATCCCACCATCTTCATCCGCTTCTTGCCCTCCTTCTGCTTCTCCAGCAGCTTCCGCTTCCGGGAGATGTCACCGCCGTAGCACTTGGCGAGGACGTCCTTGCGGATGGCGCGGATGGTCTCGCGGGCGATGACCCGCGAACCGATGGCGGCCTGGACGGGGATCTCGAAGGCCTGGCGCGGGATCAGCTCGCGCAGCTTGGCGACGAGGCGTACTCCGTACGCGTAGGCCGCGTCCCGGTGCGTGACGGCGGAGAAGGCGTCGACGCGGTCGCCGTGGAGCAGGATGTCGACCTTCACCAGCTGGGCGTCCTGCTCGCCGGTGGGCTCGTAGTCCAGGGACGCGTAGCCGCGGGTCTTGGACTTCAGGTTGTCGAAGAAGTCGAAGACGATCTCGGCGAGGGGAAGCGTGTAGCGGATCTCGACGCGGTCCTCGGAGAGGTAGTCCATCCCGAGAAGGGTGCCGCGACGGGTCTGGCAGAGCTCCATGATCGAGCCGATGAACTCACTGGGAGCGAGGATCGTGGCCCGGACGACCGGCTCGAAGACCTTGTCGATCTTGCCCTCGGGGAACTCGCTCGGGTTGGTGACCGTGTGCTCCTTCCCGTCCTCCATGATCACGCGGTAGACCACGTTGGGCGCGGTGGCGATGAGTTCGAGGTTGAACTCGCGCTCCAGGCGCTCACGGATGACGTCGAGGTGCAGCAGGCCGAGGAAGCCGACGCGGAAGCCGAAACCGAGGGCCGCGGAGGTCTCGGGCTCGTAGACCAGGGCCGCGTCGTTGAGCTGGAGCTTGTCCAGCGCCTCACGGAGGTCGGGGTAGTCCGAGCCGTCCAGGGGATAGAGGCCGGAGAAGACCATCGGCTTGGGGTCCTTGTACCCGCCGAGGGCTTCGGTGGCGCCCTTCTCCTTGCTGGTGATCGTGTCACCGACCTTGGACTGACGGACGTCCTTCACGCCGGTGATGATGTAGCCCACCTCGCCGACGCCGATGCCGTCGGCCGGGGTCATCTCGGGGGACGAGACGCCGATCTCCAGCAGCTCGTGCGTGGCGCCGGTCGACATCATCTTGATGCGCTCGCGCTTGTTGAGCTGGCCGTCGATGACACGGACGTACGTGACCACGCCACGGTAGGAGTCATAGACCGAGTCGAAGATCATCGCCCGGGCGGGCGCGTCCGCGACGCCGACCGGGGCCGGGACGTCACGGACCACCCGGTCCAGCAGCGCGTCCACGCCGACGCCGGTCTTCGCCGAGACCTTGAGCACGTCCTCGGGCTGGCAGCCGATGAGATTGGCCAGCTCCTCGGAGAACTTCTCGGGCTGGGCGGCCGGCAGGTCGATCTTGTTCAGCACCGGGACGATGGTGAGGTCGTTCTCCATCGCCAGGTAGAGGTTGGCGAGGGTCTGCGCCTCGATGCCCTGGGCCGCGTCGACCAGGAGGACCGTGCCCTCACAGGCGGCGAGGGACCGCGAGACCTCATACGTGAAGTCGACGTGCCCGGGGGTGTCGATCATGTTGAGGATGTGGGTCCTGCCCGGGTCCTCGGTGGGCGCCCAGGGCAGCCGGACCGCCTGGGACTTGATCGTGATGCCGCGCTCGCGCTCGATGTCCATCCGGTCGAGGTACTGAGCACGCATCTGACGCTGCTCGACCACCCCGGTCAGCTGGAGCATCCGGTCGGCGAGCGTGGACTTGCCGTGGTCGATGTGCGCGATGATGCAGAAATTGCGGATCAGAGCCGGGGCGGTACGGCTCGGCTCGGGCACATGGTTAGGGGTCGCGGGCACGCAGGGTCCTGTCTCTTGAGGCGCCTGTCGCCTCGGGTCGGATCGATACGTAGGCTCCATGGTCCCACGGGCGGGGAGCTGCGACCGGTTTGGGCCGCTCCTGGGACGACTGGTAGCCTGGGTGGCTGTGTCTCATGCCCTCTCTGCACGAGGCACAGACGGCTCCTCCGGTTCACCGGCGGGGTATCGGCTTCGCCGGGCGACCGGCGGGGCAGCAGCTCCGCCGGTTCACCGGTGGGCTACTCGAAGATCAATCACCGGCGCGTGAGGCCTGCCCTCGCGCGCCTGAACCTGAAAAGGCTCATTCGTGGCGAACATCAAGTCCCAGATCAAGCGGATCAAGACCAACGAGAAGGCTCGGCTGCGCAACAAGGCCGTCAAGTCCTCCCTGAAGACCGCGATCCGCAAGGCCCGCGAGGCCGCTGCCGCGGGTGACGTCGAGAAGGCCACCGAGTACACGCGCGACGCGTCGCGCGCGCTCGACAAGGCCGTCTCGAAGGGCGTCATCCACAAGAACCAGGCCGCCAACAAGAAGTCGGCGCTTGCTTCCAAGGTCGCTTCCCTCAAGGGCTGAGTCGGCTGAGCCCATCCGGGCTCATCCCCTGACTTGACCGTCGGCTGGACCCGAGCGGGCCCTCTCTCTCCGCTCCCAACCCGACACCCCCGGACCCACGCGCGACCTGCGTTCGCCACGCGGGCGTGGATCCACAGAGCTTGCTTCGAAGGCCCCGGTCACCTCTCCTTCCCCAGGAGGGGAGACCGGGGCCTTCGGTTGTGTCACGGGAGGGACGCGCCGGGGCCTTGGGGTGCGGAGGGGCGTGTTGGGGGGCTGGGGGTGTGCTGGGGGGCTGGGGGTGTGCTGGGGGGCTGTGGGGGCGGGATTTCGGCCCGGTCGACGGCTCTGTCTTTCCGCCCGGTCGACGGCTCGGTCTTTCGGCCGGTCGACGGCTCTGTCTTTCCGCCCGGTCGACGGCTCGGTCTTTCGGCCGGTCGACGGCTCGGTCTTTCGGCCGGTCGACGGCTCGGCCTTCGGCCCGGTCGACGGCTCTGTCTCTCCGCCCGTTCGACGGCTGGGCCTTCGGGCCGTTGACGGCTCGGCCGTTCGGTCCGTGGAGCGGCTGCGGCCTTCCAGCCTTGGCAGGGGTTGCTGCTCATGCGGCCCGTGCGGCGGCCGGCGGCTTTCTGTCTCTGCCGCGACTGGTGTCTTTCAGCCCGTCCGGCGTTTGAGGACGAGGCCGCCAGGCCGATACGGGGGTCTGGGGGCGGAGCCCCCAGGTACGGGACGGGTAGGGGCGGAGGGGGCGAAAAAGCCTTGTCAACAGCCGGGATACGCCGGGGACAGGCCCACAGGGGGAGCTCACCCACATCTGTGGCTCACCCCGGTTTGGGCTCACCCCGGGACTCGGGGTCACCTGATTTTTCGGGTCACCTGGAAACGGGCGCACGCGGGCACGGGGTCACCCCGGTTCAGGCTCACCCGCGGTAATGGGTGACCCGTTCTCCGGGTCACCCCGGGCCCCGGACTCACGCGTGCTCCGGGTCACCCCCGGTCAAGAACTCACCCGTGCTCGGGGCTAGGGCCTGTCGTTTGGATCAGGCTGGCTGTGACCGACGGTTCGTCCTGACCGACCCGAGCGGGGTCTGGCGCGTACAGCTGCAAGGCGGAGG